>NZ_RZRV01000047.1:0-45674 GCF_004023085.1 Mesorhizobium sp. M7A.F.Ca.US.010.02.1.1 | reverse complement strand
GACGCCGCACTCGCGCAGCTCTCATCCCCGCCTAAATAGCTATCGACAACCGAGCGCTTGAAACTCTCGCTGTATTTGGACATGCAAAACCCCCGAAGGTTGTGTCCAACTTTCGGGGGTCAGTTCAACGGTCACGGGACCTTTTTCAGTGCAGGCGCCGGCAATGGCAAGCGGCAATGCTATTCCTGGTCCGCAACCTTGCGGCGACGAGCTGGCTTGGCGGTCGGGCTCTTTTTGACGGGAGCCGTTTCACGATGCCCCATATCGCGTATCTCGAGCGCCTTTTCGCATTTGGCCATGTAGTCGCGCGACATAGGCAGCGTATCGTTCTTCTTGGTGATCTGGATCTGGAAGATGACCAGGTCCTGCCAGCGGAAGGCGGCTTCCGAGGCCGCCAGATAGAATTCCCACATGCGGCAGAAGCGCTCGTCATAGATCGCCTTGGCCTTGTCGCGGTTGGCAGCGAAGCGCTCGCCCCAGTGCTTCAGCGTATCGGCATAGTGGAGCCGCAGGATCTCGACGTCGGTGACGACCAGGCCCGACTTTTCGATCGCCGGCATGACTTCCGAGAGCGAAGGGATATAGCCGCCCGGGAAGATGTATTTGCGGATGAATGCGCTGGTCGCCCACGGCACGCCGGAACGACCGATCGTGTGCAACAGCATCACGCCATCGGGCTTGAGCAGCGTCGCGCTCTTGTCGAAGAACGTACGGTAGTGGTTGACGCCGACATGCTCGAACATGCCGACCGAGACGATGCGATCGAAACGCTCGTTGAGTTCGCGGTAGTCCTTGAGCTCGAAATGCACGCGGCTTTCCAGCCCTTGCGCGTGCGCCCGGTCGGTGGCGACGCCATGCTGCTCGGTCGACAGCGTCACGCCCTGCACGTCGACGTCGAACGCCTTGGCGAGGTAGAGGCCAAGCCCGCCCCAGCCGGAGCCGATGTCGAGCACCGTCTGGCCGGCTTTCAGCCGGAGCTTGGCGGCGATGTGGCGCTTCTTGGCGGCCTGCGCTTCGTCCAGCGTCATGTCCGGCTGCTCGAAATAGGCGCAGGAATACTGCATGTCCTGGTCGAGGAAGAGCCGGTAGAGGTCGCCCGACAAATCGTAGTGGCGCTGCACGTTGCGGCGCGAGCGCGAGGCGGTGTTGATCTGCTGCAGGCGGCGGAAGGCGTGGCGCAGCCCTTCGATGGCCTTCGACCAGGTGGCGTCGATGCCGCCGCTGCCCATGTTCTGGAAAGCGATGCGCATCACGCCCAGCACCCCGCCTTCGAGGATGTCGAGTTCGCCGTCCATGTAGGATTCCGGAACCGCCAACATTGGATCGAAGGTGATGGCGCGCTCGGCATGCGCCGTCTTGATATGCATGTGCACCGGTTCGCCGCTGCCGTCGCCGAAAACCACAGCCGAGCCCTTGGGGCCGGTCACCTTGAGATTGCCGGTGCGCACCAGGCGGTCGAGAACGCGCTTCAACAGAATATTCATGACCAAATGTCCCCTCTCGGCCAGACAGGCTGCCTTGGCGCGTGACCGCGAAAATCGGGATCGATTTCGCCGGGGGTCTTGCGCCGAACCAAAGTTGCACAGCGTGCTTTGCGCGGCCAAAGGACGCGCTACGCCATAGTCTGCAACAATATATAGGGGTTCGAAAAGTTCCATTTGGCACAAAAATGCCCGGGCGAGAGACCCGGGCATTGGTCCAGCATGGCTGGATGACGGCAAAGTGATCGGAGCTTGGCTTTAAGTCGTGATCAGCCCATGGCTCCAATCGTCTTGCGAAGTGTGATCAGGCGTTGTCTTCGCCGCCCTCGAACTCGGTGTTCGGATCGAAGAAGTTCTCCGGCCGGGCGTTGTCGTTGATGTCGTCGCCATAGATGGCTTCGGCGGTGGTCAGTGTCTCGCCTTTGGCCTGGCGCTCGGCTTCGTCGGCCGTGCGGGCGATGTTGAGCGTGACGGTGACCTCGACTTCCGGATGGAGCGCGATCGCCACATTGGTGACACCGATGGTCTTGATCGGCTGGTTGAGCAGGATCTGGTTGCGGTTGATCGAGAAACCTTCCGCCGTCAGCAGATCGGCGATGTCGCGGGTCGAAACGGAACCGTAAAGCTGCCCGGTTTCGCCGGCGGAGCGGACGGCGATGAAGCTCTTGCCGTCGAGCTTTTCGGCGATCTGGGCCGCTTCCGACTTGCGCTCGAGGTTACGGGCTTCGAGTTGGGCGCGCTGGCCTTCGAACTTCTTCTTGTTGGCTTCGTTGGCGCGCAGCGCCTTGCCCTGCGGCAGCAGGAAGTTACGGGCAAAGCCGTCCTTGACCTTGACGGTGTCGCCCATCTGGCCGAGGCGGGAAACGCGTTCGAGAAGAATGACGTCCATGGTTTTGTTCCTTCGGTTGGGCGCCAATCGATCGATGAGATCGACGCCGAATGTCTCTGGAACAGGTCAGGAAGCTTGAGCGCCGGGGGCGCTGGTGACGCTGTCCTGCCTGTCGCGGCAGTTAGAGGTTTTTGACCTCAACCCGGGATTTGATGTCCAACCCTGCGGCGCCCGTCGCCGCGGGAGAAGAGCGGGCGGCGAGCCGCCCGCATTGACGCTATTAGCGAACCACGTAGGGCAGCAGGCCGAGGAAGCGGGCGCGCTTGATTGCCTTGGCGAGTTCGCGCTGCTTCTTCTGGCTGACGGCGGTGATGCGCGACGGCACGATCTTGCCGCGCTCAGAAATGTAGCGCTGCAGGAGACGCACGTCCTTGTAGTCGATCTTGGGCGCGTTGGCGCCTGAGAACGGGCAGGTCTTGCGGCGGCGATGGAACGGGCGCCGGGTCGGGATCTGATTGATGTCGACCATTATTCTGCACCCCCTTCAAAGCCTTCGCGCGGACGGCGCGGACCACGATCGGCACCGGCGTCGCCGAACGAGCGCGGCGGACGATCGCCACGGTCGCCGCGATCACGGTCGCCGAACGAGCGCGGGCCACGATCGCCACGGTCGCGGTCGCCGAAGCCGCCGCGTTCCGAGCGCTCTTCGCGCTTCTGCATCATGGCCGACGGGCCTTCCTCATGCGCCTCGACCTTGATGGTCAGGAAGCGCAGCACGTCTTCGGACAGGCCCATCTGGCGCTCCATCTCGTTGAGCGCGGCCGCTGGGCAATTCAGGTCCATCAGCGTGTAGTAAGCCTTCCGGTTCTTGTTGACCCGGTAGGTGAGGGACTTCAGTCCCCAATTCTCGACCCGGCCGACGGACCCGCCATTCGCGGAGATGACACCCTTGTACTGTTCGACAAGAGCATCGACCTGCTGCTGCGAGAGGTCCTGCCGGGCAAGAAACACATGTTCGTAAAGAGCCATTATGTCTTATGCCTTTCTTCGTTTCTCTCCCGGTTCCCGGCGGCAAAAGCCTCTGCAACTTCTCTGACCCGCAAACCCTCGAAGGGGCAGGGGGAAGAAAGGAGCATGACGAGACGGTCGAGAGCGGAGACACGGGAGGCGGAAGCACTTCCGGCTTCACACGAAGGTTCTAAAAAACCTCCGGCCCTCCGTTCAGCCCCCAGCAAGGACCGGCAGATTGCGGGCGTCTATATAGCAATCCGACCGTAAAGCAAGGGCAAGCGGCATTCCCGTGTGTCCCACGTGACGATCGGGGAGCAGCAACGGCGGAAGTTGTGGTTTCCGGGAACCACGTCTTAACCACACTAGAAGGTTGTGTGGAGTTGAAGCCCAGCCGTCAACGGTCGATTCATCATGGAAGGCGCAAAAGCCCGGACGACCGCACAAAAGCGGCAAGCATTTCCGGGGGTAAGGATGCTTCTCGACAAATTCTGGCGCTCGAAGAGCGGCAATTTCACGCTTGTGCTGGCACTGGGTTTGCCGGTCATCCTGACAGCAGTCGCTTTCGCAACCGATGTCTCGACCCTTATGCGGGCCAAGAGCAATTTGCAGAACGCTCTCGATTCGGCAAACCTTGCTTCCTCGCACCTTGGCGATCTCGACATCACCCGCAATGACGCTTTCAACCGCTATTTCCAAGCCAACATCGTCGGTCATGGCGAGCTCGGCAATGCGCAGGCGACGTTGACTGTCGACAAGGGCGTCAACTTCGTCAAGACAAAGGCGGTTGCCTCGGCGGACGTCAATCTCAACTTCGCCTTCCTGTTCGGCGACAGCAAGCGCATCGTCGTCGATGCCTCGGCGGTCGAATCGAACAACCAGCTCGAAGTCGTGCTGGTGCTGGACAACACCGGCTCGATGGCCGGCGCGCGCATGACGGCGTTGAGGACGGCGACAAAATCGTTGCTCGACACGCTCGAAGCGGCGAAATCGCCGACGCGCAAGATCCGCGCCTCGCTGGTTCCTTTCGTAACCGCTGTCAACGTCAATGGCGACGGCTTCGATCCGTCCTGGATCGACATGGACGGCAAGTCCTCGACCAACGGCGTCAATTTTCCCGTCATCGACGGCAAGCGACCGAACCACATGGCGCTTTTCAAACAGCTCAAGAAGACCGGATGGACCGATGCCGGATGGAATGGCACCGGATGGAAGGGTTGTGTCGAGGCGCGGCCAGGCGCTTACAATATCTCCGACACGCCACCCGACACGGCCAAGCCCGACACGCTGTTCGTGCCGTACTTTGCGCCGGACGATCCCGAAGACGCCCAAAAGCCGTCTGGCGCCTATGGCAATTCGGACAAATACTACAACAACTCCTACCTCAACGATGTCAGCGACAAAACCAGGCTTGCCCAGTCGGGCATCAACATTCTGGGCATCGATCTCAGCAACCTGCTCGGCAACCTCATCGACCTTTTGTCACCCGATGACAGGGCTGCCAGGGAAAAGATCGCCAAATATGTTGCGCCCGCCAAGGAACTCATCACCGAGACCGGCTCTCCCATCACTATCGGCCCGAACCGTGCGTGTCCGACCCCGGTGGTCCCCCTGACCGACGATTTCGACAAGCTGCGCAAGGCAGCCAGTCAGATGACCGAGTGGAACGGTGCGGGCACCAATGTCTCCGAGGGCCTGTCATGGGGTATGCGGGTGCTGTCGCCCGCCGCGCCCTACACCGATGGAGCGCCGTGGAAGACGCCCGGCATCAGCAAGATCGTGCTGTTGCTCACCGACGGTGAGAACGTCGTCTATGGCGCCAGCCAACAGCCGACGAAGTCTGACTACACATCATATGGCTATCTGGCCGGCGGCCGTTTCGGATCGGATAACCAGACGACGGCGGCACGCAACGTCGATGGCTGGACCAAAAGCGTCTGCACCCAATTGAAGGACCAGGGCGTACAGATCTACACCATGGTGCTGCAGTCCGACACCGCAGCCAACCGTGCGCTTTACAGCGCATGCGCCTCTGATCCGAGCGGCTATTATGCAGTCAACGATCCGACCAAATTGCCGGACGTCTTCCAGCAGATTGCCAACAAGTTCTCGAAGCTGCAATTGACGAACTAAAGGCGATCTCAACTCGTATGGGCGACAATCTTGTCGACGGTTTCGGGGAAGAAGTCGGGCGCGGCGTGGCGTTTGCCGAACATCATATCGTACTGCAGCAGGCGGAAATCGCGGATTGCCGGATCGATCTCCTTCTGTCGCGCCCAATCGGGCGTGGCTTCGCCAGCCGGCGTCAGCAGAAGATTGCGGTCGACGACACGGTAGCGTTCGCTCATCTCGCCCAGGAAGCCGGTGTAGTAGGGATGGCTGATCCCGGCCGTTTTCAGGATATGATAGGGCAGGAAGGCTGGGCTGACGGCACCCATGTGCTCAGCCGGTCCGGTGCGGTTCGACCAGATGACCAGCGGCGTCTCGTGGTGTTCGAGGGCGGCCTCGGGCGACGCTTCCTTGCGCGGCGCGACATTGTCCTTGAGGAAGCCGGTTTCGACGTAGACCGGCCCCAGCGGCGGCAGATGGTCGCCGAAGAAGGCGATCACGGTGGGGCGGGAGCGTTTCTTGGCCCATTCGACGAGGCGTTCGAGACCGCGATCGGCATCGGCTGAGCCCTCGGCGTAACTGAGCAGCGATTCGCGCGCCCACTGGCTGATTGGCGCCTGCACCGTGTGCGTCGGATTGTAATAGCGGTTCGGCTCGTAGGGACCGTGGTTCTGCAGGCTGACCGCAAAGAAGAACACCGGCTCATCGCTGGCGTCAGCCTCGCTGATGATCTCGTCGGTCATCGCGGCATCCGATGCCAGTGGCCCGCGTTTTTGCATTGGCGGCAGCGTCTCTTCCGACTTGAAATCGTTGAAGCCGAAATCGGCATAGACCGCGCCACGGTTCCAGAACCAGTTGGTACCGGGATGGATGGCGCGCGCCCGGTAACCCTGGCTCTTCAGGAAGGTCGCGAGCGAAGGCGTCGGCGTGCGCACATATTGCTGATAGGGGATGCTGCCTGCCGGCAGGAACGCGTTGGAGAAGCCGGTCAGCGCCTCGAACTCGATATTGGCGGTCATGCCGCCGAACTCCGGCGAGAACATCGAGCCCGAGCGCAGCGCCCGCACATTGGGGATTGGATCTGGCGTGATGGTGACGCCAGGCAACCTGGTCGGATCCCAGAAGGATTCGCTCATGACGATGATGATGTCCGGCTTCTCGGCCGGCACCGAGGCGGTCACACCGGGCCTGGCTATCGCTGCGATCGCCTTGTCGGAATAGCCCGGCGGCGCCGAGACATGCGCCATCGGCACATTGAGCGCAAAAGCCAGCGCAAAGCCGTTGGAGGCATAGTTTTCCTTCTGGTCCCACATGATCGGGATGATCTGCAGCCGATCCCTGGTCCAGGAGAAGGTGGCGTAGTCCATGATCGAAACGAAGAAGGCGAGCAGCGGCACGGCCAGCGTCAGCCGGGCAAGGCGGCCCTTGCGGCTGAGCGCGGGAACCTTGCGGCGCCACAGCCGCCAGCCGTAGACGAGCAGCGACAGGCCGGCGACGATGCCGACGACCATGGCGAGCGCGGTTATCGGCCGGTCGCGCACCAAAAGCGGCAGCAGCGCGAAGATCTGGCGGGCATAGAGGAAATCGGTGGGATAGAGCGGATCGCCGAGATAATGCGACTTCTGGTGGCCGACGAAGGCAAGGGATAGCGTCAGCGGCGCGACGATCATCAGGCTCTGATGGCTGCGGCCGAGCACCGCATCGAGGCCGATCAGGATCAGCGCGAAGACGACGATGGTGGTCCAGCCGGGCTTCAGCGGCTGCAGGAAGAAGGAGACGGTGCCAGCAAAATCGCCGCGCACGATCAGTTCGATCGCAAACACCAGGACAGCCGCGATCGCCAGGCTGACAAGCCCATAGCGCACGACCGGCCATCTCCTGCCCGGCAGATAGCCGGTGGAGGGGTCGTCTTCCAGGAACTGTGGCGCGGGCTTGCCGGCGCGTTTGTAACTCTTTGCCACTTAAACTTCCCCACCCAGCGACAAACACGTCACTCGATTGTCATGGAATTGTCACGCAAAGCTAGCGCCTGTGGCCAAAATAAGAAGAGCCAGCAAACGAATCGTGAGCGGTTTTCATCAGGAGTGATCGCCAAAAAGCCTTTCGGAACAGGCACTCGGCGGATGAGGCGGCCGTCGGGCAGGGTCAAACCGGGCTTGACTTGGCGCCCCGCCATGCCTCACAGGCAAGAAAAACTCGTCTATCAGGCAAGCAAAACCAGCCCTTGGGAGCCCTCGCATGGCCGTCGCATTCACCTTTCCCGGACAAGGCAGCCAGGCGGTCGGCATGGGCAAGGATCTCGCCGACGCCTTCCCCGAAGCGCGCAGGGTCTTCCAGGAAGTCGACGACGCACTTGGTGAGAACTTGTCGAAGCTGATCTGGGAAGGGCCGGAAGAGGCGTTGACGCTGACCGCAAACGCGCAGCCGGCACTGATGGCGGTGTCCCTGGCCGTGATCCGGGCGCTGGAATCGCGCGGCTTCTCGCTGAAAGGCAAGGTCACCTATGTCGCCGGTCATTCGCTGGGCGAATATTCGGCGTTGGCCGCTGCTGGCTTCGTTTCGGTTGCCGATGCCGCCCGGTTGCTGCGCATACGCGGCAATGCCATGCAGGCGGCGGTGCCGGCCGGCGAGGGCGCCATGGCGGCGATCATCGGATTGGAACAGGCCGATGTCGAAGCAGCCTGCACCGAGGCATCCAAAGGGTCGGTCTGTCAGATCGCCAACGACAATGGCGGCGGTCAGCTGGTTATTTCCGGAGCCAAGGCCGCGGTCGAACTGGGGGCGAAACTGTGCACGGAAAAGGGCGCCAAGCGTGCGCTGATGCTGCAGGTCTCCGCGCCTTTCCACTCCGCGCTGATGGCGCCCGCGGCCGACGTCATGCGGGAAGCCCTGGCCGGCGTGACAAAGAATTCGCCGGTGGTTCCCGTCCTATCCAATGTCACGGTTAGCCCGACCAGCGATCCGGACGAGATCGCCCGCCGCCTTGTCGAGCAGATAACCGGCCGCGTGCGTTGGCGCGAGACGGTGGAGTGGTTCGGCGCGAACGGCATCACCACGCTTTACGAAATCGGTGCGGGCAAGGTGCTTTCGGGCCTGGCACGGCGCATCAACCGCGATATCACCACCGCGTCGATCGGCACCGCGGCTGAGGTCGAGGGGGCGTTAGCGGCGCTTGGTTGAACGGCTTGACTTGAATTCGCTGATGCGCGGCCACATGAATACGTGCATCGCAACTAAGGTGGGGCATGTCCACATCGATCCGTCTTTCTCCTGAGATCAGGCTGCGCCTGGATGCTCTCGCGTCCAAGACTGGGCGCAGCAGAGCCTATCATATGCGTGAGTTCATTGAGCGCGGCCTTGAGGACGTAGAAGACTACTACCTTGCCGCCGAGGTGCTGGCACGGATCAGGAGCGGCGAGGAAGGTATTATGAAAGGCGACGACTTCTGGGGCAGTGATGTCTACAGATAACCGTTATCCGGTTTGAGAGAAGGAAAAGACATGTTCGAATTGACTGGCCGCAAGGCGCTCGTCACCGGCGCATCGGGAGGCATCGGCGAGGCGATCGCCAGGATGCTGCATGCGCAGGGCGCGATCGTCGGCCTGCATGGCACCCGCGTCGAGAAACTGGAAGCGCTGGCTAGCGAGCTTGGCGACCGGGTCAAGCTGTTCCCGGCCAACCTGTCGAACCGTGACGAGGTCAAGGCGCTCGGCCAGAAAGCCGAGGCCGATCTCGAAGGCGTCGACATCCTGGTCAACAATGCCGGCATCACCAAGGACGGGCTGTTCGTGCGCATGTCGGATGCCGACTGGGACACCGTGCTCGAAGTCAACCTGACCGCCGTGTTCAGGCTGACCCGCGAACTCACCCATCCGATGATGCGCCGCCGCCATGGCCGCATCATCAACATCACCTCGGTGGTCGGCGTCACCGGCAATCCCGGCCAGACCAATTATTGCGCCTCAAAGGCCGGCATGATCGGCTTTTCCAAATCGCTGGCACAGGAGATCGCCACCCGCAACATTACCGTCAACTGCGTCGCCCCGGGCTTCATCGAATCGGCGATGACCGACAAGCTCAACGACAAGCAGAAAGAGGCGATCATGGCGGCGATCCCGACGCGGCGCATGGGCACCAGCGTTGAAGTCGCGTCCGCCGTCGCTTATCTCGCCTCCAACGAAGCCGCCTACGTCACCGGCCAGACCATCCACGTGAATGGCGGCATGGCGATGATCTGACGAGGTTCGGCAGCAACGCCGGCGGGTTGTGAAAAGAGACCATTTCGGCTTGGACCTCAGCTATTTTTCGTGTAATGCGGCCCGCAACCCGGCGGTTCGGGCAAAAACCGGTCCGTAGTCGTTGCGTTTCCGGCAGGACCATCTTTCAGCTTGATTAGCGGCATTCTGCCCGCTAACGAAGACAGACAAACAAAAGACGAGGATGCCCAAATGAGTGACACCGCAGAGCGCGTCAAGAAGATCGTCATCGAGCACCTTGGCGTCGATGCCGACAAAGTGACGGAGCAGGCGAGCTTCATCGATGATCTGGGCGCCGACAGCCTCGACACGGTCGAACTCGTCATGGCGTTCGAAGAAGAATTCGGCGTCGAAATTCCCGACGATGCGGCTGAGACCATCCTGACCGTTGGCGATGCCGTGAAGTACATCGACAAGGCTTCGGCCTGACGCTTTCCGCAGTCATCACCGGGGAGGACCTGCGATGAGGCGTGTCGTCGTCACGGGCCTTGGGTTGCTGTCGCCGTTCGGCATGGGCTTCGAGCACAGCTGGAAGGAACTTCTGACCGGCCGCAGCGCTGCCAAGCGCATCACTGAGTTCGAGGTGGAGGATCTTGCCTGCAAGATCGCCCACGTCATTCCGCGTGGTGACGGCAGCAATGCCACCTTCAATCCGGAGGCCGTGCTCGAGCCGAAGGAACTGCGCAAGATCGGCGACTTCATCCTGTATGGGATTGCCGCCGCCGACGAGGCGCTGAAGGATTCCGGCTGGGAACCCAAGACGCATGAAGAGCGGTGTGCCACCGGCGTCCTGATCGGCTCCGGCATCGGCGGCATCGAGGGCATCGCCGAGAACGCGATGATCCTCAAGGAGCGCGGCCCGCGCCGCATCAGCCCTTTCTTCATCCCGGGCCAGATCATCAATCTCGTCTCCGGGCAGGTTTCGATCCGGCACGGGCTGAAAGGCCCGAACCATGCCGTCGTCACGGCCTGTTCGACCGGCGCGCACGCCATTGGCGATGCTGCCCGGTTGATCATGTGGGGCGATGCCGACGTGATGGTCGCCGGTGGCGCCGAAGCGCCGGTGACGCGGCTGTCGATCGCCGGTTTTGCCGCATGCCGGGCACTGTCGACGGAACGCAATGATTCGCCGCAAACGGCGTCGCGACCCTATGATCGCGACCGCGACGGCTTCGTCATGGGCGAGGGCGCCGGCGTTGTCGTGCTCGAGGAGCTCGAACATGCCAGGGCGCGCGGCGCCAAGATCTATGCCGAGGTGACGGGTTATGGTCTCACCGGCGATGCGCATCACATCACCGCGCCCGCCGAGGATGGCGATGGCGCCTTCCGTTGCATGACGGCGGCACTGAACCGGGCCAAGTTGACGCCGGCCGATGTCGACTACATCAACGCGCACGGCACCTCGACCATGGCCGACACGATTGAGCTCGGTGCCGTCGAGCGGCTTGTCGGCAATGCCGCATCGAAGATTTCGATGTCGTCAACCAAGTCGTCGATCGGCCATCTGCTTGGAGCGGCGGGTGCCGCCGAAGCGATCTTCTCTATTCTTGCCATCAGAGACAATGTCGCGCCGCCGACCATCAACCTCGATAACCCGGAACGCGAAACCGCGATCGATCTGGTGCCGAACAAGCCGCGTGCCCGCCAGATCGACGTGGCGCTGTCCAATTCCTTCGGCTTTGGCGGGACCAACGCGTCGCTGGTCTTCCAGCGCTACAATGGCTGATCGTCCGGCTGCCGGGCGGCGCTTTGGCGTGCCGTCAATTTTGCCATATTCGCCCCTACTCTGCCGCTGGGGATTCGTTGGGCGATCAAACGGTAGGGCGAAATGAACACAAATCCGGCAGGCAACGGAGAATTCGGGCAACGGCCGCCGACATCCGGCCCGATCGTGCCGAAAACGGCCAGCGAGGCGTTGCGGCCGGAGGCTGGCACGCCGCCGCCGAAGCGCTCGCGTGCGTCACGCAGCCAGGTCGTCGTGTTCATGAACTTCGTCATCTCCTCGGTGATGCTGGTGGTCCTGGCGGCCGGCGTCGCGGTCTATTTCGGCAAGCAGGAATTCACCGAACCCGGACCTTCGGCTAATGGCGACACCTTCCTGGTCAAGCCGAACACCGGCGTCCAGGATATCGCCGACCAGCTCGAACGCCGGGGGCTGATCAGCGACGCCCGGGTATTCCGTCTTGGCGTGCGGGCCTTCGGCAATGATTCCGCGCTGAAAGCCGGCGAGTACGAGATCAAGCCCAGGGCTTCCATGCGCGATATCATGGAGCTTTTGAAGAGCGGCAAGTCGGTGATGTATTCGCTGACCATTCCTGAGGGACTGACGGTCGACCAGGCATTGCAGCGCATCGCCGAGGAGACTGCCTTGAGCGGCGACATGCCGGCAACCACGCCGCCGGAGGGCAGCCTCGCCACCGACACGCTGCGCTTCACGCGCGGCGCGACACGCCAGCAGATGGTCGACAAGCTGCTGGCGGATCAGAAGAAGCTGGTCGACGATGTCTGGCAGCGGCGCGCGCCTGACCTGCCGCTGGCCAGCGTCGAGGAGTTCGTCACGCTGGCCTCGATCGTCGAGAAGGAGACGGGCAAGGGTGACGAGCGTTCGCGAGTTGCCGCCGTCTTCCTGAACCGGCTTGCCAAGGGCATGCGCCTGCAATCCGATCCGACCATCATCTACGGGCTGTTCGGCGGCAAGGGAAAGCCGGCGGACCGGCCGATCTACCAGTCGGACATCCAGAAACAGACTCCCTACAACACCTATGTGATCAATGGCTTGCCGCCGACGCCGATCGCCAATCCGGGTCGTGCAGCGCTGGAGGCGGTGGCCAATCCGTCGAAAACCGCCGACCTCTATTTCGTTGCCGACGGCACCGGCGGGCACGTCTTTGCCGCGACGCTGGACGAGCACAACGAGAATGTCGCCCGCTATCGCGCGTTGCTGAAGAAGCAGGCCGATGATGCCGCCAAAGCCGCCAAGACGACTGGCACCGGCGACAGCAATGCCGGCGGCGGTGACGCGGGCGCTGCCCAGTAAATGAAGAAAGGCGTTGCCCGACAGGCAGCGCCCTGACATTTGGAAGAGCGCCGCGCGTCCGATTTCGACGCCTGCGGCGCAGTCTTTTTTCAAGCCGCACTCGTTCCTGTCCGGAAAGCCGGTTCAGGGGCGATGTGCCAGGGACGTGTGGGCGATATGAATTTGCAGAGCATGACCGGTTTTGCACGTGCCGTCGCCGAGCACGAAGGCACCTCGATCGCCTGGGAGGTCAAGTCCGTCAACGGCAAGAGCGTCGAGGTACGGCTGCGGCTGCCGCAAGGCTTCGAACGGTTGGAACCTGCTGTCCGGCAGATACTTCAGAAACGTTTTGCACGCGGCAATTTCCAGGCGACGCTGACCATCGGCCGTGCCGTTGGCGCGCAGGCGCAGCCGGTCGTCAACGAAGCCTTCCTGAAGGACCTTGCTGGGCTCGCCAAACGGCTGCAGGAGCAATTCGGCGTTGCTGCGGCGACGTCAGATGGATTGCTTTCGCTGCGCGGCGTGCTCGACATTCCTGAAACCGTCGAAACCGAGGAGGCGAGGGCCGCGCTCGATGCCGCGATCATGGTCGCGCTCGAAGTGGCCTTGAACGGGCTCGAACAGGCACGTCAGGGCGAAGGAGCCGCGCTGGCTTTGCTGTTGTCGGGTCATATCGACACGATCGAGGTGCTGACGCTGCGGGCAGAAGTGGATCCATCCCGCGAGACGACGGTGATTCGCGAACGCATCGCCGAGCAGGTCAGGCTGCTGATGGACGCTTCCGCCAATCTGGATGCCACCCGACTGCACATGGAGGCGGCGTTCCTGGCCACCAAAGCCGATATTCGCGAAGAGATCGACCGGCTGAAAACGCATGTCGCGTCCGGCCGGGCTCTGCTGCTGGGCGGCGGTGCGGTCGGTCGCAAGCTCGATTTTCTGGCACAGGAATTTAACCGCGAATCGAATACGCTGTGTTCCAAATCGAATGCCGCAGCCGTCACCGCGATCGGCCTGGACCTGAAGGCGGTGGTCGACCAATTTCGTGAACAGATCCAGAATCTGGAGTAGCCGATGGTTGCCAAGGATTTGGGGTCCCGCATTCGCCGCCGGGGCCTGATGCTCGTCCTGTCGTCGCCATCCGGCGCCGGCAAGTCGACGATCGCGCGCAATCTTCTGGAAAGCGATTCCAGCCTCGAACTGTCGGTCTCGGTCACCACCAGGCCGCGCCGCGGAAGCGAGATCGAAGGCGTCCACTATCATTTTCGGACGATGCGCGAATTCGAGCGGCTTCGTGATTCCGACGCACTGCTGGAGTGGGCCGAGGTGCATGGCAATTGCTATGCGACGCCGCGCGAACCGGCCGAACTGGCGCTGTCCGAGGGGCGCGACATGCTGTTCGACATCGACTGGCAAGGTGCCCAGCAGCTCAAGGAGAAGATGCGCGCCGACATTGTCTCGATCTTCATCCTGCCGCCATCGATGAAGGAGTTGAAGGCGCGGCTGAAACGTCGCGCTGAAGACCAGGAGGCGGTGATCGAAACGCGGCTGAAAAACGCCCGCAACGAGATCGAGCACTGGAAGGAATATGATTTCGTCATCGTCAATGACGACCTTGACCGCGCCTTCGCCGAAGTGCGCGGTATCGTCGTCGCCGAGCGGCTAAGACGCGACCGCCGGCCAGGCCTGTTCGATTTCGTCTCTGGACTGTTGGACGAGAAGACGGGCTGAGGCGGTGAAGCGCCAATCTCCCCCACGAGGGGTGGGAGATCGGCAGCTTCTTACACCGCATTGGTCAGCCGCACGAACTCCTCGACGCTCAGCGTTTCGGCGCGGCGTGTCGGATCGATGCCGGCGCGTTCGAGCAGGGCCTCGCCGCCGAGGCTCTTCACGCTTTGCCGCAGCATCTTGCGACGTTGGCCGAAGGCGGCTTCTGTGACGCGGCCGAGTTTTTTCACCTCGGCGGGCAGGGGCGTCGGGCGCGGCACCAGATGCACCACCGAGGAGGTGACCTTTGGCGGCGGCGTGAATGCCTGTGGCGGTACGTCGAAGGCGATCCTCGCCTCCGTCCGCCAGCCGGCAAGAACCCCCAACCGGCCATAGCTGTCGCTGCCGGCGGGAGCGACGATGCGCTCGGCCACCTCGCGCTGGAACATCAAAGTCATCGAGGTGTAGAAAGGCGGCCAGTCGCTGACCGTCAGCCAGCGCACCAGCAGCTCCGTGCCGATGTTGTAGGGCAGGTTGGCCACGATCTTGACCGGACCGCCGTTCCCGGTCGCTCGGCTGGCAAGGCCTGCGAAATCCGTCTTCAGCGCATCGCCGGAAACAACCTCCAGCCGGCCGGGATAGTGGTCGGACACTTCGGCAAGAGCAGCCAGGCAACGTTCGTCGCGCTCTATGGCGATCACATGGCGCGCTCCGTTGTTGAGCAAGGCGCGGGTCAGCCCGCCGGGACCAGGACCGACCTCGATTACTGTTGCATCGGACAAGTCGCCGGCGGTGCGCGCGATCTTGCCGGTGAGGTTGAGGTCGAGCAGAAAATTCTGGCCGAGCGCCTTCTTCGCCTGCAACCCATGACGCTCGATCACCTCGCGTAGCGGCGGCAGCCCGTCGATGCTCATGCCCGAGGTCTCATACGGCGATTGCCTTCGTGTTCGTGTCGGCCAGCCGCCGGGCAAGCTTCAGCGCCGCTATCAGGCTGTCGGGCCGCGCCACACCCTTGCCGGCAATGTCGAAGGCCGTGCCGTGGTCGGGCGAGGTGCGGATGAAGGGCAGGCCGAGCGTGACATTGACCGCCTCGTCGAAAGCCAGCGCCTTGGCCGGGATCAGCGCCTGGTCGTGATACATGCAAAGGGCCGCGTCGTAGCCCGCCCGCGCCCGGACATGGAACAACGTGTCGGCCGGCAAAGGGCCGAAAGCGTCGATGCCCTCGGCACGCAGGATGTCGACCGCCGGGCGCACGATCCGCTCGTCCTCAAGGCCCATGGAGCCGCCTTCGCCGGCATGCGGGTTGAGCCCGGCAATGGCCAGCCTCGGCTTGGCGATGCCGAAGCGGCCGGTGAGATCGGCAGCGGTGATGCGCGCAGTGGCGACGATCAGTTCGGTGGTCAGTGCCTTCGGCACCTCGGCCAGCGCGATGTGGATGGTGACGGGAACGGTGCGCAGGTCGGGTCCTGCCAGCATCATCACCGGCATCGCCTCGACGCCGCTGTGCCGGGCCGCCAGATGCGCCAGATACTCGGTGTGGCCGGGAAAGCGAAAGCCGGCATCGTAGAGCGGCTTCTTGGCGATCGGGCAGGTGACCACGGCCGAGGCTTCGCCGGCAAGGCAATCGGCGACGGCGCGGTCGATGGCCTCGATGGTGGCTTCCGCATTGGCCGGATCCGGCCGGCCGGGGCTGTCGATGCAGCCGGCGGCTAGTGGAACGATCGGCAAGGCGCGGGCAAAGACCTGCGCCGCTTGCGCTGATGTCGTTTCGACGACCGGCAGCGAAATGCCGAGCAGGCGCGCCCGGGAGGCGATCAGTGCCGGATCGGCGAGCAGGTAGAAGGGGGGCAGGTCGGCAGCTTCCCGCGCCATAAAGGCGGCGATGGCGATCTCCGGCCCAATGCCGGACGGATCGCCGACGCTCAACGCGAGCGCAGTCACTGCGTTGCTCACGTCAGCGCTTGACGATGCGGGCTTTTGCCTTCAGCTCGTCGACATATTTCTTGCTGAGCGCGTCGGCATCCTTGTCGCCGCCAGAGCCTTCGGCCTGGAACGCCATCTGCGCGACCTTGTCGTCGGACACTTCGCGCGACGAGCAGATGCCGATGAATTCGACGCCGCGCTCGGTTTCGCGCGTGGCGGTGGCACCGCCGACTTTGGTCGCCTTGATCTGCTCGGCCCAGTCCGGCGGCAGTTGCGGCGCGAGCACCCGGCCCAGATCCCGAACGGTGACGTCGATCAGGCCCTTGGCGAATTCGCGCGTCGTTTTGCAGCCGTTGAAGCGAGCGCGCATGGCGTCGGCCTCGCGCTTGCGTTTGCCCAGCGTCGCGCTGCGTTCAGTCGCCGGCACCACGAAGATGACCTGCTGCAGCATGTATTCGGTGGCGCTCGGTTTGGCGCCGCCTTTTTCGAGCATCTTCCTTACCAGATCCTGCTCGCTGACGGCACCTGTGCCGTCGCCGGAACGGTAGCGCGCGCTCAAGGCCTGGTTCCAAGCCATCTGGGCGCGGATGAATTCCTTGAAGTGGCTCTTGGTGACGCCTGACTTCTCCATGACGCCGTCAAGCTGGCTGAGCTGCATCTTGTTGCTCGAGGCAAAGCGCTGATACGCCGCCTCGACCTGTGCGTCGCTGATGCGGATGCCAAGCCGCTTGGCCTCGGCCATACGCAGCGTCTGGTCGATCATTTCCTGGCCGGCATCGCCCTTCTTGCGCTGCAGCTTCAGGAAGGCGGCGCGATGGGCGATGTCGCCGCTGGTGACCGGAACGTCGTTGACGACGTATTTGATCTCGCTGGCGAAAGCCGGCGGCGTCATTGCGGTGATCGACACGGACGTCGCCGCCACGAGCAACGCTAAACCTGCTGAAAAGAGGTATTTCCTCATCGTTGGTATCCCAATTCTATCCCGGTCCCGCCCAATTTCATCTTTCCAGGTGCGCGAAATCCGTGCCAGCCCTATGCGGCGAAACGATGTCGCCGATTGTTACTGGATCGTGTCGATGGCACTGGTCGACGAGCCGAATTCGCCGAGGGTGCGGAACGACAGATTGAAGCCGATGGTCTGCGACACCTCCCTGGTGTTCAGATCGCGCGACTGCGAGTAGGTCATCAGATAAGTGAAGCAGGAATCGTTGTAGGCGAAGCCGACGCCGTCCTTGACCAGCAGGCTTTGCTGCAGGTCGTAGGTTCCTGTGCCGAAGACGCGCCAGTTTTCGGCCAGATGCGTGGATGCACCAAGTGTGACTTCGTGACGGTCTTCCGTGAAACCGTACAGCGGCTGGGCCTGGATGAAGGCGTATTTGGCGCTCAGCGACACAGGCAGGCCGGAATAGGCGGCCTTCACCTCGGCACGGCGGACCTCGAAACTCTGTTCGTCGAAACGGCCGCTGACCGAGGCCGCGAAGCCGTTGGGGCTGTTGATGCCGAACAGGCCGACATAGTCGGACTTGGTCGTGTCGAGGCCGGAATTGGCGCCGACATTGACCAGATCCGGCGCGGCAAAGGAGTTCTCGCCGCCGATCTGATAGGATTGGCCGAAAATCGCATTGGTGCCCCAGCCATTGTTGTACGAGCCGGAATAGCGGAAGCCGACATTGGCGCGCGAACCGCCTTCGACGCGGTCGTAACCGGAGAACTTGTCGCGCTCGAACAAGGTGGTCGCGTCGAAGACCATGCTTTGGGCGTCTTCGTTGGGCACTGAGAGGCCGCCGACATATTGCTCGTTCGGACGCATGAAGACCTGCGCCATTGGCTCGATGACATGGCTGGACCCGCTGGCCATGGAAAACAGCACCGGCCAACGCATCTCGAGGCCCGCGGTTGCCATGTAACGGGCAAATGACGAGCGCATATCGTCCTGCTCGCCCAAATGCGTTGCCATTCGGTCGATGGCGTCTAGCGAAGCCGACGATGCGTTGAGGTAGTCCACATCGCCCTGCAGCGCGAGCAACGGCGTTAGCACCAGTCCGTCATCTGTGACGAAACTCCGCTTCCACTCGGCCTCGGCGGTGAGACGGCCCGATTCGCCTTCGATGCCGCGGACGCGCTGCGTCGGAGTGAGGGCATTGTAGGGCTGGACGAAGGTCTCATCGACATCGTCGCGGCGGATGACACGCGCGTTGACATTGAGGGACAGCTGGCCGCCGGCCACCGAGGCATCAGGAATATAGGCGTAATCGAGCGACGGCAGCACCCACGGCTGTTGTCCGCTTCGCGCAGAGATATTGTCGTCAGGCGTATCTTCCTGCACATCGAAATGCATGGCGCGCACGTCGAAATAGTTGCGGCCGTTGAGACCCGTCAAGTAGACCGACGACTGGTGGACGCTGCTATTGTACTTGTCGATGCCGTAGGTGTTCGAGAAGTTCTTGTCGGTCTGCAGCAGCACGTCCCAGCCGAAGTTCCAGCGTGAGTTGATGGCGAACTGCCCCTGGGTACCCATCATGCCGCGGAATTTGTTGGGATCGCCGGCGCTGCCCGAATTGACGTTGTGGCCAGAACTGGATGGGAAGGCAGTGGTGTCGAGGAAGGCGTCGGGATTCTGCTGGTGTATCCCGGCGATCTTCAAGCTGTACTCGCCATTGTCGAAGCGCTGACGCCACTCGGCCTCACCGAGGAAACCCTGCCTGGTATAGCCGGTGCCGGTGACGGTCAGGTCGTAGGTCGGCGCCAATGCGAGATAATAGGGGACTTTCACGCCGACGCCGAGATCGCTCTTGTAGATGATGCTCGGGATCAGGAAGCCGCTCTTGCGCTTCACCGTCGGGTCGGCAATCTCGAATGCAGGCAGATAGGCAAGCGGAAAACCGAAGAATTCGAAATTCGCATTCTCGAAGCGAACCGTCTTCTTCTCACCGTTCCAGATGATCTTCTTGGCCTTGACGCGCCAGGTCGGCGCTTTGTCCGGCTTATCCTCGCACGGCTCGCAGGCGGTGTAGACGCCATTGTGGAAAGTGGTCAGCACGCCGCCCATGCGTTCTGCGCTTTCGGCGGCGAAATAGGCCTTGTCGATGGTCTCGACCCGCAACGCGTTGACGAAGCCGTCGGCGAAGTCATCGGTGATGTCGATATGCTGCGAATTGATCTTGGTGCCGTCGCTGTTGATGACTTCGACGTTGCCGCTCGCCACCATCCGCTTGGTGTTGCGGTTGTACTCGACCCGCTGGGCGACAAGGCGATTGCCACCATAGTCGATCTGCACGCCGCCAACGGCGGTCACGGTCTGGTTGTCGTTGTTATAGACCAGCGTATCGGCCGCCAGCAGCATTTGCGAGCCGGACGGAACCGATGTCGCCATGTCGCCGACGTCCTGCGCGAGCGCCGGTGCCGGAACGGCGTAGGCAAGCACGCACGCCAAGGCGGTCGCCACATAGAGGCGCGCCAAACCGGCCTGCCTGTTGCTGGGCAAAAACGCCTCCCTCACTAGCCGTCTTCCTTGTATAGCAGGAAAGTCACCCCGAAGAACATAGCCACCATGACCGGTACCCAGGCGGCTACGACAGTCGGCACGAATCCCGCCACGCCGAATGCCTTCACCAGCACCGAAACGACATAAAGCAGAAAGCCAGCGATGATGCCACCCAGAATCATCGTCGCCGACTGTCCCATCCTGGCAAATCGCATTGAAACCGTTGCCGCGATCAGCGTCATGGCGACGAGAAGGAACGGCAACGCCACGAGCGAATCAAACTGCATGGCAAAGGCATTTGCCTTGAGGCCGAAGGAGCGGGCAACCTCGATCTTTCCGGGCAGGTCGTAGAAGGGGATGGTTTCGGGGCGCGCCAGCCGCTCTTGCACGAATTCGGGCTTCAGATTGGTCGGTACGCGATCGGTTGCCGATGCCTGGATCGTGCCGTTCTGGAACGTCTTGACGTCCTGCAATTCCCAATAGCCGTCGCGCAGGAAGGCACGGGCGGCGTCCTTGCGCTCGACGATGTTGCCTTGCGGGTCGAGAATGAAAAATACGACATCGGCCATTTCCAGGCCCTGGTTCAGGATGGCCCGCGCACCGATGATGGTGTCCCCCGAACTGGTTTTCTGGCGGATCCAGGGCGCGGCATCGGCCGAGACCGTATTCGATTTGCCGGAACGCAGCTGGGTTTCGATCTGCTCGGACCAGGAGAATGCGTGCGCGGCGAGCGGATTGATGACGCCAACCGACAGGACGCCGAACAGCAAGGCTCCGACACAGCAGGGCAAGAGGAACTGCCAGGCGGAAACACCGGCGGAACGCGCGATGACCAGCTCGTAGCGCCGGTTCAGCGACACCAGCGTTGCCATCGCCGAGAAGAGACCGACGAACGGCACCGTCTGCAGCATGATCATCGGCATACGGAGGCCTGAAATGGCTACCGCCGTGCCGTAGGTGAAGCCGGGCAGGCCGGTGGTGCGTCCGGACAGCTCGGTGAAATCGATCAGGAACACCAATGCCAGGAGGCCGATGAAGAACCAGATGGTGATCGTCACATAGCGGAAGAAGAAGTAGCGGCCCAGTGTCCAGCCCATCAGCCGACCCCTTGGCCTGATGCGCCGCGCCTGGACAAACGCAATTTGAAAGCATTCCAGCTGTCAGCGATGCGCGTGGCGAAGTTTGTCATCCAGTCCGCCCAGGTCACGGGCAGTTCCAGTGTCCGGTTGGAGACGATGAACCAGATCGCCACCGCGGAAGCCACGATCGGCACGCCATAGACCATATACGCATATTGCGGGACCTCATCCGCCTTGCTGGCGGCAAAAAAGCCCAGCCAACGCACGAACAGCGATATCGTGATCGCCGTGATCAGCGGATTGACGCGCGCCTCGCGGTGCGAGCGCGCATCGCCAGCGACCGCAAGCGCGATCAGCGCGAAAACCATGGAATAGGTCCATTCCGAGAACCGTTGGTTGACCTCGGCCCGGTATTCATAGGGGTTCTGCTGATAATACTTGTCGTTGGCGCCCGGGTTGAGCAGGTACTGCGTCGTCTGGTCCTTGGGCAGGAGCGTCACCGCCGAAGCCGCCGCCATGAAGGCCGACATGTCGAAGGCATAGGAGGTGAAGCGGATGACGGAGAGATCGCCGGTCAGCGTTTTGCGATGGATGACGCCGTCATTCATCATCAGCACCTTTTCACCGCCGCGTTCGATGATGCTTCCGGTCTTGGCGTAGTAGACGAGGTTGACGCCTTCTTCGCGCGAATCGGCGACGAAAATGCCACCCAGCCGATTGTTGGGAAGGCGCTCGCCGATCTGCAGGAACAACCCGTCGTCAATCTTGCGGAAGGTGCCTTCCTGGATGATCAGCGACAACAGATCCGCGCGCGACGACGCCACCAGGGCCCGGTTCTTCTGCCGTGCGTAAGGGTCGATGCCGTTGTCGACGGCAAAGGAAAAAACGGCGGCGGCGAGCGCCAGCAACATGATCGGCCGCACGATCGTCCAGCGCGAGGCCCCCGCGGCGTTGACGACGGCGAGTTCGGAATCCGAATTCATGACACTGAGTGTCTGTGCGACCGCTACCACCAGCGCGAAAGGCACCACGATCGGGATGATGGACGGAAGGATGAGGGCGGCGACTTCGAAGAAGGTGAGCGCCGACTGGCCGCTGTCGGTGACCAGGTCGATCTTTGCCAGCACCTGCGTCGTCCATACGATCGCCAGCGTCCACACAAGTGCGGCCATGAAGACCACGAAAGCGCGGCGCATGATGTAGCGTTCAACGACCTTCATGAAGGCTTTTCTCGATTTTTTCGAACGGCATCATGCCACCGAACAAGGTAGCTGTCCGGCAGCGCCTGCACAACTGGCTCATCAGATGGTCTATCCGGGTTCTGTCCCACATCACGCCCCCCGGCTGGGCGGAGTGTCGGCGGGAATGGATAAGAAAGGGCGAACATCGATGGTTAACAACAGGTTGCGGCAAAAAGCGGGGCCGTGCCGCGACGAATCGTCATCGATTCCATAGGTCATATGGGATGCCAATTCGGCAAAGTCTTGCCAAATGCCGGAAAACGACCAAATGTCGCGCATCGTTTCGAACCGCTTCCCCAAAAGTCGCGCATTCCCTGAAAGCAGGACATGATGAATCAAAGACCGTCGATCGCCTTCGCCAAATTTTCCGGGTCCCAGAGCGCGGTGAACAAGAAGGGCACGGTCTTCGTGCTCGCGGCGGATGAGGGCGGCCTGAGCGACGTCGCCAAGGCCGGTGATCCCGGCAAGACACTGGAGCGGGCCTTTCCCGTGGCTGAGTTCACGGGCAAGTTCGCCAGCACGGTGGAAGTTCTGGCGCCGCAGGGAGCATCGCTCGACAGACTGGTGGCGATAGGCGCCGGCAAGGTATCGGGACTGGACGAATATGCGTGGTTGAAGCTTGGCGGCACCGTTGCCGCGTCGCTGCGCAAGGCGACCGAAGTGGCGGTGGTCCTCGATGTGGCCGGCGCCTCGCCGAGCGCGAAAGACGCGGCAAGCCTTGCCGCGGGCATTCTCCTGCGCAGCTATTCCTTCGACAAGTACAAGACCAGGAAGGACAAGGACGACGGCAAGGCAGAGCCGAAGAAGCCGGTCAAGGTGACCATCCACACCGCCGATCCGGCCGCTGCGAAGAAGGCCTTCGCCGATGCCGAGGCGGTGATAGACGGCGTCCTACTGGCGCGCGACCTCGTCAACGAACCGGCAAACGTGCTTGGGCCGGTCGAGTTCGCTGCCCGCGCCAAGGAACTCGAGGCACTAGGCGTCAAGGTCGAGATATTGGCTGAGAAGGAAATGAAGAAGCTCGGCATGGGCTCGCTGCTCGGTGTCGCGCAAGGATCGCCGCGCGGCGCCCGCATGGCGATCATGCAGTGGAACGGCGGCAAGCCGAAGGACAGCCCGATCGCCTTCGTCGGCAAGGGCGTCACTTTCGACACTGGCGGCAATTCCATAAAGCCGGCCTCGGGCATGGAGGATATGAAGGGCGACATGGGCGGTGCCGCCGCCGTTACCGGCCTGATGCATGCGCTGGCGGCCCGCAAGGCGAAAGCCAATGTCGTCGGTATCATCGGACTGGTCGAAAATGCCGTCGACGGTCATGCCCAGCGCCCCGGTGATATCGTCACTTCGATGTCGGGCCAGACCATCGAGGTGCTCAATACCGACGCCGAGGGCCGCCTCGTGCTGGCCGATGCGTTGTGGTACTGCAACGACCGCTTCCAGCCGAAATTCATGGTCAATCTGGCGACGCTGACCGGCGCCATCATGGTGGCGCTCGGTCAACATTATGCCGGCCTCTTTTCCAACAATGACGAACTGGCCGAAAAGTTGGCGGCGGCGGGGCAGGCGACGCAGGAACGGCTGTGGCGCATGCCGCTGGGGGCCGAATACGACAAGCTGATCGATTCCAAGAACGCCGACATGAAGAACATCGGCGGCCGTTTTGGCGGCGCCACCATCGCGGCGCAGTTTCTGCAGCGGTTCGTCAAGGACACGCCATGGGCCCATCTCGACATTGCCGGCACGGCGATGGGAGCGCCGTCGAACGAGATCAACCAGTCCTGGGGTTCCGGTTTCGGCGTCAGGCTGCTCGACCGGCTGGTGCGCGACAATTATGAGCAGTGAACGGGTTCAATCACTATAGGCTGAAGCGATGGCCGACGTCCTGTTCTACCACCTGACCGAATCGACGCTGGAGGATGCGCTGCCAGGCCTCCTGGAGCGCAGCGTCGACCGTGGCTGGCGCGCCGTGGTGCAGACAGGCACCGAGGAACGCCGCGATGCGCTCGACCAGCATCTTTGGACCTTCCGCGACGATTCGTTCCTGGCGCACGCGACCGATCATGAGGCTCATCCCGGCGAACAGCCGATTCTGTTGACCACCGGCGACGGCAATCCCAACGACGCAAAGATAAGGTTCCTGGTCGACGGCGCGGTGCCGCCTGACCTTGGCGGCTACGAGCGCGCCGTGTTCCTGTTCGATGGCCACGATGCCGCGCAGCTCGAGGCGGCGCGAGGGCACTGGAAGGTGATGAAGAGCGCTGGCCACGCCATCACCTATTGGCAACAGACGCCAGATCGCCGCTGGGAGCGCAAGGCTTAAGGCAGGTCGCCTGAACGTGACTGAGGCAGGTCGCTGACCGTTCAGTCGACCCGCTTTTGGACCAGTGACCTGTCGCGGATGAAAGTCTCTACTGCTTTGCCTTGATCCGGCTCTGTTTGCGGCTGACGTAGTCGCCGTGTTTCAATTTCATGAACGCGTCCGCAAGGTTGCGGTGCGAACTCCTGAATACGTACCATTCTCCATCCGGAACCCGGCGCTGGTAGAGAATCCTGCCTGCCTGGCGATGTTCAAAACAGGAAAGAGCGTTGGAGTCGCCTCCGGCTCCGTGCCATTTTGCGCGGAAGCACAGCTTGCCTCCTCCGGGAATGAACCAGATGCCGTCACCGTAGCCCAGCTTGCGCGCCTTATCCGAGGTCCAGGCACTGAACTGACGGCGCTGGACGGCAAAATATCCAGCACCCTCCCGACCCCAGAGCCACGAGCGGTTCTGGTACATCTGGTAGATGCCTTCGTCCGGCACCACCTCTGCCCGCATGGCCTGTTCGGCGATTTTCGTCGCCGTCTTGGCCGTTGCGGGAAGCTGGAAAGCAAACAGACCGATGGAACAGGCAAGTGCCGTTCCGATACAATTGCCCAGTACTCGTTTCACAACCCCTACCCCTACTGTTACGCCACGCCCGGTTTATTGGAACGCCTGGAACCGGATGATTTCAGGTGGAATCCTGAAATCTGAATCCGCCACTAAATCAAAGAAACGGAGCATGACGCCTGGACAAACGGTGCCCCGTTTGTCCGAAAAGCCGCTTCTCACTTTTTGAGTATCATGCTCTAGGGCAAGACATGCTGGGTCACCCTCCAGTCGGGCAGACCATAGCCACCCAGCCACGGCCACACTTCCTTCTGGTTGAAGTAGACGACCGAAGTCAGCGCCGGAAACTCCGCGTAGGATTTGCGGGAATCTTCCTGCCATTTCGAGACATAGTCCTGCTTTCCGACATAGCCGAGTTCCGCAACGACGATCGGCTTGTTGAACACCGCAACGCGGTCATAGCCGGGCTTCAGCAGTTCAGCGAAGGTGCGGTCACGACCGGTCTCGTCACCGTCTTTTTTCTGCAGACCGAACACCGACAGGCCGATGACGTCGACATAGTCGTCGCCGGGGTAGTATTTTTCCAAACCCTCTTCGCCTTTGGGCGACCACATGTACTTGGCGGCGGGGGCAGCCTTGCGGCAGATGTCGACTTCGCGCTTGTAAGCGGAGATCCAGTCCTTGGGAGCCCAGTTGGCCCAGGTGAAGCGGCCGTTCTTGTCTTCCATTTCCTGAGCCCAGCGAATGGTCACCGGGCTCTTCATCTGTCCCACCAGGCCGCAGATTGCCTGCATGTTGGCATCATATTTGCCGCTCAAAATGCCGTCGCGCAATTCGGGCGGGGTGATGCGCCAGTCCTTGGACCATGTCCACGGCTCAATCGTGATCAGAAGCGAACGGCCGCGCTGCAGCGCATAAGCGTCGGCAAGCGGCAGCGTCGACAGATCGACGTCTTCCCAGGGCAGGAACAGCTCTTCGATGCTGGCGCTCTTGTCGGTGCTGAAGTCCCCGTAGGGATCATAGGAACCGAACGCCGACGCAGCGCTGCTCGTCTGAACGGGGTCGGTCGCGGTTACGGAGCCGGCCCCTCCTGCAGTAGGGAAGGCGGCGCTTCCGCCCAATACCAGCGCGATTGCAAGTGCCTTTGCCGCGGAGTGTGTCATCATAGATTCTCCCATGGCCTCGACTTCTCGCGGAAGTTAAGGCTTCGCCCGTGCGCATCGATGCCTGATCGATACGGCTACCCAAAAACCTATCGGCTCCATTGGCGGAATCTGCGGGATTTCGGAGCGATTATTGGCGGTTGTGCGAACCTTCGCACGAAGCCCACCCAAAATACTTCTCAAAGCGCCAACACAGAAGGAGCCGTCGAGAGAGTTTCGCCGCGATACTCACAAATTCGCGTCAATATTCCGATATATCATCCCTGTCTAATTTAAGAGCCGGGCGGACCAAAGAGTCAAGCGCAATTAATGGTTGCTTAACCATGATGTTCGCAACATGGTTAACGCTGCCTTGGGCGCTTCTTCCTGCGGACAGCCTCGGCCCCTTCGACGGATTCTCCGACGCTGAAACTTTTGCCGGCCGTGATTGCAGTGCTGGTCGGGGGAGGCGTCCACGGAATTACCCTCCCGATTCAAGATGTTAAGTTAACCAATTCGCAAGAAGTATAGTTAACCAACGCTTAATTTAGTTGACTCTAAGACACCCAAGTGGATTCTAAGGGCGGGTTTTCAAGGCGCGTCAGCCGTCGTTCGGCTGATGCTCGGGTGGCGGCGGTACGTGTATGAGTGTTTCCGCGGACGTGGGGATCATCAGCGGCAAGACCATGCCGAAACGGGGGCGTGGGGCGGCTCCGGGGAAGGCGGCGGAGAAGCCTCCTTTTCTGGTGCCGGTGCTGTCGGCCACCCAGCGGCGGATCTGGAGGCTGGGACTTGCCTGCTGGTCGGTAACGTTCGGATTTTTCTGGTTCTGGTGGCTGCAGCCCGGGCACATCGAACATGTCATTCCATACATGCTGGCGACATTGACGCTCGTATGGCTGACGTTCATGCCGATGTATTTTCTCTTGAACGTGCATGCGATGAAAAAGCCGTCCAGTCTTCACACGATCCCGGAACGTTCGCGGGTCGCGATGGTGGTGACCAAGGCTCCGTCCGAACCGTTTTCGGTGGTTGCGCGAACGCTCGAAGCGATGCTGGCGCAGGACTGTCCGCATGATACCTGGCTGGCCGACGAGGACCCGTCAGAGGAAACGATTGCCTGGTGCGATGCCCATAACGTCATGATTTCGACGCGGCGCGGGCGGGAAGATTATCACCGCAAGGTGTGGCCCCGCCGGACGCGCTGCAAAGAGGGAAACCTGGCGTTCTTCTACGACCACTATGGTTATGAGCGCTACCACTTCGTCGCTCAGATGGATGCGGACCACGTCCCGACACCCACCTATCTCAGGGAAATCCTGGTCGCCTTTGCCGACCCGGCGGTTGGCTATGTATCGGCGCCGAGCATATGCGACAACAATGCCGCTGAAAGCTGGTCGGCACGCGGCCGACTGTTCCCGGAAGGGATGTTCCACGGACCCTTGCAGTCCGGCCATACGGGCGACGGAACGCCGCTCTGCATCGGCTCGCACTATGCCGTGAGAACCGCAGCGCTCAAGCAGGTCGGCGGCCTTGGCCCGGAACTGGCCGAAGATCACTCGACGTCCATGCTGTTCATTGCGGCTGGTTGGCGCGGTGTGCATGCCATAGACGCCATTGCCCATGGCGATGGCCCGCAGACCTTTGCCGATCTTGTCACGCAGGAGTTCCAGTGGTCGCGGAGCCTGATGACGATCATGCTCGAATACTCGCCGATATACCTTTCCAAGCTATCGCCACGGCTGAAATTCCAGTTCCTGTTTCGCCAGCTCTGGTATCCGCTTTTCGCCGTGTTTTCGCTTGTCATGTACGTCATGCCTATGTACGCGCTTCTGACGGGGAAGAGCTTCGCCAATGTGACGTATGTTGATTTCCTTTTATACTATGCTCCGAACTCTATTTCCCTGATTATGCTGGTGATGTTGCTGAAGGCATTCGACCTGTCGCGCCCGCTCACTGCCAGGACGATCAGTTGGGAGGGAATGTTGTTCTCATTCTTCGCGCGTTGGCCGTGGGTGCTGGCGGGCACGCTGTCGTCGATCCGTGATTATGTGACCAAGTCGTTCGTGGATTTTCGTGTTACCCCCAAGGGCAGTGGCCCGAAAAATCTGCTGCCTGCCCGCGTCATCGTTCCGTATGTGGCACTTGCAATCGGAGCTTCGCTGCCGGTCCTTCTAGTGGACCGCGCGTCGGATGCCACCGGCTTCTACTGGTTCGCTGCCTTCAATGCGTTCGTCTACGGGCTGCTTGTGGTCGTAATCATCACCAGGCACCTGGCGGAGAACAGAATTTCGTTGCGGCGCAATGTTGCGAAACTCGCCTTGCAGGCCTCGCTCGCTGGCATTGCGCTCTTCGTCCCGGGCGCTGCGTTTTATGACCGCGGCCTGGAAGGCATATATGGGCTCCAGCAGGGAGCAGGCAGTGTGCGCATCGTCAGCGTGGCCTACCCGGTTTCCGGAGCCGGGCGTGGTGGGAGCGGAACCCGCACATTCCATCTTGACCCCGCCTGGGATCGGCCAATCGTCAGATAATCGGATCGGAAGAGCCGAGCGAACTCGCCTTCTCGGACCGATCGCCAAACAACGAGCTGCAAGGCACGGGACCACGCCTCGACCGCAGGAGATTGAAAGCAGCGGCTGATTTGAGATTTCCGGTCGCTTTGCCGGTGGCAAATCCGGCAGCCAGCAAATGCCAGTGGGTTGAGATGGCCGCGCGAGCACTTCCTCGCTGCCTCACAGGCCAGATATTTGTTCTTTCGGTTGTCCATTCGAGTCATGCACGGATCAGTCAGATGGAATCCAAGACGCGGCCCAGTACCCTTCGCTACATGCGCTTCTTTCGCGCAAGCGTGCTGTTCATTTGTACCGCTCTGTTTTCCTGGCTGCTTCTGGGCATCTATCGAAGCTTCATCATCGATCCTCAAACGACGCTCCAGGGCCTTTCCGCCTCCATCCCCAGCGGAATCGCCGCAAGCTACCACGACCTGGTTTTCGTTGTATTCCTGACGGCGGCAGCCTTGGTCCTGCTTTTCCTGGCGATGGGAAGTCGATCTGGCACTGTCGTCGTCGTCTTCATATTCTATCTCGCGATCCTGGTTTTACTTGGTTGGGGTTTTGCCAACATCAATCTCGTCAAGATGCTGAGCGAACCGTTCACTTTCCAGTGGTTGGTCTATGGTGACTTCCTGCAGAATGCCGACGCCAAGAACGCCATGCGCGATGCGTTCAATCTGAGGGACTTTGCGGCCTCTTCCTTGTCCATAATTCTTGTGCTCGTCCTAGGGTACGCCGCAGCAAGGCTATGCTTACGGCTGGGGGCAACCGGCCGCACGATATTTCTGGGCACGCTAATCCTGTGCGTCGCTGCGGCATTGTTCGGTACGGGACGCTATCTGCAGGTGGCGGCCCTGCCGGCGGCAAAAATCGAAAATCCGATCGTGCATTTTGTTGAATCCGGCCTGCTCAATCCTACGCCGGTTGTCTTTACCATGAAAGTCGACGCCAACGACCCAGACGTGTCCAGCGTTGGAGAGCGCCCGGCGGAGACCTCCAACTTCAAAGCGCAATCACCAAATCCGATAAAGAATGTGCTGGTTTTCATGATGGAATCAGTTCCATCTCGGCATATTGAGACATTTGGTGGAGAGTATCCTGTCACGCCAAATATAAAACGGTTTTCAAGCGATTCTATGCGCTTTGAAAAAATATATTCGCACGCTCCATCTACGCAATATTCTATATTCTCTTTGTTCAGCTCGATGTACAACGATATATCATACTACGGAATGACAGCGAGCCACCCGAATCTGCCGCTAAGCTCGATTTCGAGCACTCTGTCCGAGAATGGCTTTCGCACTGCATTTTTCTGGAGTGCGGATTCACGATTCCAGCGCGTGGATGAGTTTCTGCTTAAGAGGGCGTTGGATGTCGTCAAGGATTATCGCGGGCAGAAATGCAACGTTCCCACATTCAGGCTCAGCGATGAAAAGTGGAAGAACATGGACTACAACAGCGACCTCTGCACGGCGCAGTCAATCATCGACTGGGTGAACGCGGACTCGGAAGATCCTTTCTTTGCCGTCATGTTCACTGCCATGACGCATTACCCCTACCTCATTGATAGCCCGCTGTTTTCGGCGATGCCCGCTTCTTCCCAAGACAGCGCGCAGGTTCACTACTCGGATGACGAGAAATTCAACGCCTACCTGAACGCCCTGAAAATCGGTGACCAAGCGCTAGGACAGATCCTTGATTCACTTAAGCAATCCGGCAAACTCGATTCGACGCTTGTGGTCATACTCGGTGATCACGGTGAGGCATTTGGAGAGCATGGCAACTACGTCCATGCCAGTGCGCTCTACGAAGAAAACGTCCACATCCCTCTCATCATGATCAACAAGCAGCTTTTTCACGACGACGTGGTCCATTCCGTTGGCGGGATTGTCGACATAGCTCCGACGATCCTCGACATACTGGGCCTTCCGCTCCCTAAGTCATGGCAGGGCCACAGCCTGTTTAGCAAGCAGCGGCCGAACAGGACATTCTTCTTCAGCCCTTGGAGCGGGTATCAATTCGGTTACCGCGAAGATGATCGGAAGGTCATCTTCAACGCGTCCACCGGCAAAATCGAGGAGTATGACCTTGAGGCTGATCCCACGGAAAAAGTCAATCTCGTCAAGGGCGACACGCGCGATCATAGCCAACTGCTGCGGCCGATCGCCGGATGGGTACAGTCTCAGAAGCGGCGCGTGGCGGATATGGTCGCCGACGAGCAGAAGAACACGGCACGTTGCCGGATCGCCAGCCTCGAGATCGACGCGGCCGGCACCAGCTTCGAGGGTTCCCCTCGGCTCGACGTGCTTGTCGACGGAAAGCCGGTTGGACAGGCGGACGTCCTGGGGACGGAAAGCACGGCGATCACAGCAGAATCGATCGTCGCGGAGTTGAAGGCAGCGTCGGCTCACACCGTATCATTTCGCTTCAATCTGAGCGCCGTGACAAATCCGCAGAAGATCGAACTCCGCTATGCCAACGACCTCTGGGCGGGACAGGGCAAGGCTGGCGATCGCAACCTGTTCGTCAAGAATATCAAGATAGACGGCCGAGTGATGCCGAAGAGCAAGCTGCATGTCGACAACAAGACTGTAGGGTTCATCGATGACAGCGGGACCAGCATGTTCAACAGCGGCTCGCTGTGGGTCAGCGGTCCATTTGTCGAGGGCTGCATATAGCGGCATCGGCACCCTGAAGCGGGCCGCCGCATCCAGCCACTTCCGGCGATAAGGATCGCCGGCCCCTTTTTGTCGGCTTGGGGCAGTCAGCCCTGCCGGCGCCGGTTGCGGCGCTGAGCGTTTATACATCGCAACATCCCTGACAGCCCGAGCGCCGGCTTCTGTTTGCCGCGGGCGCGAGTCCGTCGCGTATGCCGATGTGCCGTTTGGCAAGGCTCCGTCTGCCAGCCGATCCGACAACCGAATTTCCTTCAAATTCGAGCGAAGCGTGAAAGGCTGCGTTCATTATGACGTTTGCACGAATTTTAATAAGTCTCTTCTAATATGATGGAACGATATGAGTGGAAAACGGCCACTCACGAGCGATTAGAAACGACGGATTCGAAGTATATTCTTTGCTTTCAATCACGTTACATTACAGGCCAGGGAGCAGATAATGAAACAGTTTATGGACAATCTGACCGATACAGGCAGAAAATTTGCCTATGCTGTTGCTGCAATCGCATTGGCCTCAATGGTGTCAGGCTGCCAGACGATGGACACGACCAAGACCAGTTCAATCAACGGACGGATCGTTGATCAAGGTTTTGGCAAGAAGGTCCAGCACGTCAGGAAGCTCGATCGCGTCGGAAAGAAGGTTCTTCACCGCAAGCCGCTCACTCAGACGACCATGGTGACGCGGACGAGGGAGGAGACCTATGCGGCCTTCGTGCGGCCGCAGCGGGTCGGCAGGCCGGCGATGGTGAAGGTCTCCTACAGCCCGGGCAATGGCGGCCCGTTCCTCGGTCATTCGCCTTGGATTTGTGGCCCGAGCGGTTTCGGCCAGCGCGCCAGCTGCCGTTCGCGCTACTAGACCATCGGACCCAAAAGTGGCGGCGCGATTTGAATGAAGGATCCGCCGCTCTTGTCTTCGCCGGGGGCGCGAGTCGAGGGCGAGGGGTTGGCGCAGGATATTGCGCCTTGCCTCGCCCTCAGGCCGCCATTCCCGGCGTCGACGAACCCTGCCGGTCCACTGTCGGCCTTGAAACCAAAATCACACCCAGCAAGCTGTTGATGAAGCCACCGCTCCGGTCAGCGCTGTGGGCGCGGAGCTTCCATGGCGTTCCGATCAAGTCACGATGGCCGGCTGGGGCGGAGCCAGCCGTCATTGTCACCGGGCGCCGGGCGCGGCCGCGCGACATAGGCCGATGCTCCATTCGCTTCGTGATAGACCCGTGCCAGCATTTCAGCCAGCACGCCCGATGTCACCATCTGCACCCCGGCGATGAGCAGGAAGAAGCCGGTGAACAGCATCGGGCGTGTTCCGATGTCCTCGGCGAAAAGCAGCTTCAGGCAAAGCAGGTAGGCAAGGATCAGCGAACCCAGCGCGCCAAGCACGATGCCGATGCCGCCGAAGAAGTGCCCGGGCCGTGTGCGATAGCGCATGAAGAAATACATGAACACCAGATCGAGCACGACCCTGAAGGTGCGCGAAATGCCGTATTTGGACTGGCCGTGGATGCGGGCATGGTGCGTCACCACCTCCTGCGCGATGCGTCTGGGTGTCGTCACCGTGGCCAGCCATGCCGGGATGAAGCGGTGCATCTCGCCATAGAGCTTGACGCTGCGGATGACGTTGCCGCGATAGACCTTCAGGCTGCAGCCATAGTCCTTGAGGCGCACGCCGGTGACGCGCGCGATCAGCGCGTTGGCGATGCGCGAGGGCAGCCTGCGCATGAAAAACCCTTCCTGGCGATCCTTGCGCCAGCCCACCACCAGGTCGAGATCCTCGCTTAGCAGGCGGTAGACCATACGCGGAATGTCGTAGGGGTCATTTTGAAGGTCGCCATCGATCGTGGCGATGACGTCGCCGCGCGCCGCGTCGATGCCGGCCTGCATCGCGGCGGTTTGCTTGTAGTTGCGCACCAGCTCGACCGCATGCACATGCGGGCCGTAATGCGCCGCAAGGCGCCTGATCTCGCTCACCGTCGCGTCGGTACTGCCGTCATCGACCAGCACGACCTCCCAGGGCTGGCCGTAGCGTTCCATCGCCTGATGAATCCGTGCCAGCAGCGGTTCGACGTTTTCAGCCTCGTTGTACATGGGCACGACGATGGACAGTGTATGCTCCGGCATCACCGCGCCGTCAGGCAGTCCCGAAGCAGGGATGGGCAATATGCTCATTGGGATGGCTTCCTTGCAGGGCCGACGGCCGGGTTCCCCGGCAGCGCCGATTTCGAGGGAAACAGCCAGGCGATCGCACCCGTGGCGATTGCCGAGCAGAAGATGAACAGATGCAGTGCCAGCGCTGCCTGAAGGCCGCTCTTCATGGCAATGCCGGAGGTGAGCAGCGCCGCCGCCGCACCCGCCTCGTAGGTGCCGAAGCCGGCGACGCCTTGCACCGGCAGTATGGCGGCGCCTTCGGCCCCGACGACGCCTGGAAAGGCGGTCGAAAAGGATGTTCCCAGCAGCATTGCCAGCAACCATCCCTGTACAGTGAGCTTCAGCGACCAATTGGCGATCGTCCACCACCAGCCATAGCGCGATCGGCCGGTCGCCTCGGTGAAGACATCGCGCAGCCTGCCGAGTTTCGCCACGATCTTGCCGCGGCCTGCCCAGTCATGCGGCGCACGCGCCCAGCGCGGCAGGTACCAGGCGGCAACGATCACCGCAGCCACGCCCGCGATCCTTGTCGCCGGATGCAGGCCCGGCCACACCGCCAGAGCCAGCACGCCGACGACGAAGGCATCCTGCAGCCTGAACCACAGCAGCGAGGCGCTGGCGCGCATGATCGGTATGCCGAAGACCTGGCGCAGGAGCAGGGGAAAGGCCGTCTCGCCGCCGCGAAAGGGCACGACGTTGATCATTGCATTGTGGATCAGAATGATCCGCAGGCAGGCACCGAAACGGCCATGCACCTCGTCGCGGAACTCGTCGCAGACGCGCAGCGCGCGCAGCACGTAGGTGACGAACAACGCAAGCGCTACGGCCGCGAAAGCGCCGGGCGTGATGCTCGCGAAAGCATCGCCCACCATCTTCCAGCGCGAGTCGCTGACGACCCACGCCAGCAGGGCCAGGCTCACGATTATTGAGGCAGCTCGTTTCAACAATTCAACAATTCCTGCGCAGGCTTGCGCTATCGGATTCCGTCGGCCGCGGCGTGCTGTATCTCAAAATCCACAGCATTGGTAGCGGCCCCAGCCTTTCCGATCGACCGCATTGCCTGGCTTGCGAGCGCGCATCCGCGCAACTTCAGGCGGCCGCTGAACCTCCGGCATTGGCCTGCTTTCCGACCCGACAACGGCCCGGTTTTATCGATGGCTGCTGATTTATAGGTCGGCTGGCTGTCCGGATCCACAAGCCCGATGCGCAATCGCGGTGTTGCCGTATTGATGGACAATGCGCGTGTCGCGAATAGTTGTTGCCCGCATGCTCCGCGATGGTTGACACCGCCGTTCTCACGACTGTTAAATGGTTCGCGTGGCCGTCAAAGCGCTGACGACGCCGCCCTGGACTGAATAACATGCGAGTGCCAGCTATGCCGACAGCTTTGATCAGATCGCTGCCGCTTGATGTCGGCCGTCGGAATCGCAAGGGGCCCCGCCTGCGTGCAAGTTTCAAGCAACTTGTGCTGCTCCTGGCTCTCTGCGGTCAGGTGGCTGTTTCGGGAGCGGCGCAAGCGGCCGCCGCCAACGACAAAAGCACTGCGGAAGCCGTTACCGCCGTTGTTCCGACTGCTTACGAACTACAGCTTCTGTATGCCGGCCGCACATGGATATGGAAGGACGGAGCAGCTTATTTCGCGCAGGACAATCGACACCTCAGGGCCTGGACGTCCGGGCAGGACACGGCAACCGTCGCGGAGGGCAGATGGCTGGTGACCAAGGACGGCAAGATGTGCATGGAGCTCGCCTGGCGATCGAAGAGCTACACCGGCGAACCCCACCGCACCTGCTACAGCCATCGCATTCAGGGCCGGAACATCGAGCAACGCAAGGATCCGGACGGGGAATGGTACGGTTTCAAGCGATCTCCCGAGGATCCTTCCGACGAATACAAGAAATTCGAAGCAGGCGACACCAAGGGCGCGCAGTTCGAAGAGACCCGCAAGCTGGTCGATGCCAAGAAGTAGGCCATGCTTCCAGCCGCGCTGAGATGGCCTGGCTGTTCTTGCCGTGTGCCTGTCGCGGAACCCGCGAATCGCTTATGGTGAAGCCTTAAGCGGCTCGGCAGGCGCGGTCGTCGCGCCGATCGCATCTAGTCGCATTCAATTGCATCAGCCAGACGACGAGACGATGGCCTGCCATACGGTTTTTGATGAAATTTAATAATTAGTGATATCTAATATAACGTGTGATGTGCGAGTGGTCACTCATGCGGCGTGAAAGCGGCCCAAGTATAGTATGTCGCAACGCGCCCTTGGCTTATACTTGATAGCAAGGGACAGAGGATGAGAAATTCCGCGAGCGTATTTCGCTCAAGCAAAAATGTCGTATCTATTGCCGCGGCCGTGGCGCTGAGCTCTATGGTTGCAGGTTGTCAAGGTATGGACGCAACTGAAACCGGTTCGGTCCTTATCATGCCCACAGTCCACCCGGCCCGCAGTCAGCCCGCGGTCCAGCCCGTGCAGGCCACATTTCTCGTGCGCTCGCTCCGTGCCGACCATCCGATCCAGATGACAAGCACGATAGCAACTGAAAGTGCCTACGCCTTTGCACCACCGCAACGGATCAAAGCCAGCACGCCGGCGCCAGTGAAAATCTCGTTCAATCCGGGCGATGGCAGCACGTTCTCGGGCGGCTCGCCTTATATCTGCAGCCCTAGCGGATTCGGCCAGCGCGCGAGCTGTCACCCCCGCTATCTCTGACTCGTCGAGCGACGACCGACGCTGCCACCCTGGCTGGCGGCAGTTTCATTGGCTTGGTCTTCAGTCCGAAAAAGGGAGCGGCCGTCCTGACAATGGTGTCGATGTCTGAAAGCTCCGGCACAAAGCCAAGATGTTCGCGTGCGCTTCCCGGATCGGCGTAGAGCTCCGCCGGATCCCCAGGGCGTCGGCTCCTGAGCACTGCCGGAACCGGCCTCGACGTCATTCGGCCGACCGCCTTGACGATCTCCTTGATGGAGATGCCCCGCCCGGTGCCGAGATTGACCGCAAGACTTCGCCCGCCACCCTCGAGATAGATGAGCGCTTTCAGGTGAGCGCGGGCCAGATCGGTGACGTGGATATAATCCCTTACGCAGGTGCCGTCCGACGTGTCGTAGTCGGTGCCGAAAACCTCGATCGCGTCGATGATGCCCGATGCGGCCATGAGCACTCTGGGAACCAGATGGGTTTCCGGCGAATGCCACTCACCGAGCTCGCCGTCGGGGTCGGCGCCACAAGCGTTGAAATAGCGCAGAATCGCAAATTTCATTCCATACGCGGATGCATAATCGCCGATGATCTGTTCACCCATCAGCTTGGAGCGCCCGTAGGGGCTGATCGGATTTTGCGAGGAGGTCTCACGAACCGGCAACGCTTCCGGCACGCCGTAGGTCGCACAACTGCTGGAGAAGATGATGTTTTCGATCGAACTCGCGCGTGCCGCATCGAGCACCGCGATGGTGCCTGTTACATTGGTCGAATAATATTCGGCCGGCTCGCGAACGGACTCCCCGACATAGGCCAGCGCCGCAAAATGGATCACGGCCGCCGGCCGGTACGTGTCCATCGCCCGCCGCAGTGCATCCTGATCCCGGATATCGCCGACGACAAGCGGCCCCCAGGCGACGGCTCTCTCGTTTCCGCGGCTCAGATTGTCGAAAACCACCGGCATGTAGCCGGCGGCGGCCAGCTGCTTGCAGGTGTGACTGCCGATGAAACCGGCTCCACCCGTCACCAGGACTGCCGGCCGGCTCATGAAGCGGCAGCTCCTCTGGCGATGTGACTTCCGTAAAGCAGGGCATCAAAATACTCGACGGTACGCGCGAGCCCCTGGCTCAAGCCGATTTTTGGCTCCCAGCCGAGATTGGCCTTGGCAAAGGAGATGTCCGGCTTGCGCTGCCTGGGATCGTCGACGGGCAGCGGCCGATGCACGATCTTCGATCGGGCGTTGGTGTAATCGACGACCAGCGTCGCCAGTTCCATGATGGTGAATTCGGCAGGGTTGCCGAGATTGACCGGGTGGGCGGGCGCGCTCGGCGCGTTCATCAGCCGGATAAAGCCCTCGATCAGGTCGTCGGCATAGCAGAAGGAGCGCGTCTGCTGGCCGCTGCCATAGACGGTCAGGTCCTCGCCGCGCAGCGCCTGGACGATGAAGTTCGAAACCACACGCCCATCGTCGGGCTGCATGCGGCGACCATAGGTGTTGAAAATGCGGGCGACACGGATATCGAGGCCATAGGTTCTCGAATAATCGAAGAACAGGGTTTCGGCCGAGCGCTTGCCTTCATCGTAGCAGGAACGCGGTCCGTGCGTGTTGACGTTGCCGAAGTAGCTCTCGGGCTGTGGATGCACGAAGGGATCGCCATAGACTTCGGATGTAGAGGCCTGGAATATCTTGGCCTTGTTCTGTCGCGCGAGTTCCAGAAGGTTCAGCGATCCAAGCACGCTTGTCTTGAAGGTGTGGATCGGGTCTGCCTGGTAGTGCGGCGGAGAGGCGGGGCAGGCGAGATTGTAGATCTCGTCGCATTGAAGATCCGAAGGCAATGCATCGACGATGTCTTGCTCGATGCAGCTGAAGCGCGGATTATGCAGGAGGGTATTGAGATTGTATCTTTTGCCGGTGTGGAAATTGTCCAGCGCGACAACCTCGTATCCGTCCCGCAAAAGACGTTCGCACAGATGCGATCCTAAAAATCCCGCTCCTCCGGCGACAAGGGCGCGCCGTCGGCTTTGGTTGGCGCCCCTTTGGCTGCCGGATTCCAGTTTCAGAACCTTGACAAGCTTACTCATGCTTTCCTCATACGCACCGCACACGCTACCGCCGGGCCGGGACAAAGCATCGCCCGGCCACGTTCCCAGAACGTGGCAAACCTCCGCATCTGCGGAACCGCCATCACTGATGTGCGTCAATTGTTCTTTGGCTTTCGCGAAGCTGGTGCGACTACACAACCTCCGTGCTGCCGCTCAGCATCCTCTGCGCCCCCGAAATCGCGATTACACGCTCGGTGTCACCATCGTCGATTGCTCGCCCAAATTGCACATCCCAACGCATCGAAAATATACCTGTGGAAATCATAGTCAACTAAATTAGATATTTCTTAACCATATCTGTTTGCGAATGGTTAATCACGGGCCGGCATCGGCCTCGAAGCTGAACCAGGAGATGTCCAGGGCAGTTCCTCATTTTGAATCAGGGTATTGGGCCCGGCCGCTGGCAGTCGGCGCCACAAGCTGTTCGTTGTGCCGAATCAGCGCTTGGCAGCAAGGTTCGCCATGAATGAGGGGTTGCGCAATTCAGGGCGAGGTCGGGCTGTATTCAGCCGAAAGGTGAAATTTAACGATCCGAGCGACGGGAAAATTTCAGATAGCAATGAGATTGCTGCCCAAAACCGCTCGGAGTGCAAATGTAAATTCCAGGGTGCGAATATTCATACCATAGGGCTTGAACTATCGGAGGCACGCCGCAGCTGGCTATAGTGGGAAGAAGGGCAAGGGCTAAAGCTTTGTAAGCAAATTTATTCACAGGAACGAATTTTGACTTCATCCTCTTTTGGTGCCGCTGTTCATGATCTTTGCGCATCAAAGCCTCTGGTTCGCAAGGCGCGCCGATGGCCCATTTCGCCGAAAAGCGCATGCGCGTGTTCATTTCATAGTGGAGGAGAGGCCACTTCGGCAACGAATTTTAAGCGCATAGGTAGAACTCCGCACTGGCGCGCGGCCACGCCGCCACCGGGTTGTTACTTGCGCACGTCTAACTCGATCGCCTGGGGTGGCGACCCGGCTGGCCATCGCCTTTTGATCGTTGGGGCGCTATTGGCAAGGTCACGATGGAATGTGGTGATGTGAATGCGCTTTCTGTTTGTCCTGATCCTGCTCGTCGGCGCCGGCATCGGTGTCGTCTATCCCTGGGCGATGAGCAACTTCTCCGGCCATGAGATCGGCACCTGGCGGGTCTATGAGCAGGGCCGCTTCAAGCCGCTGACGGTGCCGCTCTCCGGCCGCGACGCGCCGGTGCGGGTGCTGGTCGACCTGACCGCAAGAGCAGAGCGCATCGTCTCGCAGCAGCGCACCGTGCTGACGCTGACCGCTGCAAGCAATGGCCGCACGGTGCTCGCCTCGACGCTGCAGTTCAACCATTCCGACAATCCTCGCCAGGCCAGCCCGCAACTGCCCGACAAGATCTTTCGCGACGAGGCCGGCGTGATCGCGACCGTCAGCCCGGGTCCCTACATCTTCACCGTCGGACCGGGTGATGCCGACGACATACCGATGCGGGCGGTCGATCTCATCCTGCGCTCCGGCGCCGGCGAGATCGACAGCCGTGCACGGCCGGTCGGCTTCGCGCTGATGGCGATCGGCCTGATCGGGTTCTTGCTGACTTTGCGCACTCGTGGCGGCCGGCCGGAAAATCCCAACTCGCAGCCGCCACCGCCGCGCTGGGGCAGGGGCTGATGCATGTCGCCCAAAAGTGTGCAGCGGTTTGGGACAACGACGTGCATAACGGTACAAAACCATGAACTACCGCCACGCCTATCATGCCGGGAATTTCGCTGACGTCGTCAAGCATGTCGTGCTGACACGCTTGCTCGAGTATCTGAAGCAGAAGGACAAGGCGTTTCGGGTCGTCGACACCCATGCCGGTATTGGCCGCTACGACCTGTCGTCCGTCGAAGCGCAGAAGACGGGTGAATGGCAAGGCGGCATCGGCAGGCTGATCGATGCCTCGTTTGCCGCGCCGGTGGCGGTGCTGCTCGCGCCTTATCTGGAGACAATACGGTCGCTCAACCCCGAGGGTGGCATCCAGAAGTACCCGGGCTCGCCGTTGATTGCGCGCCATCTCATGCGCAAGCAGGATCGGCTGACGGCGATCGAGCTGCACCCCAAGGATGCCGCGAGGCTGAGGACGTTCTTTGCCGGCGATTTCCAGGCCCGGATCATCGAGCTCGATGGCTGGCTGGCGCTCGGCGCCCATCTGCCGCCGAAGGAAAAGCGCGGCCTTGTCCTCATCGATCCGCCATTCGAGGAAGCGGGTGAGTTCGAACGCCTTGTCGACGGGCTTATAAGGGCGCACAAGCGGTGGCCCGGCGGCATCTACGCGCTCTGGTATCCGATCAAGGACCGCAAGGCGATCATCGCCTTCCGCAAGGCGCTGAAGCAATCCGGCATTCCGAAGCTGCTCGACATCGAATTCGAGATCAGGCCGGCCTCTTCGGAACCCAGCCTCGACGGCAGCGGTCTGCTGGTGGTCAACCCGCCGTTCACGCTGGAGGGCGAGCTGCGGACGCTGCTGCCGGCCCTGCACAGGCTGCTTGCGGTGGGGCGGCCGGCGCACTGGTCGTTGGAATGGCTGGCCGGCGAGCAGGCTTGAGGCGGGCTCATCGATGACCCAGGGACCGTGCTCTCTTGGGTCTGGATATGAACGTGCCAGAGCCATTCCGGTGCGTGCAAACTCGGCTTTGGTCAAAAAGCGGTTTCAAACTGGGAAACCATTGTCAACGCAACCGCTTGACCGCCGCCGAGCGAATCCGCACAGTGCGCGCAATCGACCTTGAGAGGCTGCCATGACTCGCTTCGCCAAATCCGCCCTTGCCGCCCTGATTTCGCTCTGCACCCCGCTTGCCGCGCCTCTCGGTATCACCCAGACCGTGCAGGCCGCCGATCTTACGGTCTATTCCGATGAAGACAGCGGGGTCTGCGGTCAGCCCTGGGTACTGAACAAGATCACCAGCCGCTTTTCCTATCAGGTGCATCACGTGCCGCATCTGCTTGACGTGCAGATCACCGATTTCCGGCGCATCCACCAGCATCGCTATCTGGCGGCCAACGATACCTGGCCGATCGGTCGCCGTTATTGCGGCGCCACCGTCAGTCTGTCCGACGGCCGCGATCGCACCATCTGGTACCTGATCGAGGAAGGCCAGGGCTTTGCCTCGATCGGCGACAATGTCGAATTTTGCGTCTCGGGCTTCGACCGCTGGATGGTCTACAACGGCCGCTGCCGCATTCTGCGCTAAACCCGGTCTCCCCTTCCAATCTCTTTCGCGCCTGTGGCTTGATCGGCTGCAGGCGTTTTTTGTGCCGCGGTGACAGCAGACGCGATCCGTCGCATAGCTATGAGACAGACCTGTCTCACCACTCGGTAAACGCATGACACCATCGCCCGTTTCCGATAAGCGCCAGCACGTCGTTGAAACGGCCTACGTGCTGTTCAAGCGCGCCGGCTTCCATGCGACCGGTATCGACCGGATCATCGCCGAAGCCGATGTGGCCAAGATGACGATGTATCGCCACTTTCCCAGCAAGGACGAACTGATCGTCGAGGTGCTTGGCTATCGCGCTATGCGTTTCGACCGCCAGCTCGACCGGCTCGCCCAAGAGGGCATTCCGCCGGAACAGAAAATCGGAAGAATCTTCGACTGGCATGCACGCTGGTTCCGCAGCCCGGATTTCCATGGCTGTCTGTTCGCACATGCGCTGGCCGAGTTCGGCGATCCCAGGCATCCGGTTTTCAAGGCCGTTGTCAGGCAGAAGAACGGCCTCAAGCGGCGCATGCGGTCTATCCTCGAAGAGGTGATGCCGCGCGGCCGCGCCGAGAGCGTGGCGGCGACGCTGCTTATGCTGATCGAAGGTGCGACCTTGCTGGCGCAGATGGGGCAGGTCGACGCCGCCATTCGCGACGCCCGCAAGGCGGCCATGGGCATCGTCGCTGCTTCGCGCAGGCCGCAATGAGCCCGCTGGTCATCGGGCTCGCATTGTTTGCGGCGATCCTGCACGCAAGCTGGAACGCGTTCCTGCGCACGGGGGCCGACAGGCTGTGGACCGTCACCGTCATGAGCTTTTCAAGCACGGCGCTCGCCATCCCCTTCGCCTTCTTCCACGACCTTCCGGCCGCGCCGGCCTGGTCCTATATCGTGCTCTCGGCCTGCCTGCAGGTTGGCTACAGCTTGTTTCTCGTGGCCGCCTACAGATATGGCGAACTGGGGCAGGTCTATCCGATCGTTCGCGGCAGCGTGCCGCTGCTTGTCACGCTCGGCGGGTTCTTCCTGGCCAACCAGCAGCTCACTCTGCCGCAGACCGTCGGCGTCGCGCTGGTCGCTGGCGGCATCATGGGCCTTTCACTCGGACGGGGCAGGGCCGCCACGACATCGATATTCTATGCATTGGCAACGGGAGCTATCATCGCCGCCTATGCGACGGTCGATGCGCTCGGCGTTCGGGCGGCGGGAAACGCCGGCGCCTACACTGCATGGGTCCTGCTGATCTACGGCGCGTTGCTGCCGGCGGCCTTCGTCGCCTGCCGTGGCCGGCTCATAGTCGACCTGCGGGCGCCGGAAACCTGGAAGGCGCTGGGCGGGGGCCTGTTTGCACTTCTGGCCTACGGTGTCGTGGTCGCGGCCTTCGCGCTCGGACCAGCAGGTCCGATCACCGCGATCCGCGAAACCAGCGTCGTCTTCGCGGCCTTCATCGGACGCCTGTTCCTCGGCGAGGTGCTGACGCCGCGGCGGGTCGGCGCCTGCGCCATCGTCGCGCTCGGCGCCATCTGCCTCGGCTATCAGCCGTGACGGAACTGCGGATCGCGCAGGATTGCCCGGTCACCACGCTATTTCCTGCGCGGCGCCGCCTCGGCCTGGTCGAGGATCTTGCGCAGGAATGCGGCGTGGCCGCGGAACGCGCGCCGTCCACTCATCGTCGCCCTGACGCGCGTCTGCGGCCGGCGGCCGACGAACAGCTTTTCGATGTCGACATAACCGGCCCTGGCCAGCGTATCGAGGTGCGCGCCGAGATTGCCGTCGGTGACGTCCACGATGGCCTTCAGCCCGGTGAAGTCCAGCGTTTGACGTCTTTCCAGCATGCTCAGCGCGGCCATGATCCTGAGCCGAGTGCTCTGGTGGATGATTTCGTCGGCACTCATCGATTGGCTCCGGCGCAGCCAAGCCGGAGGCCACGGACAACCATGCTGCCGCCGTGGCGGACCGTCTTGGCAATCTGGAACGGCGGCAGCGCCGTTTGCCTCTGTGCGATCGACATCGAAGTACTCCCCATGCTGTGCAGAATACTCTGTTACGTAGAGTTATCTGTCAATTCACGAGCAAGCCGGTCTGCGATCGTGCTTGACAAGACGATGCATCGACCGGCTGTCGCGTTGCAGTATAGATCGTCCGCCTGCACGAGATGATCGCACCGATGAGGCGGCGGTCATGATATCGGCGGCCGACGATCGACACGCAAAGCTGTTCACTGATCTTGGGAGCTTCACGAGAGGAGCGGTCCCGCGGAGTGCGGAGAATGTCGGCGACACATTCTAGCCATTGGTCGAAGATCAGCAGTGAATTTCTGCGACGATCAGCACGACCATGTGCCGATCGTAACCGAAATTTAAGCTGCGAAAATCAGTCTATTGCTTCGCTGGCTAGCAAGCCGCGAGTCAGATATGCATGAGCGCGCCGGGTCATTACGGCCGTCGGCACAAAGGAAGGGGCATCGCATGGCTAAGCAGTCATCCAAAGCGCCGGCGTCCAAGGCACCGGCAAAGAAAGCACCCGCAAAAGCAGCGACGGCAAAGGTCGCAGCTGCAGTGAAGAAAGCAGCACCCGCTGCCAAGCCGAAGGCCGCGGCGGCCAAGGCAAAAGCAGCACCGGCCAAGAAGCCGGCAGCGAAAGCTGCTGCGAAACCGGCAGTGAAGAAGGCAGCACCCGCCAAGGCAGCGGCAAAGCCGGCGGCGAAGGCGGCACCAGCCAAGAAGCCTGCAGCGAAGGCCGCCGCGAAACCCGCAGCGAAGAAGGCAGCGCCTCCAAAGAAACCGGCTGCCAAGGCTGCACCTGCCAAGGCTGCACCTGCCAAGAAGCCGGCTGCGAAGGCTGCACCGGCAAAGAAGGCAGCGGCAGCGAAATCTTCAGCACCGGTGAAGAAAGCGGCACCTGCGGCCAAGCCGAAGGCAGCGCCCGCGAAGGCCGGCAAGAAGTAGTCGCGTCTTCCCTCGCCGGGGCGGTGCCAAAACAGTCAAGGGCGGGTGCCTGACAGGCGCCCCGCTCGCTGTTTAGGCAGTCGGAAGGCGAGAACAGAGGCGGACGGAGGATATCTTTTCGCAGCTCCCAGGACTTCGCCATAGGGCGAAGTCCGGTGGGGCTTTTTTTGTGTCATTCATGCGGGTGATGAAATATCGGCGCGAGGCTCTTCGGTCTTGCCTGTCGGCTGAGCGATCCCTGCGATTCCGGCAACTCGGCGACCATGGTGATGAAGCGCCGTCTTCACGGAGCGCTCGCTAAACGGCCCTGGCCGATGCGCCGCTCGCTGGCGGCTGGGTTTTCCGCTTCTGGCCATTGCTCGATCGCGCCTGATCGGTCAACACTGCCGGCCTGCAAAACAGGAAACCGATCATGCCCAGACTGCTCTATGCGTCCACCTCTCCCTACAGTTCCAAAGTGCGCATGGCCGCAGCCTATGCCGGCATCGACATCGAAACGGTGGCGGTCAAAACCGAGGACAAACCGGCCGAACTGGTCGACGCCAACCCGCTCGGCAAGATCCCGGTTCTGGTGCTCGACGACGGTCGCTCCATCCATGACAGTCGCGCCATCACCCAGCATCTCAACCGTTTGTCGAAGAACGCGCTTTTTCCACGCAATCCCGACAAGCGGCTCGAGGCGGAAGTGCTGGAGGCATTGGCCGACGGCATTTGCGACTGCGCGCTGTCGATGGTCTATGAACGGCGCACGCGGCCCGAGGAGATGGTCTATCAGCCTTGGCTCGATCGCCAGTGGGCGAAGATCACGGCGGCACTCGACCTGCTCAACGCCAACCCGCCGAAGCTGCCGAAGAAGATCACCGCCGGCCAGATGGCGCTGCGCGCCTGCCTTGGCTATCTCTCGCTGCGCTTTGCCGGAAAATGGGAAAAGGGCCGCGCCCGGCTGACACGGTGGGCTGCGCGCTTCGACGAGAAGTTTCCAGAGCTGAAGCCCTGCATTCCCGGTTGATAGCCGATTGCCCCGGGATTGATTTCCCGATCACCCGGGAAAATCACTCAGACACAAAAAAAAGCCGGGCGCGAGGCCTAATGCAGTTCACTTAGGCACCTTCAGTGTTCTGACAGGATATTTGGCTGGTAGCTTTTTGACGACACGGGGGCATGATCGCCCCCGTGTTTTTGGGAGGATGAGGTCTCCCAGCCGTTGTCTTAAT
>NZ_RZRV01000046.1:0-45906 GCF_004023085.1 Mesorhizobium sp. M7A.F.Ca.US.010.02.1.1 | reverse complement strand
CTTGTGGGGAGGGGCTAGGGGTGGGGGTATAGCGCTGACGTGGCAAATGAAAAACAATCATACTTTCAGCCCCGCTGCCGCGTAGCGCTCGGCCAGACGGTAGAGCTGGTCGCGCCCGGGCAGATAGGGATCTGGCCATTTGACGCCACGGTCGCCGAGCGTGACGGCGGCATGTAGCGTCCAGTAGGGATCGGCGAGATGCGGCCGTGCCAGCGCCACCAGATCGGCGCGGCCGGCCATCAGGATCGAGTTGACATGGTCCGGCTCGTAGATGTTGCCGACCGCCATGGTGGCCATGCCGACCTCGTTGCGGATGCGGTCGGAAAACGGCGTCTGGAACATGCGGCCATAGACCGGCTTCGCCAGTGCCGAGGTCTGGCCGGCCGAGACGTCGCAAATGTCGACGCCGGCCTCATGCAGCAGCCGGGCGATCTCGACCGCATCGGCTGGCGTCACACCTTCGATGCCGACCCAGTCATTGGCCGAAATGCGCATCGAGATCGGTTTTTCCGCCGGCCAGGCGGCGCGCACCGCGCGGAAGATTTCGAGGGGATAGCGCATGCGGTTCTCCAGCGAACCGCCATAGGCATCCGTGCGCCGGTTGGTGACCGGGGTGATGAAGGACGACAAGAGATAGCCGTGCGCGGCGTGGATCTCGAGCATGTCGAAGCCGCAGCGACCGGCCATTTCCGCCGAAGCCACGAATTCGTCACGCACCCGGTCCATGTCGGCACGGTCCATCGCCCTCGGCACCTGGTTCTCAGGCGACCAGGCAACGGCCGAGGCCGCCATGATAGGCCAGTTGCCGGAGGTCAGCGGCACGTCGGTGCCCTCCCAGCCAAGCCGGGTCGAGCCCTTGGCGCCGGAATGGCCGATCTGGGCGCAGATCTTCGCTTCGGTCTCGGTGTGGACGAAGTCGACCAGCCGCTTCCACGCCACCTCATGTTCGGGCGCGTAGAAACCGGGACAACCGGGCGTGATCCGCCCTTCCGGACTGACGCAGGTCATCTCGATATAGATGAGCCCGGCGCCGCCCTTGGCCCGCTCGGCATAGTGGGTGAAATGCCAGTCGGTCGGACAGCCGTCGACGGCCTTGTACTGCGCCATCGGCGAGACGACGACGCGGTTCTGCAGCCTCATGTCGCGCAGCTTGAACGGGGCGAACATCGGCGCGCGGCGCAGGCTGTTGCCGCCGGCGCCTGCCTGGCGCTGGAACCATTCTTCCGCGCTTTCAAGCCATTCGGCATCGCGCAGCCGCAAATTCTCGTGGCTGATGCGCTGCGAGCGGGTCAATAGCGAATAGTTGAACTGCACCGGATCGAGGCCGAGATAGCGCTCGACCTCCTCGAACCATTCCAGCGAATTGCGCGCCGCCGATTGCAGCTTCAGCACCTCGGTGCGGCGGGCATCCTCATATCTACGGAAGGCGGCGTCCAGGTCCGGCTCGGTTTCGACATATTCGGCCAGCGCCACAGCACTTTCCAGTGCCAGCTTGGTGCCGGAGCCGATCGAGAAATGCGCGGATGCCGCCGCATCGCCCATCAGTGCCAGATTCTTGTAGGACCAGCGCTCGCACAGCACGCGCGGAAAATTGATCCAGGCGGAACCACGGATGTGGTTGGCGTTGGTCATCAGCGCGTGGCCGCCGAGATGTTTTTCGAAGATCCGCTCACAAACGGCGATCGATTCCTGCTGCGACATCGCACCGAAGCCGAAGGCAGCCCAGGTCTGTTCGCTGCACTCGACGATGAACGTCGCGGTGTCGCTGTCGAACTGGTAGGCGTGCGCCCACACCCAGCCATGCTCGGTCTTCTCGAAGATGAAGGTGAAGGCGTCGTCGAACTTCTGGTTGGTGCCGAGCCAGACGAACTTGCATTTGCGGGTGTCGATGTCGGGCTTGAAGATGTCGACGAAACTGTTGCGCGCCCTGGAGTTCAGGCCGTCGGCCGCGACGACCAGATCATGCGTCGCCATGTAGGGCTTGGGATCTGCGATGTCGGTCTCGAACATCAGCTTGACGCCGAGTTCGCGCGCCCGGCGCTGCAGCAGGACCAGCAGCCGCTTGCGGCCGATGCCGCAGAAACCATGACCTGACGAGACCGTGCGCACGCCGTCATGGATGACGGCGATGTCGTCCCAGTAGGCAAAGTGCTTCTTGATCCAGACGGCGCTGACCGGGTCGTTTTTCGACAGATTGTCGAGCGTCTCGGCCGAAAGCACGACGCCCCAGCCGAACGTGTCGTCGGCGCGGTTGCGCTCGAACACCGTCACATCATGCGCGGCGTCCCTCAGCTTCATCGAAATGGCAAAGTAGAGGCCGGCTGGTCCGCCGCCGAGAACCGCAACCTTCATGTCTGCGATCTCCTCTTCGCTTGCTGGAGTTCAGTATCGCGCCGGCGACAAGATATTTCAAGCTTAAAGTTTTATATCAAAACGATTGTCCTGACATGGCGAAAGCGCGCCTGCGTGTGATCACGCAAGCGCGCTGCCGGATCAATTTTCCGGGTTCTTCGGGCTCCACAGCACCGTCTCGGCGTCCTTCTCATAGGCCATTCCGTCGGGATAACTGATCGCTTCCAGTTGCAGCCCCCACGGCGCCTGGAAATAGAGGATGGTCTGGCCGGCGGCCGGCCCTTCCTTGACCGGCAGCGGCCCCATCCGCGTCTTGACGCCCTTGCCTTCGAGATAGGCTTTGGCGGCAGCGACGTCGTCGACATAGAAGGCTATGTGGAAGCCGCCAATGTCGCTGTTCTTCGGCGTCAGGTCCTTCTGGTCCGGTGCTGTGTATTTGAACAGCTCTATGTTCGATCCATAGCCGCAGCGGACCATGGTGACCTCTTCGATCACCGCCTTCGGGTCGACGCCCAGGAGATCCTGCATGAAGGTGCCCTTGTCGTCGGCGAACGGACCGAACGACATCGCCTTCTTGCAGCCGACCACTTCGGTGAAGAAGTCGACCGCTTGCTTCATGTCGGGAACGGTGATGCCGGTGTGGTCGTGGCCGCGCATGCCCGGGATCGAATCCGCCGAGGCCATGCCGGCGCTGCCGAGCACCGCGGCGGCCAGCGTTGCAATTGCGATTTTGGTCTTCATGTCAGTCCTCTCCATTTGGCGGGACTTGGGTCTTTTGGTCGCACGCCCGAGGCCCGCTCTTCGGCGTGCGTATGCATTCATGTCGGCGCCTTGGCGGCGGAAGGAATGTCCAGCCAGCTCGCATCGATCTCGGGCAGCGGAATGGCCGCGATGAGATCGCGCGTGTAGGCCTGCTGCGGCTTGTCGAACAAGGCGTCGGTGGCGCTCGCTTCGACGATCACGCCTTCGCGCATGACGATCACTTGCCGGCACAGCCGCCGGATGACCGACAGATCGTGGCTGATGAAAGCGACGGTCAGCCCCATTTCCGCCGCCAGCTTTTCCAGCAGCGTCAGGATCTGCGCTTGCGTCGACACGTCGAGCCCTGAGACGATCTCGTCGGCCAGCACGAATTTCGGCGACAGCGCCAGCGCCCGCGCAATGCCGACGCGCTGGCGCTGGCCGCCCGACAATTCGTGGCGATAGCGGCTGGCGAAACTTTGCGGCAGGCCGACACGCTGCAGCGCCTCAGCGACGCGCGCCTTGAGATTGTCGCCGAGGCCATTTTGCTTGAGTGGCGCGGCGATAATGCTTGCAATGGTGCGGCGCGGGTTGAGCGACGACATCGGATCTTGGAAAATCATCTGCAGATTGCGGCGCAGTGGCCGCAGTTCCGCCTCCGGCAGATGCGTGATGTCGCGGCCCTCGAAAGTTATGCTGCCGGCGCTCGGTTCCAGCAACCGCACCAGAGCACGGCCGAGCGTCGATTTGCCGGATCCGGATTCGCCGACGATGCCGGTCACCGAGCCCCTGGGCAGGTCGAAATCCAGGCCCTTCAGGATTTCGACCAAGGGCGCGCGGCCGATCAGCGGCTTGCGCGTCATGTCGGGCAGCGCGACCTTCAGCCCGCGCACGGAGAACAACGGTTCAACCATGCGACCGCCTCCAGGCCTGGTCTGCGGCAGCGATCTCCGAAGCAAGCCCGGCCAGCACCGCCTCGTCCACCGGCTTCAGCGAGGCGAAAGGATCGGTGTAGCGTGGCGTCGCCGCCATCAGCGCTCGCGTGTAGGGATGCTGCGGTGCTGCGAAGAGGGCAGCCGTGTCGGCCTCCTCCACCACCTTGCCGGCATAAAGCACCGAGACCCTCTGGCTGATCTTGGCGACGACGCCGAGATCATGGGTGACGAACAGGATCGCCGTGCCATGCTCGCGCTGCAATTGCACGATCAGCCGCAGGATCTGCTTCTGCACGGTGACGTCGAGTGCCGTCGTTGGCTCGTCGGCGACGATCAGCCTTGGCTCGGCGGCGAAGGCGGCAGCGATCAGCACGCGCTGGCGCATACCGCCTGACAGTTCGTGCGGATAGCTTTTCAGCACACGGTCGGGATCGCGGATTTGTACCTCGTCCAGCAACTGGCGAATGCGGCTATCGGCCTTTTGCCCTGCCCAGCCGAGGATCCGCACCAATCGGTCGGTCATCTGCGAGTCGATGCGCCGCGACGGGTTGAGCGCTGTCAGCGGGTCCTGCGGGATCAGCGCCGTGCGTGCCCCGATCAGCGTGCGCCGTGCCTTGGGCGGAAGCTTGCCGAGGTCTTCGCCTTCAAGCCGCATGTCGCCTTCGACAATGCGCACACTCGAAGGCAGGACGCCGAGCACCGCCTTGCCGATCATCGTCTTGCCGGCGCCGCTTTCGCCGACCAGCGCGCGGACTTCACCGGGCTGGACCGCAAGCGACACCGATCGCAGCACGCGCTGGCCGTTGGGCAGCACCGCGCTCAGATCCCTGATGTCGAGACAGGCGCTCATCGCAGCACCGGATCGAAACGCGTCTTCAGCGCCTCGCCGAACTGGCTGAACGACAGCACGGTCACGATCAGCGTGATCAGCGGGAACACCAGCACCCACCATGCCTGATGGATCGACAGCCGGCCCTCGGCGATGATGCCGCCCCAGGTCGGATCGTCGGTCGAGATCGACAGATTGACGAAGGACAGGATCGCCTCGACGATGACGGCGATGCCCATTTCCAGCGACAGCAATGCGACGATCGACGGCACCACATTGGGCAGCACTTCGCGCAGCATGATGCCGATGCGGCCATAGCCGGCGATGCGGGCGTTCTCGACATAGTCCATGCGCGACTGACCCATCGTCTCGGCACGGATCACCCGGCAAAAACGCGTCCAGTCGATGATGGCGATGGCCAGGATGACGGAACTCAAGCCCGTGCCAAGCACCGCCACGAGCAATATGGCGAACAGCACCGGCGGAAACGCCATCCAGACATCGACGATGCGCGAGATGATGCGGTCGGCCCAACCGCCGAAATAGCCTGCGATCAGGCCGAGCGTCGAACCGACCAGGCACGCAGCGATGGCTGCGGAAAAGGCGACGATGAAGGCGATGCGGCCGCCGAAGATCAGCCTCGACAACAGATCGCGGCCGAGGCTGTCGGTGCCGAGCCAATAGCCGGGTTCGGCGCCATTCATCCAGAATGGCGGCAGCCGTTCCAGCATCAAATCCTGCGCCAGTGGGTCCTGCGGCCCGACCAGCGGTGCGAAGATCGCGGCCAGCAGCGCCAGCAGCAGCCAGCCGCCGGCAAGCCACAAACGTGGCGACACACCTCGCCTTTGAGCACGACCCTCATCCATGGCGTAGCCTCGGATTGAGCAGCGCGTACATCATGTCGACGCTGAGGTTGATCAGCACGAACAGCAGTGCGAAGACCAGTACGATGCCCTGGATCAGCGGCAGGTCGCGGTTGATGACCGCGTCGATCGCCATGTTGCCGAGGCCCTCATAGGAAAACAGCCGTTCGACGATGACCGTGCCGCCGATGAGGAAGGTGAACTGCACGCCAACCAGCGTCAGTGTCGGCAAAGCGGCATTCTTCAAGGCCTCGCGCAGGATGACCTGCGTTTCCGAGAAACCCTTCACCCGTGCCAGCACGACATAGTCGAGATCGAGCACTTCCTTCAGCGACTGTTTCAAGAGCTGCGAGATGATTGCCGCCAGCGGCAGCGCAAGCGCCACGGCCGGCATCAGCATGTGCTTCAGGAGATCCCAGGTGAGGTCGAGGCGCAGGCGCAACAGGCTCTCGAACAGATAGAACTGGGTGACGAAGGGCAGGTCCAGTTGTGGCGACACCCGGCCGGAAATGTCGAAGATCGGCACCAGAACGCCGAACAGAAGGATCAGCACCAGACCCCACAGGAAATCGGGAATGGACAGCGCCGCGCCACTGGCGATGTCGATGCCGGCCTCGACCGCCGTGCCGCGCTCGCGCGCGCCGATCACCGCCGTCGTGCCGCCGAGCGCCACCGCCATGATGAGCGCGACGATGGCAAGCTCCAGCGTCGCCGGCAGCCGGTTGAAGACGAGGCCGAGCACGTCTTGCCGCAGCGAGATCGAGGTACCGAAATCGCCCTTGGCCAGGCCGGAAAGCCAGATGAAGAATTGCTGGACGATGGTCTTGTCGAGCCCATAGAGCGCCCGCAGCCGGGCGATGTCGGCATCCGTCGCGCCGGGCGGCAGCATCATGGCGATCGGATCGCCGGGCGCGACGCGGATCACGACAAAGACGACGACGGCCACGCCGAACAGCGTGATCAGCATCGTCAGAAGGCGGATCAGGAATCTTTGCAGGAGCATGTAAATCTTTGCAGGAGCCTGTTGGCTCGTATCCCGGATAGAAATGCGCGCCGTCGCTATGGACGGCGCGCCGCAATTCCAGGCCGATATCAGGCCGGGGTCATCAGAGCCGGCAAAAGCGCGCCGGACACATGCTGCACCACATTGACACCCTTGGCATGCACGATCGGCTGCGCATACTGCATCAGCGGCAGCACATAGGCCTGCTCGGCGATGTATTTGTCGACCGCTTTCCAGCCGGCGATGCGCTTGGCCTCGTCCTTTTCGCCCCACAGCGGATTGATCATGTCGATCAAATCCTGGCTGTCCCACACCGAATGCGGGCTCGGGCCGTACATGGCAAAGCCGGTCGAGGTGGTCGGATCGCCGATGGCATTGCCCCAATTGTAGAAGGCCGCCGGCGCCAGCTTGTCGGCGGCGCGCAGTTCGTAGTGCTTGGCGATCTCGTAGACTTCGATCGTCGCCTCGATGCCAACCTTGCGCCACATGCCGACGATCGCCTGGACCATCTCATAGTCCTTGGGTTTGAAGCCCTTGGTCGTCTGGATGGTGAACTTGACCGGCTTTTCCGGCGAATAGCCGGAAGCGGCCAGCAATTCCTTGGCCTTTTCCGGATTGTGCTCGACCTTGATCGACGCGTCGTAGGATGCGTATTCCGGCGTTTCCAGCGTATCGATCGGCTGGCCGTAGCCGCGCAGCAGGCGATCGACCAGCAGCTTCTTGTCGATGGCCATCACGGCGGCCTGGCGGACGTTCTTGTCCAGCATCGCCTCGATGTCGTTGAAGAAGATCATGCCGATGTCGGAAACGTTCTTGCACGAGCCGGCCAGCCCGTCCTTGGCGATCAGCCGGTCATACTCCTCATAGGGGATTTCGAGCGTCACCTGCGAGGAGCCGGATTCGATCTCGGCGACGCGGCTTGCCGCATCGGCGACGAACTTGATCGTCACATTCTCGAAGGCCGGCTTGCCGCCCCAATAGTTCGGGTTTGCCTTGAGCCGCAGGAAGGCGTTGCGCTCGAACTTTTCCACCATGTAGGGGCCGGTGCCGATCGGCGCCTTCTCGAAACCTTCGGCGCCGACCTTTTCGTAGTAGGCTTTCGGCATGATGTATCCGGTCAGGAACGACATCCATTTGAAATAGACCGGGTCGAACTGCACGACGTCGCCGGTGATCTTGTTGCCGTCGATCTTGAAATTGTTGACGTTCTTCCAGACGAACTGGATAGGGTTGCCGGTCTTTTCGTCGCCTGCCCGCTGCAGCGACCAGACAACGTCCTCTGGCGTGAACGGCGAGCCGTCATGCCAGGTCACGCCTTCGCGCACCGTCATCGTGATCTTGGTGCGGTCGTCGTTCCAGCCCCATTCGGTCAGCAGGCCCGGCGCGAAGGACAAATCGGGCTTCTGCGGAATGAACTGGTCGAACACCGACTGGTAGAGGCCCTGGATCGTCGGGTTGACGGCCGAAGGGCCGGTGGTCGGATCCCAGGACGGCAAGTTGACATTGTAGGCGATGGTCAGTTCGCCGGCGGCTGCCTTGGCGATCTGCGGCAGGCCGACAGCGGCCACCCCGAGTGCCGCGGCGCTGTATCCCAGCAATTCCCGTCTGTTGATTGTCATGGTCGTTCCCCTTGTTGGTTTTGTTTCTGCGCGGCGTCTTCAGGCCATTGGTTCAGGCTTCTTGGGCAGCAGCGCCTTGCCCCTCGTAGCCTCAAGGAAATCTCCGGCTCCTACCTCCCGCCAAGCTGTTGTGCGAGCATGAAGCCCGACGCCGCACCTGTGCCGGCGCCCGGCCATGTCGCGGCTCCGGTGAGGTGCAGATGCGCCACCGGCGTGTTCCAGCCGGCATAGCCGCGCGCAGGGCGGAACAAGAAATTCTGCGCCAGATGATGGCTGCCGCAGACCTGGTCGCCACCGACGAGGTTCGGGTTCTCGCGCTCGAGATCGATGGGCGAGAAGACGGCGCGGTCGAGGATCTTGTTGCGCAGGCCGGGCGCATAGGTCTCGATGATGTCGAGCACACGCTCGGCATAGGTTTCCTTCACCTTGTCCCAATGGTCCGGTGCGATCTTGCCGGCGGCATCGCCCAGGATTTCGGCGGGCAACATGCGCACTTGCACCCACAGCACATGCTTTCCCTCAGGCGCTCGCGAGGGGTCGATCGCCGTCGGCTGGCCGACGACCAGCACCGGCTCGTCCGGCAGCATGCCCGCCATTGCCTGCTGATAGGTGCGCGACATGGCTTCGAGCGAGGGCGACAGATGCACATAGGCGAACTGCCGAAGCTCCGCTCCGGCACGCCAGTCCGGCAGATCGTCGAGCGCCAGATGGATCATCATCGTGCCCGGCGCGTGGCGGAACTTTTGCATCGCCGTGTCGAAGCCGGCGTTACCCGAACCATTGGGCAGCAGCTTGCCGGTCAGCGCCTTGGGCGCGACGCCGGCAATTACCGCTTTGGCGGCGGTATGCGTCTCGCCCGAAGCGAGCCGGACGCCGGTCGCCTTGCCGGCGGAGATCGTGATCTCGGCCACTTCGGCGCCGGTGACAATCTTGCCGCCGGCGGAGGTCACCATGCCCGACAGGGCGCGGATGATGGTGTCGGCGCCGCCCTTGCCCAGCACCATGCCAAAGCTCTGGTTGGCCATTGATTCCAGATAGGGGAACACCGCACCCCCGGCGATGTCGGGCGCGAAGTCGAGATGCATGCCCCAGGTGGCGAGCGTTGCCCTGATATGCAGCGACTCGAAATTTTCCTCCAGCCAGGCGCGGGGTGAGGACAGCAACAGCCGGCCTGTATCGAGCGCCCCAGACATGCCCTTCTTGCGCCACAGGTTCCACGCGATGCCGGCAAGCGCGCGGGCGCTCATCGGCGAGCCCAGCAGCCGGAACAGATGTTCGGCCTCCGCCGGGAAGGCGGCGACCAGCCTGCGCCATGTCGTGGCGTCAGTGGCGGAGAAGGCGGCCATGCGCGCAGTGGTCTTTTCCATATCGTTGCTGACGCCGAACCAGCGTCCGTCCGGGAACGCGCTGGCAAAACAGTCGGCAACGGGCGCGAACTCCAGCCCCTGCGCTTTCAATTCATTTGCATATTTCCGGTGGAAGGCCGAGCCGGCGAACAGGCTCAGATTCATCGCGCCGAAATCGTGGCGGAAGCCGGGAAGGGTGAATTCGCGCGTCTGGACGGCGCCGCCGATCGCTGCGTTACGCTCGAAAATCCCGGTTTTCCAGCCTTTGAGCGCCAAATGCGCGGCGCATGCCAGACTGTTGTGGCCCGCCCCGACAAAGATGGCGTCGAACTCGCTCACGCCTCGTCCCCATTTCCTTTATGCTTAAAGATAATTGCAGATGCATATGTTTTCGTCTAGTAGGATATTAAGGGCCGAGACGAGCCTTGATCATCACACGAAAGAGGGAACTTCAGACCATGGACACCCAAAAACTCCTCGGCGAAGTCGCCAGCCAGCTTCTTTCAGGCGCCATCAAGGTGGTCGACCTGTCGGCGCCACTCGGGCCGGACACGCCATTGATCAAGCTGCCGCCGGAATTGGCCGTCGACACGCCGAAGGTCGAGATCCACAACATCTCCCGTTACGACAAGAACGGTCCGTGGTGGGCCTGGAACTGGCTGAAGCTCGGCGAGCATTCGGGCACGCATTTCGATGCGCCGCAGCACTGGATCTCCGGCAAGGATTATCCGGACGGTGCCACCGACACCATTCCGGCGCAGAACTTCGTCGGCCCGGTCAATGTCATCGACTGCTCGAAGGAAGCCGCCGCCGACCCTGATTTCCTGCTCACTGTCGACCACATCAAGGCATGGGAAGCCAAGCATGGCGCGATCAATGCCGGCGAATGGGTGGTGATGCGCACCGACTGGTACAAGCGCAACGGCTCGGAAGCCGAGTTCCTCAACGCCAACGAGACCGGCCCGCACACGCCCGGCCCGACGGCCGAAGCCATCCAGTTCCTGATCAGCAAGGACATCAAGGGCTGGGGCTCGGAGACGATCGGCACGGATGCCGGCAAGGCCGGCGGCATGGAGCCGCCATTCCCGGCGCACACGCTGATGCACAAGGCCAACCGCTACGGTCTTGCCAGCCTTTGCAACCTCGACCAGCTGCCGCCGAAGGGCGCTATCCTGATCGCGGCGCCGCTGAAGATCGAACACGGCACCGGCAGCCCGATCCGCGCGCTGGCGCTGGTGTCGAAGGGCTAAGCGAAAGCGTTTGCCGTGACCCAGCCGGATCACATCATCGTCGGCAGCGGCATCAACGCGCTGGTCTGCGCGGCGATGCTCGGCGGCAAAGGGGCGCGTGTGCTCGTCCTGGAGCGCAACGACCGCATTGGCGGTTGCATGCGCACCGAGGAGATCACCGCGCCCGGCTTCATCCATGATGTGATGGCGACGACCTTCGTGCTGTTCATCACCTCGCCGGCCTTTGCGGCGCTGGGCGCCGACCTTGCACGGCACGGGCTGGAGTTCTGCCACACGGGCACGCCGACCGGCGTGCTGCGGCCGGACGGCAGCCACGCCGTGCTGCGCACCGACCGCGCTGCCAACGTCGCGGCCCTCAATGCGATCGCGGCAGGCGACGGTGACCGGCACGCGGATGATGTCGGCGGCATCGAGCGCAATGCCGGCCTGCTGTTCGGCTTGCTCGGCGGCAGCCTGTGGTCCTATCCGACCGCCAAGCTGCTGGCCGGCGATGGCTGGCGGCGCGGCCCGCGCGGTCTTGCCGCCTTTCTCGGCGAGGCACTGGTGCCGGCGCGCGGCTGGCTGGAAAACACCTACCGGTCCGAAACCATCCGCGCGCTGTGGGCGCCCTGGGTGCTGCATGCTGGATTAGGCCCTGAAGATGCATTCTCCGGCCAGATCGCTAGGGTTATCGCCTTCGCGCTTGAGGCGGCGGGCGCGCCGATCGTCAAGGGCGGGGCAAAAAACCTGCTGGCGGCCTTCGAGGCTTTGATCCGGGAACGCGGCGGCGACATCCGCACCGGCGCCGATGTCGCTTCGATCGTTCAAAGCAATGGCCGCGCGACCGGCGTGCGACTGGCCTCGGGCGAAACGGTCCATGCCAACAAGAGCGTCATCTGCTCAGTCACGCCGACGCAGCTCTACGGCAGGCTGCTTGGAGCCGACGCTCCCCAAGCCGATGTCGAGGCGACGCAGAAATACCGATACGGCAAGGGCAATTTCCAGATCCATTATGCTCTGAGCAAGCCGCCCGCGTGGCGCGGCGAAGGCCTGGACAAGGTGGCGCTGCTGCATCTGACGCCGGGACTGGATGGCGTCTCGAAAGCCTGCAACGAGGCGGCGCGCGGCATGTTGCCGGAGGTGCCGACCATCTGTGCCGGCCAGCCGCATGCGCTCGATCCGTCGCGCTGCCCCGAAGGCAAGGCGATCCTGTGGCTGCAACTGCCCGAGGCGCCTCGCCACATCAAGGGTGACGCAGCCGGCAAGCTGCAGGCACCGGCAGACGGGCAGTGGACCGTTGCGCTACGCGAAGCCTATGCCGATCGCGCCGAGGCCATCCTCGCCGGCCATATCGAGGGCTTCAAGGCCAGCGTGATCGCGCGCCGTGCCTATTCGCCGGCCGATCTCGAGGCGATGAACATCAACCTGGTCGGTGGCGACCCCTATGGCGGTTCCTCGACCATCGACCAGTCGTTCCTGTGGCGGCCGTTCAAGAGCAGCCGCAACCATCAGACCGGCATCAAGGGCCTCTACCATATCGGCGCCTCGACCCACCCGGGGGCCGGCCTTGGCGGCGGTTCCGGCTTTCTCCTTGCGGGGAGGCTGTGATGGAAGAGAAGGTCACCGAGAAGCGCCAGCGCATTTCGACCCTGGGGCAGATCGGCCTGCAGCAATTCGCGCCCTATCTGATGAACCGCATCATGGGCCGCTACAACGCCACCTTGCGCGACGATTTCCGCAAGCAGGGCCTGACCATTCCGCAGGTGCGCACGCTGGCCGTGCTGTCGGTCACCGACGGCATCACCGTCAACGACCTCTCGGTCTATACGGTCATCGAGCAGTCGACCTTGAGCCGGACGCTCGACTCGCTGGAGGGCCAAGGCCTCGTGCGGCGTGAGCAGGGCGTCACAGACAGCCGCATCCGCCATGTGTTCCTGACCGATGAGGGCCGCGCCGAGTTTACCCGCGCCTGGCCGGCCATGCATGACGCGTTCGAGGCGATGTTCGACGATATCGATGACGCCGAATATTCCGCACTCATCGCCACGCTTTTGAAGATGCTGAAGAACATTCGCAAGCACGACATCTAGACCTACGCGCCGCCAAACCCCGGGCGGTACCGGAAGGAGAAAAAAATGGCCGAACGCTCTTTTGCCAAGGAAGTCGAAAAGCTTCGGCTGGGTGCCGGCGAGGAATTTGCCGGCGAAGGCATCCTCGCCATCACTAAAGCGCTGCTGCAATGCGGCGTCGGCTATGTCGGCGGCTACCAGGGCGCGCCGATCAGCCATCTGATGGACGTGCTCGCCGACGCGCAGGACATTCTGGGCGAGCTCGGCGTGCATTTCGAGGCCAGCGCCTCCGAGGCCACCGCCACCGCCATGCTGGCCGCCTCGGTGCATTACCCGATCCGTGGTGCGGCGACCTTCAAGTCGACGGTCGGCACCAATGTCGCCTCCGACGCGTTGGCCAACCTCGCCTCCGGCGGCGTCACCGGCGGCGCGCTGATCATTGTCGGCGAGGACTATGGCGAAGGCTCCTCGATCATGCAGGAACGCAGCCATGCCTTCGCCATGAAAAGCCAGGTCTGGCTGCTCGACCCGCGCCCCAACCTGCCGTCGATCGTCAAGGCGGTGGAGGATGGTTTCGAACTGTCCGAGATTTCCAACACGCCGGTCATGCTGCAGGTGCGTATCCGTTGCTGCCACGTCCACGGCCATTTCATCGCCAAGGACAACAAGCGGCCGCCTATGACGGTCGCCGATGCGCTCGACGCACCGCGCCGCGACACCGGCCGCATCGTGCTGCCGCCTGCTTCCTTCCTGCATGAGAAGGAGAAGGTGCAGAAGCGCTGGCCGGCGGCGGTCGATTTCATCCGCAAGAACAAGATCAACGAATTCTTCGGGTCGGATCATGGCTCGGTCGGCATCGTCATGCAGGGCGGCATGTACAATTCGGTCATCCGCGCGCTGCAGCGGCTCGGCCTCGCCGACACCTATGGCGACACCGATGTGCCGCTCTATGTGCTCAACGCCGTCTATCCGCTGATCGATGACGAGTTCCTGTCGTTCTGCGAGGGCAAGCAGTCGGTGCTGGTCGTCGAGGAGGGCCAGCCCAACTATATCGAGCAGGCCTTCGCTTCGATGCTGCACAAGGCCGGGCGCGGCACCAGGCTGGTCGGCAAGGAACATCTGCCGATGGCCGGCGAATACACCGGCCAGGTCATGCTCGACGGCATCGGCGCCTTCCTGCGCGCCGAGGCGCCGCATCTGCTGCCCGGCGAAGTGCGGGCGCCCAACAAGGTCGGCGATGGCGTCGACGCAGCCGACCTGATCAACGTCGTTCCAGGACGACCGCCCGGTTTCTGCATCGGCTGCCCGGAACGGCCGATCTTTGCCGCGACAAAACTGGTCGAGCAGGAACTCGGCAAACATCACATCGCCTCCGACATCGGTTGCCACCTCTTCTCGATCATGCCGCCCTTCGAACTCGGCGCCACCACCATGGGCTACGGGCTGGGGCCCGCCTCGGCCTCGGCGTTCAATTCGCCGGATGCCAAGCGCCGCTCGATCTCCTTCGTCGGCGATGGCGGCTTCTGGCACAACGGCCTGACCTCCTCGATCGGCAATGCGGTGTTCAACAAGAACGACGGCGTCATCGTCATCGTCGACAATTTCTATTCGGCTGCGACCGGCGGGCAGGACATCCTGTCATCGCGCGCGGGCAACAAGACCAAGTCGACGAAGCACCCGATCACCGAGGCGGTGAAAGGCATGGGCGTCAAATGGTTGCGCCATGTCGACCGTACCTATGATGTGACCAGGATGCAGGACACGCTGCGTGAGGCGCTGACGACGGAAGAGAAAGGGCCGAAGGTCATTGTCGCCTCGTCCGAATGCATGCTCAACCGGCAGCGCCGCGAAAAGCCGCTGGTCGACAAGGCGATCAAGGGCGGGACCCGTGTCGTGAAACCGAAGTTCGGTGTCGACGAGGATATCTGCACCGGCGACCATGCCTGCATGCGTCTGTCCGGCTGCCCGTCGCTGTCGGTGAAGTCGCTCGACGACCCGTTGCGCGACGATCCGGTGGCGCATATCGACCAGAGCTGCGTCGGCTGCGGCAATTGCGGCGAGGTCGCCGATGCGGCGGTGCTGTGCCCGTCCTTCTATCGCGCCGACGTCGTGCACAATCCGAGCCGCTGGGATCGCTTCCTGGAAGCCGCGCGCCGTGCCACCATCAGCCTGTTGCAGCGCCGCCGCGAAAGCCGGCGCCTGACCTTCGCCGATGCTTGACGCCGTCCCCCCACTTCGCGCCCGCGCCGGCGCTCAGGATAGCGAGCGTGTCATCAAGCTCGCCGTGCTGGCGGTCGGCGGCCAGGGCGGTGGCGTGCTCGCCGACTGGATCACCGATGTCGCCGAGCGCAACGGCTTTGTTGCGCAATCGACCTCGGTCGCCGGCGTCGCCCAGCGTACTGGCGCCACCATTTACTATGTGGAGATGGCCCGCGACACCGGCCGGCTGCCGGTCTTCGCGCTGTCGCCGTCGCAGGGCGACGTCGACATCCTGATCGCCGCCGAATTGATGGAAGCCGGCCGTGCCATCATTCGCGGCTTCGTCACGCCCGAGCGGACGACGCTGATCGCCTCCTCGCACCGCATCGCCGCCGTGTCGGAAAAGATCGAGCCGGGCGATGGCCGGGCCTCGTCCTCCAAGGTTCATGCGACGGCGGAAGCAGCATCGAAGCGCTTCATCGCTTTCGACATGGAAAAGATCGCCGCCGACAATGGTTCGATGATCTCGGCCAGCCTGCTTGGCGCGCTGGCGGGGTCCGATGCGCTGCCCTTCACCCGCGAGAGCTACGAACAGGCGATCGGTGCCGGCGGCCGGGGCGTCAAGGCCAGCCTCGCTGCCTTCGGCGCTGCGTTTGACCGCGCGCGCGGCACGGCAGCACCGGCGCCGAAGCCGGCCGAGCCCGCGATAGTCGAATCTGCCCTGGGCACAGGACAGGTGAGTGGCCCGCAAAACCTGCTGCAGGGCTGGCAGACCTTGGCTGCCCGCATCGACCTGTTGCCGGTGGCCGTACGCGACATGGCACTTCGGGGCTTGAGAAAGGTCGTCGACTATCAGGACATCGCTTACGGGCGCGAGTATCTCGACTGGCTGGACGAGGCCGTCGCGTTGGACGGGCCGGATCGCGGCTATGGCCTGTCGATCGCTGCCGCCAAGCATCTGGCCAACGCGCTATGCTACGACGACATGATCCGCGTCGCCGATCTCAAGACGCGCTCGACGCGCGACAAACGCGTGCGCCGTGAGGTCGGCGTCAAGGACGGCTCGATCCTGCAGGTGACCGAGTATTTCCATCCGCGCATCGAGGAATTCTGCGGCACGTTGCCGGCGGGTCTGGGCAGCTACATCGAAAGCCTGCCGAAGCTCGCCGCCTTTCTCGATCGTCGCATCAACCACGGCCGCCGCATCCGCACCGACAGTTTCGCCGGCTTTGCAGCGCTCTGGTTCATCGGCGGCCTGCGCCGGTGGCGCCGCAGCCTGCTGCGTCACAAGGTCGAGATCGCGCATCTCGATCGCTGGTACACGCTGGCGCTCGACCATGTGCCCCAGGATTATGCGCTGGCTGTCGAAATCCTCAACTGCCGCCGGTTGATCAAGGGCTACAGCGACACCCATGTTCGTGCCCAATCGAAATTCGACCGGGTGCTGTCGGCGCTCGATCTGGTCAAGGGCCGAGCGGACGCCGCCGACTGGATCCGCCGCCTGCGCGAGATGGCACTGAAGGACGAGAAGGGCGACATGCTCGACGGCGCGCTGAAGACCGTGGCGACGCTGGGGCCGGATACGATCTAGCGGGCGTCCACAGATTGGACCGGCACCAGCCCACGCAACGGCACCGCCTCCGGGAACAGATGCAACAGGCCTGAATCGACGCGCCGTCGCAAATGCGCATCCACTTCGGCCCGATCCTGACAACCATGGAACCTGCCGCCGCAATGGTCCCGCAGGCGCACGAGATCGGCCATGACAGGCGACATCGGCAGGCCGGCGGCGTCGAGCAGGCTTGCGCTGAGGAAGCCGACGTCGAGCGGCGCCAGGTCAGGCATCGGATGGCGCAAAGGATGGTTGAAGGTGGTGAGCGTGTAGAAGGTGCGGTAGGCAAGCGAGCCAGGGGTCGCCAAGGCGTCGTCCCCGGCGATCGCGTCGACGAACGGCTTGGTCGCCGACGACTGGTGATCGCCGAACTCGAGCACCACGGCGCCGCGTTCACCGGCATCCGCTTCCCTCTTGTCGAGGAAATGCTGGAAATCGCCGCGCGCTACCGCCATCCGGCGCAGATACTCATTGGCCTGGAAATCGCCCGAGAAAGGCTCACCCTCGACCTTCAGCTCGGGCTCCATCCGCCCCTCATAGGGTGAATGCGGAAACATGGTCTGGATTTCGAGGAACAGCGGCCGGCCGTCTTCCTTGCGGTGCCGGGCGATGAACGCCTCGGCTGCGCGATAGTAGAAGTTGTCGCGCAGATGATAGAAGGGCGCGGCAATGTCCTTGATGTCGAGCACGGTCTCGAAACCGATCGATTGCAGGAACGGCCCTTCATTGACGAATGAAAAGTCCATCGGCGTCATCACGACAGTTCGATAGCCGCAGCGCGCCAGCACCTCTGGCAAGGCTCCGGCGACCTTGTCCTGCAGGGTGATGGTCAGATAGGGGCTTCGCCAGCCGAAATCGGTGGCCGACAGGCCGGTCATCGGCGACAGATTGGTGATCCAGGTGCCGCCGCCAAATGTCTCGACCTGCATCGGATGCGGCGTGCCGGCTTTGGGTGCGAATCTCTGCAGGAATCCCGCGCCATTGCCGACCTGCGGAAAATAGCCGGGATCGGATTGGCTTTCGCTGAGCACGAAAAAGACGTCGGGAAGATCAGCCCGGTCGCCGCAATCGACCGTGTCGGCAAAAGGCGGCTGTGGCGCGACGGCTTGCAGCCGCTTTTCGAAGCCCGATTCAACAACGAGGTTGTGCAAATCCAGCAGCGAAACGAAGAAGGCCGACATGTGCCGGCCCTGCATGTAGTAGAAATAACGGTCCTTCGAGGCCTCGGCCGGAAAGGTCAGCGGCACCAGAACGACGAGCGCCGCCATGACCAGGACGCGTGCCGATACCGGCCAGCCGATTTTTCGATCGATCCGGAACAGAAGCACCGCCGCCGTAATGCCGAGCACCAGGGCAACAACGACCGGCGCGATCAGATGGAGGTAGGAGCCGAGCAGGAAGCGGTACACTTCCGGATCCTTCGACACGAAGACCGTGTCGTAGAAGTGCAGCGAAAACCCCTTCATCCTGAATTTGATCGCTGACACCACTGTGATGAAAGCGATGCCCATCCAGGCGAGATAGACGGAAAAGACAAGGCGCCCCGAAGCCAGGAAGAGAAGTCCGGCAAGGGCAGCCACCAGCGCCAGCGAGAACGGCACCGACAGCCATTCGTGCTCGGCCCGTCCGGCGGCGAAGACACCGGCTAGGCTGACCACGACCAGCGTCAGCGGATGACAGAGCACCCGCCCAAGGATTTGAAGCTGAGCCACAGATTTTCCCATGAATATGCCTGAGCATAGTTTCGGGAAACTCTTCGATTATTCGTGGGCTGAGAACAAATGTATAGTGAATTTAACCTTAATTCCGGGGATCGCGCTGTCCGCAACGGCGGGACCAGGTTTCACAAGCGCCTGGCCCTACCGTGCTTCGATCAGTAGTGGTGCCAGCGATGCCAGCGATGGTGCGGATGCCAGACGTGGACCGGAGCGTGCCAGTAGTGGTAGCGCGGGCGCACGATGACGACGCCGCTCGGCACGCAACGTCCCCATCTGTTCGGATGCCAGCCGATGCCGCAGCCCCAGCGGACATGCTCGACCGATGCCTGGGCGGCCGGCTGGGCAACGGACACGATGGGCATTGCGCTGGACGCGGTGGCTGTCACGACCGTTCCGCTGAGGGCCAGCATAGCGGCTGCTGCGTAGTTTTTCAGGCGACTCATAATTGGACTCCGAGTGCTTTCGAGTTTGAAGATGGCCGCCCTGCATGGTGCGATCGGGCAGGCTTGTCCCTTCGCATCGTTAAACGGCGTCTCCGGCCTTTTCCGTCGGTCGTCATGGCGATTTTTTCGGCGCAACGGCGGCGCGGCGTTCCATATGGCGCAGCAATGCCTGTGCCAGCACGCTCCGGTTTTCGTGTGACGTGTTCGCCGCGAAGTCGACAATGGCCTGTTCAAGCCGGCTGCGCACCGTCACATCGGCATTGCGTGCCCGCTCCAGCGCGGCGGACAAGGCGGCCTTGTCCATGACAGGCTGCTGCAACAGGTCCGCTGCCTCCTGCCTCGCCTGCTGGCCATCTAGAATGATCTGCCGGGACTCCACGCGAACCTGGCGCAGCGCCAGGCGGAACGCCTTGCGGTCCTGGTTGGGAAGCTGTCGGCCAGCCGATTCCAGCGAGACACCCGCGCCCGCTTTGGCATTTCTCAGCCAGACCGCACCGCCGGCAAATGCGCCTGCAAGAAAGACGTTCAGCACCACGGAAGCAATGACCAGACCACGGATCCAGCGCGGGCTCATAGGTTTTCCTCACCGTTCTCGGCATCCGGGCCGGCATCGCCAAACGCCGTCACATTGGCATCCAGCACATAATGGTCCGGCTGGACCTCCGGCGTGACGATGGTCACCAGGGCCAGTCCTGCCACGGCACCGGCCAGACCAATGCCGGCAAGTCCAAGTCCCAGCCACCAGAACCACTGACGCCGGCGCTGGCCGAGGTGCCGGCCGGCAGCCTGCAGAATGCTGCTATGCAGTACCTTGTCCGGGGCGTCGACGCGGTAGCTGTCGAGCAGCGCGTCAAGTGTCCCGGCCTGCCTCAAGATGGCCTTGCCCGCGCCGCTCGCGGCAAAGGCCGTGCCGGCCATTCGCTCAGCCTCGGGCCATCGCCGCAAGTCGCCGCCATAGGCCTGGGCCAAGGCGGCAAAGCGCCTGGCATCCATTTCGTTTCTGGACCCTTCAGCCATGTGTCTCCTCCTTGCCCGTAGGCGCCGAGCGCCAGGCGGCACCAGCAAGGCGCAATGGCCGTAGTGCGTTGGTGCTTGCCCGGTGCTTACTCATCGGCGCCATCCCCCGTCAGGATCGCCTGCAGCGACCGCCGGCCGCGCGCAAGCAGGCTCTCCAGGGCATCGACGCTGATCTGCAAGGTCGCTGCCGCCTCGATATTGGACATCTCCTGATAATAGACCAGAACGATCGCTTCGCGCTGACGCGGCGCTATGGCTTGCAGTGCCCGTTCGACCCGAAGCGCGTCCTCTTGGCGAGGGGCGTCGGGAAGTGCCGCAGGGTCGACCACGTCCGGCAGGTCGCCGGTCACCCACTCGCGCCTGCGACGCAGCCGGTCGTAGCAAAGGTTGAGCGTCACCCGGTGGATCCAGCTGTCGAAGCGCGCATTGCCGCGCCGCCAGCTCGCGGCATGGCGCCAGATCCGCACGAAGGTTTCCTGCGCGACATCCTCGGCCTCCGCCGCATCGCCGAGCATGCGCACGGCAAGCGCCAGTATACGTGGCAGCTTGCGCGCGACGAGCGTTTGCACGGCTGCGGGCTCGCCGGCGCCAACACGGCGAACCAGCTCCTCGTCCGGATCCGCAGCCATCAGTCTGCGCACTCCCGATGTTCATCGCGCGTCATTGCCTCTTGGTCATTGTTCCTGCTTGGGAGCGGTTTTGTGGCCCGGCAGTTCGTCGGCCGTTAAAATGCCGTCGGCATTCTTGTCCAGCCGGGCGAAGCGCCTGGCGAAGAATGCATCGAGTTCGGCGCGATCGATGAAGCCGTCATGGTTGGAATCGATCCGCGCGAAGGATTTGGCGGCGTCGCCTTTGGCGTTGCGCTTCGTCTGAAAGGCCTCCCACTCCAGCAGGCTGATCTTGCCGTCGCCGTCGGTATCGGCCGCCATGATCGCCTTCTCGCGCCGCTTCTGGAATTTGGCCAGCGTGATGTCGGACCTGGTCCCCGAAGCGCCTGGCGCGGCAAGTGGCGCGGCCGTTGGCGGTGCAGGCGGCGTCGCTGCCTGGGCGAAAGCCGCAACGGTCTGCAAACTCAAGGCAACGACTGATATCGAACGACTGATCATGTTGTGCGTCTCCAGGTTGGCGCGACGCAGACGGCTTGTGCCGCAATCGCGCTTCAACCGTTAAACGCCGCGACCCGGAAAATCCGTCGGTCGCGCGTGCTGATCCGTTCATGCCCGGACAACAGAGGGTGCCCATCCCGACCTGATCGGGATGGAAGAAACTCTAGTCCGACTGGTCGGCCGCAATCAGTTGTTCGGGCTTGAACCCGGCATGTTGCGGGGTCCACACCTCGCCCTCGCGATTGAACCAGTGGCACAGATACATGCCCGAGGCTGCGCCATCGCTGATCGTCATCCTGGGGCCTCCGGATTTCAGCCTGACGACGTCTCCGGTCTTGAAATTGTTGGGCATTTTTTGACCTCCCATGCTGAGGCCATGAGTTTCACACCAAACCGGGGTCTCGACAATGGCAGATCTGCCAGGCCGGCGTCGCAGTCCTTTGCACCAGCTGCGAAGGGGCAGACGACAAAACGGAGGAGGAATGGTGCCGCTTGCGTGACTCGAACACGCGACCCCCGCATTACGAATGCGGTGCTCTACCAACTGAGCTAAAGCGGCCCGGGAAGCCAAGGCCTCCAAGATGCGGCGGTGATAGACGCAACCGGGCGCGAATTCAAGATGCGACTTGGCAATTCCTGCGTCGGCGTCATGGCACCCTCGAAAGCCGGCCGCCGCCGCCTTGTCCGCGAGTCAATCGCCAAGGGAATACGGCGCACGGTGCGTGCGCTCCCTGTGCGCGAAAATCGGCGAAGCATGCTGATTTTGTTGCCGGAACAGCGCCGGAATGGACTTTGCACACCTCTGCGAGGCAGAATACGCCGCTCGCCCGTTGATTGATTGGTCGCCTGCGGCTAACGATCACGGCAAGGTTGGCAAAGACAGAGGGACCTGCTTGGACGCGATCGAAAAAGCGATCCGGAACGCCTTGGAGAAAGGCAATGCCGAGGACCGCGCGTTCCGCGAGAGAGTCTATCGCTCGGCTTTTGCCGCGCTCGATCGCGCGCTCCAGGCCAATCCCGGTGTGACCGTTGAGGTCGCCATCAAGCGCCGCAAGGCAATCCAGGCGAAAATCACCGAAATCGAATCCGAGTTCCTGCCGGCGGTGCCGGATGCCGGCCCGCAGGGCGATGCACCGGCGGTCGAACTCGGAGCGGACCCGGCGCCCGCGGTCGAAACCGGCCGACAGGCATCGTCCCCCGATGTCGTCGTCGACGGACCCGTGCAATCCGCTGCCGATGCGCCGCGCTCCCGCGTCCTGCCCGTCGTTCCCGATATCATGCCGGACGCCACGCTTCCCGATGCTCCGGCCATCGACATGTCGGTTCCGGCCTCGGCCGGTGCGACGACGGAAGTGGCGCCCGACCGCGATGAACGGCGCATAAGGGGGCGTCGCCTGCCGCTGACCGCCATCTTCCTGACCGTGACACTGCTCGCCGCGGTTGGCATCGGCCTGTTCTTCGCCGTGCAGACCGGCGTGTTCAAGACATCCGCGCAACTCGACACCGCCCCGCCGCAGGCACCGCCGACCGTCGAGGACGACGATTTCACACCGGCCGACGGCGGTCCGGCAAAACCCGGCGCCGCGGACCAGGCGCGCGACTGGATCAATGTGTTTTCGCCGGCCGATGCATCCCATGTCAGCGCGCCGTCCGACGCCAGGGCCGAGGTGATGAAGGACGATACCGGTTCGTTCCTGCGCATCCGTTCCGGCGCGTCCGGTTCGGCGATCAGCTTCGACGTCGGACAAGGCGTGCTGGAGAAACTGGCCGGCAAACATGCCGTGTTCGACATCATCGCCCGCTCCGAGGAAGGCAAGGAGACGCAGATTTCGGTCGACTGCAATTTCGGCGAACTCGGCGATTGCGGCCGCAAGCGCTATGCGGTCGGCCAGCAGCAGAACGAATATCTGTTCGATGTGCAGTTTCCGGACAAGCGTCCGGGCTCGGCCGGCACCATTGCCATCAATTCCGACTTCGACAAGCAGGGCAAGGCCGCGGACATCTACGAAATCCGCGTTTCGATCGAGCCGTAAGAGCGCCGAACGGTCTAGCGGTCGAGCAGCGCCTGCAGCGTCTCGATGCGGTCGGCCTCGTTGGCCGGCTTGTCCCAGCGCAGCCGCGAAATGCGGGGAAAGCGCATGGCGACGCCGGATTTGTGCCGGGTCGAGCGGTTCAGCCCTTCGAAGGCGACTTCCAGCACCAGGCCGTTGTCGCGGTCGGCCCGCACCGAGCGCACCGGCCCGAAACGCTCGATCGTGTTGTCGCGGACATATTTGTCGATCTGCTTCAACTCCTCGTCGGTGAAGCCGAAATAGGCCTTGCCGACCGGCACCAGTTCCTCCTCGCCTTCGGCACCTGTCCAGACACCGAACGTATAGTCGGAATAGAAGCTCGAGCGTTTGCCGTGGCCGCGCTGGGCATACATCAGCACCGCGTCCACCGTGTGCGGATCGCGCTTCCATTTGAACCACGGGCCTTTCGGGCGGCCGGCGACATAGGCTGAGTCCCAGCGCTTGAGCATGACGCCTTCGATAATCGGATGCGGTGGCACCCGGCGCAGTTCCTCCAGCGTTTGCCAATCCGTGAAGTCGACGAATGGCGAAATATCGAAACGGCTCGGGTCGAGCGTCCCGACAAACGCTTCCAGCCGGCCGCGCCGCTCGCGAAACGACAGCGCGCGCAGATCCTCGCCGCCGACCTGGAGCAGATCGTAGCAGCGCATGAAGGCCGGGTATTGCTGCTGCATCTTCGGTGTCACCGTCTTGCGGTTCAGCCGCTGCTGCAGATCCGAGAACGTTCCCGTCGCCTGCCGGGGATCGCCGACAAGCAGTTCGCCGTCCAGCGTTGCGGAAAAATGCATGGCATCGGCGAGGTCCGGAAAGGCACCCGAAACGTCATCGCCGGTGCGCGAATAGAGCCGGCGGATGCCGCCCTCGGCCACCGCCTGGACACGGATGCCGTCCCATTTCCATTCGGCGGCATAATCAGCCGGATCGAGCTTTTCGAGATCGCCGTCACCGACCGGGTTCGACAGCATCACCGGGCGAAACAATGCCAACGCCGTGTTCCTGGGCTTTTCGGCCTTGCCCTCCAGCCACGCGAACAGCGCTGTGTAAGGCGGCGACAGCCCGTGCCAGAGCTCTTCGATCTCGGCGACTTCGACCTTGCCGAAATCCGCCAGCGCCTGTTTGGCCAGACGCGCCGACACGCCGATGCGCAGCCCGCCGGTGACCAGCTTGATGATGGCAAAGCGCGCCGAGATGCCGGCACTGTCGAGCAGCCCTGCCAGCACCTTCGGCCCGTCGGAGCGGCTTGCCGCCTGCAGCCTGGCAACGACTTCGCCAAGCGTCGGCTCGCGGTTCGCGATGTTTCCGGGCGTTTGCGGCCAGACCAGCGACACCGTTTCGGCGAGATCGCCGACATAGTCGTAGGAATAGCCGAACAGCACCGGATCCATGCGTTCGGTGACCAGCATGCGCAGCATCGCCGGCTTGACCGCGGCAATGTGGAGATCGCCGGTGATGGCGGCCAGCGCCAGGCCGCGATCGGGATCCTCCACGGTGCGGAAATAGTCGGTCAGCAAGGTCAGCTTGCCGTTGCGCGACGGCGTCAGCACCAGGCGGTCGAGAAGTTCGGCGAAGCGGTTCATGGTGACACTACTGGATGGGCTTGGCACTTCGGCACACCCCCCTCTGTCCTGCCGGACATCTCCCCCGCAAGGGGGGAGATTGGCAGCTTCGATGCCAGCACTCTCCTTGCGCGGTTGGTGATTAGCGAAAGCGGCGGTGACATCTGATCTCCCCCCTTGCGGGGGAGATGGCCGGCAGGCCAGAGGGGGGTGTGAAGGATCGCGGCGCCGGTGATTGGTGGATCAGCAACTAGCATCAATCGCCCTCGTCCTCGTACCCCACCAGGTGCAGTGGTCGCGCCGCGATGCCTTCGAGCTCGCACCAGCGCACCAGCGCTTCCTCGCGGCCATGCGTCACCCAGATCTCCTCGGCTCCGGTCTCCTTGACGGTGGCGGTCAGCTCATCCCAGTCGGCATGGTCCGAGATGATCAGCGGCAGTTCGACGCCGCCTTGCTTGGCGCGCTGGCGAATGCGCATCCAGCCCGACGCAAAGCACGAGATCGGATCGGGAAAGCGCCGCGCCCAGCGGTCGGCGAAGGCCGATGGCGGGCCGACGACGATGGCGCCGGTAAAATCATCCTTGCCCCCGCTTTCGACGGTTGCCGGCTCCAGTTGCCCAAGGTCTATGCCTTGGCTCTGGTAATACTCACTGAGTTTGGCCAACGCGCCATGGATGTAGAGCGGCCTGTCGTAGCCGGCGTCGCGCAACAGCCGCATCACCCGTTGCGCCTTGCCCAGCGCATAGGCGCCCACCAGATGTGAGCGTTCGGGGAACTGAGCTGCCGATTTCAGCAGGCGGGCGATTTCTTCTGTGTCGGGGGGATGGCGAAACACCGGCAGGCCGAAGGTCGCTTCGGTGATGAACACATCGCACTGGATCGGCTCGAATGGCGCGCAGGTCGCGTCTCTCTGCCGCTTGTAGTCGCCGGAAGCGACGATGCGCGTGCCCTGATGCTCGACCAATATCTGCGCCGAGCCCAGCACATGGCCGGCTGGATGGAAGCTGACGCTGATGCCATTGAGTGCAATCGTCTCGCCGAGCTGTGCCGCTTGCGTCGTGCCAGCGAAATTCTCGCCGTAGCGCAGGCCCATAATGTCGAGCGTCTGCCGCGTCGCCAGCACCGAGCGGTGGCCGGAACGTGCGTGATCGGAATGGCCATGCGTGATCAGTGCCCGGTTGACCGGCCGCACCGGGTCGATGAAGAAATCGCCCGGCGGGCAATAGAGGCCCTCGGGCCGGGGATGAAGCAGGTCGCTGGCGCGCATGATCCCCAAGATAGGATATAATTCCGCGGCGGGAAGCCTGTTGTAACTCACTGCTGACTCCCGCATAGAGCACCGCCGGCTCGATCCGCCGGCAGGACCCATCGCCATGAAACCGCTTCAGGCCTCGTCCGGCGACTTGAACGCCGATCGTCGTGCCGATTATGCCGAGATGCTGCACGCGGATGGCGATCACGCAGCAGCGGCGGAATTGCTGCTCGGCGCGCTGGAAATGACACCGCAATGGGCCATGGGCTGGTTTCGCCTCGGTGAGATGCAGCAGGCGGCGGGCGCGGCGGATCTGGCTGCACAGGCCTGGACGATGTCGCTGCAGCTCGATCCATCGGATCGTCAAGGCGCTGCACTGAACCTGCAATTGATCGGCAAGGCGCCGGCGCTCGACGCGCTCCCCAGCGCCTTCGTCGAGACACTGTTCGACCATTATGCCGAGAGCTTCGACGAGTCCCTGGTCGGCAGGCTGGGGTACCGGCTGCCTGAGATGCTCGACCAAGCCATTCGAGCGGCAAGGCCGGGCCGCTTCGCGCTGGCGCTCGATCTTGGCTGCGGCACCGGCCTGACGGGACAGAGGCTGCGGCCGATCGCCGACCGGCTGGAGGGATATGACATTTCGGCCAGGATGCTGAGAAAGGCGCGGACCAAGGGCGTCTACGATTTCCTCGATAAGGCCGATCTGCGGGATTTTCCCTATGCCGGTCCGAAAGCCGATCTGGTGACGGTGGCCGATGTTTTCATCTATGTCGGCGCGTTGGGCGGCGTGGTGAAGACGATTGCCGGGCTGCTGGCCACGGATGGCCTGTTCGCATTTTCCGTGGAGACGCTGGCTGGCGACGGCGATTTCATGCTGCTGCCGTCGCGCCGCTATGCGCATGCGCAACACTATGTGCGCGAGGTCCTGGCCGCCAACGGGCTTTCGGTCCTGTCACTGGAACCAACCGTGATCCGGCAGGATCGCGGGGAACACGTCAACGGGCTGATCGTTGTGGCCGGGGCTCCGAACTCAGCCTAGCAAAGACCTGGCGACAGCCAGTTCGGCGGTGTCCGCCGTTTTGCCGGGCAGCGCGATAGGAATTTTTTCTTGACATCCTGCCCTCAGCTATGATACATTTTCGCCCATGGTGCTGATTTGTGCCAGTCACCCGCCGCACAGGCGGTTTTTCGTTTGATGCTCCGTCAGCCACGCGCCGGCCAAGGCTCCGAAGGAACCCTTTGCCCCGAACTCGCAGCCCTGCCGTTGTGGCAGGCAAGCTGCCGGCGAAGGGGTCTATCGCCACCTCGCAAACATTCTTGCTGTGAAAAAGTCCGATTTGCATGCGCGACTGATATTTGCGATCTGCTCGCATCAGGGTGGGATATCAGGAGGAGCATAGTCGATGCGCTGGAACATGATGATCTTGGCCTCTTGCCTGCTGACCGCCGGCTGCGTCGGCGGCACTTCGATGTCGGAACAGCAGGATGCGAACGTCCAGTCCTCCCTGCAATATGACAACGTGCCCTGCGACCAGTTGCTGGCGCAGCGCAACGGCTTGGCGCAGCAATACAACCTTCCGACGAAGGCCAAGCCGACCTTCTCCAATCCGGCGATGGGCTTCGGCCCGTTCACGCCTGACATGCGCTCCAAGGCCAAACGCGATACCGACAAGGCGAGCGGCGAGATCGATGCCATGAACCGGTCGATTGATCGCCGCGACTGTGAGCATCCGGACAAGCAGAAGAAATTGGCGCTGCCTGGTTAATACCCTGCCTCGCGGTCCACCAGATTGTTGAGCTTTTCGCCGCGCTCGAAGGCGTCCATCTGGCGCAGCATAATCGGCGCCAAATGGACAGGGTCGGAGGTCGCCGCCGCATGCGGCGTCACGAACACTTTTGGATGCCCCCACAGCGGACTGGTCTTCGGCAGCGGTTCGACCTCGAACACGTCGAGGCTTGCCTCCTTCAATGTGCCGTCATCCAGTGCCCGCAAAATGTCGGCATCCTTCTGCAGGCGGCCGCGTCCGGCATTGATCAGCACAGAGCCGCCGAGGCCGTTGCGTTTGCGCAATTCCTTCAGCACGCCATAGTTGATGATGCCCTTTGTCTCCGGCGTCAGCGGCAAAAGCACGACCAGGATGTCGGTTGCCTTGAGGAAGGGGATCAGTCCAGCCTCGCCGGAATAGGTCGCGACGCCTTCCATGGCCTTGTCGGTGCGCGACCAGCCATTGACGGCAAAGCCGAGCGACAAAAGCACCGAGGCCGCGGCGCGGCCGAGACTGCCGAGGCCCATGATGCCAACCGAAATGTCACCGGCCGGCCTTTGCTGCGGCTCGTGCCAGATCTTCTTCGGCTGCTGCGACCGGTAGAGCAGGCCTTGGCGGTGATGGTCGAGCACCCGCCAGACCACATATTCGGTCATGTACTGGGTCAGGTTGTCGGCGACGACCTTGACGATCGGCACATCGGGCAGGCCGGGATCGGCGAAGATATGGTCGACACCGGCGCCGATCGAAAAGATGGCGCGCAGATTGGGCAGCGACGCCAGAATGTTCGGCTTCTGCTTCCACACCACGGCATAGGTGATCGAGGGGTCGCTGGCGCCGTCGGGCTCCAGCACCACCTCGCGCTCGGCCGACAGGAGCTCGCGCCAGCGCTGCGGATGAAAGCCGGTGACGGCAAGCAGGATACGGCCTTTTTCCATTGCGGTCTTTTAGTCCCTCTCTACGCAAATCACTCGCTGACGATGCCGACCGGTGCCGTCTCGATCTTGAAGGCGGCCGAGATCAGCGCCCGAGTATAGTCGGTTTGCGGATTTTCAAAAATCTGCTGGGAAGGGCCGGCTTCGACGATCCTGCCATTGCGCATGACGATGACGTCGTTGGCCAGCGCCCGGATGACTTTCAAATCATGGCTGATGAAGAGATAGGCGAGGTCGTGCTTGGCCTGCAGGCTGCGCAGCAGGTCGACGACCTGCGCCTGCACGCTCATGTCGAGCGCCGATGTCGGCTCGTCCAGCATGACGAAGCGCGGATTGAGCACCATGGCGCGTGCGATGGCGACGCGCTGGCGCTGGCCGCCGGAAAACTCGTGCGGATAGCGGTTGCGTGTCGCCGGATCGAGCCCGACCTCCTTCAGCACGGCGGCCACCTTGTCGTCGCGCTCGTCGGGCGACAGCTTCGGCTCGTGGATCTTGAGGCCTTCCTCGATGATCTCGGCGATCGACATGCGCGGGCTGAGCGAGCCGAACGGATCCTGGAAGACGATCTGCAATTCGCGCCTGAGCGGCCGCATGGCGTTGAAGGACAGCTGGTTGATGTCGCGCCCGTTGAACTGGATCGTTCCGGTCGACGAGATCATTCTTGCCAGCGCCAGGCCGAGCGTCGTCTTGCCGGAGCCGGATTCGCCGACCACGCCCAGCGTCTGGCCGGCGCGCACGGTGACATCGATGCCGTCCACAGCCTTCACATTGTCGACGGTGCGGCGGAAGAAGCCCTGCTTGATCGGGAACCAGACCTTTATGTCCTTGCCGGTCATGACAGGCTTGGCGGCGGCATTGGCGGCCGGCGGCTTGCCCTTCGGCTCGGCCGCCAGCAGATGCCGCGTATAGGCATGCTGCGGATTGGCGAAGATCTGCTTGGTCGGCCCGGTCTCGACGATCTTGCCCTTGGTCATCACGCAGACGCGGTCGGCAATCTTGCGCACGATGCCGAGATCATGGGTGATGAACAGCATCGACATGCCCTTGCGGCTTTTCAAGCCGGCCAGCAGCTCAAGGATCTGCGCCTGCACGGTGACGTCGAGCGCCGTTGTCGGTTCGTCGGCGATCAAAAGTTCGGGCTCGTTGGCCAGCGCCATGGCGATCATCACGCGCTGGCGCTGGCCGCCGGACAATTGGTGCGGATAGGCATCGAGGCGCTTGTGCGGATCGCGGATGCCGACCTCGTTGAGCAGGGCCAGTGTGCGTTCCTTGGCCGGGCGGTCGGCCATGCCCTGGTGCAGCTTCAGGATCTCGACGATCTGCTGCTCGATCGTGTGCAGCGGATTGAGCGAGGTCATCGGCTCCTGGAAGATCATGGTGATCTTGTTGCCGCGCACCTGCCGCAACTGCTTTTCGCTCATCGCCAGCAGGTCGGCGCCCTGGAACACGATCTTTCCCGAGGGGTGGCTGGCGCTTGGATAGGGCAGCAGCTTCAGCACCGAAAGCGCCGAGACCGATTTGCCGGAACCGGATTCGCCGACCAGCGCCACCGTCTCGCCCTTGGCGATGTCGAACGAGATGTGGTCGACAGCCGTCGACTGGCCGCCTCCCTGGCTGAAGGCGACGCTGAGGTCCTGTACGCTGAGCAAGGGGGCTTCGCTCATCTGAACGTCTTGCGCGGATCGAAGGCGTCGCGCGTCGCCTCGCCGACGAAGACCAGCAGCGACAGCATCAGCGAGATGACGACGAAACCGGAAATGCCGAGCCACGGCGCATTGAGGTTGCGCTGCGCCTGCTTGAGCAGTTCGCCGAGCGAGGCGGAGCCGGGCGGCAGGCCGAAACCAAGGTAGTCGAGCGAGGTCAGCGTCGAGATCGAGCCTGAGAGCAGGAAGGGCATGAAGGTCAATGTCGCCACCATGGCGTTGGGCAGCAGGTGCCGGAACATGATGGTGCGGTTGGGCACGCCGAGCGCGCGGGCCGCGTTGACATATTCGAAATTGCGGGCGCGCAGGAATTCGGCCCGCACCACACCGACCAGCGCCACCCACGAGAACAGCAGCATCAGGCCGAGCAGGATGAAGAAGCCCGGCGGCAGGATGGCGGCGACGATGAGCAGGAGGTAGAGCACCGGGATGGCAGACCAGATTTCGATGAAACGCTGGAACAAGAGATCCGTCCAGCCGCCGAAATAGCCTTGCACGGCGCCGGCCGCGACGCCGATCAAGGCCGAGCCGGCGGTCAGGATCAGGCCGAACAGCACCGAAATGCGGAAGCCGTAGATGACGCGCGCCAGCACGTCGCGCGCCTGGTCGTCGGTGCCCAGCCAATTCCAGTTGCCGACGATACAGGCGGGGTCGGCGGCACCCTGCGGATACTGGTTGCAGCGCTTCGTGGCGTCATACTGCCAGGACGGCTTGGCCGGTGCTGCTTCCGGAATGGCGTTGTTGACGGTCTGATAGGAGTAGCGCACCGGTGGCCAGATCATCCAGCCATTGGCATTGATCTCGTCCTGGATGACCGGGTCGCGATAATCGGTGACGGCATAGAAACCACCGAATTTTTCCTCGGGGTAGGCGACCAGGACGGGAAACAGGATCTCGCCCTTGTAGGAAGCGATGATCGGCTTGTCGTTGGCGATGAACTCGGAAAACAGCGACAGCACGAACAGGACGAGGAAGATCCACAGCGACCAGTAGCCGCGCCGGTTGGCTTTGAAATTCTGCAGGCGGCGCTTGTTGAGCGGCGACAGAAACGGCCGCTTTATCCGCGCGGGTGCCGCGTCCACGGGGACTGTAGCCTCCGACATCAAACGTCTCTCCGCTCGAAATCGATGCGCGGATCGACCCAGGTGTAGAGCAGGTCGGACAACAGACCGACGAACAGCCCGAGCAGCGAGAAGATGTAGAGGTTGGCGAACACCACCGGATAGTCGCGCTCGACCACCGACCGGAAACCGAGCAGGCCGAGGCCATCGAGGGAGAAGATGTTCTCGATCAGCAGCGAGCCGGTGAAGAAGGCCGAGATGAAGGCGCCGGGAAAGCCGGCGATGACGATCAGCATGGCGTTGCGGAAAACATGGCCGTAGAGCACCTGCCGTTCCGACAGGCCCTTGGCGCGCGCCGTCACCACATACTGCTTGCGGATTTCTTCGAGGAACGAGTTCTTGGTCAGCAGCGTCGTCGTGGCGAAGGCAGACAGCACCAGCGCGGTCAGCGGCAAGGTCATATGCCAGAAATAGTCGACGATCTTTCCCCACCAGGACAATTGATCCCAATTGTCCGAGGTCAGGCCGCGCAGCGGAAACCAGTCCCAGAACGACCCGCCGGCAAACAGCACCATCAGCATGATGCCGAACAGGAAGCCCGGAATGGCATAGCCGACGATGACAACGCCGCTCGTCCAGACGTCGAAGGGGGTTCCATCCTTGACCGCCTTGCGGATGCCGAGCGGGATCGAGATCAGGTAGGACAACAGCGTGATCCACAGCCCGATCGAGATCGACACCGGCATCTTTTCCAGGATCAGGTCGAGCACCGAAATGTCGCGGAAATAGCTGTCGCCGAAATCGAAGCGGGCATAGTTCCACAGCATCATGCCGAAGCGCTCGAGCGGCGGCTTGTCGAAGCCGAACTGTTTCTCCAGCTTCTTGATGAATTCCGGATCGAGCCCCTGTGCACCGCGATATTTCGAACTGACGTCACCGGCGGCATCGAAATTGCCGCCAGCACCCGCGTCGCCGCCACCACCGCCGAGGCGGTCGCTGCCGCCCTGATTGGTCAGCCGGGCGATGACCTGTTCGACCGGGCCGCCGGGGGCGAACTGGATAACGGCGAAGGATATTGCCATGATGCCGAACAGCGTCGGGATCATCAAAAGGATGCGACGCAGGATATAGGCGCCCATCAGGCCTTCTGCCCTCGTTGAGCGAACATCTCAGCCTTTGCCAATTCTTGCCGCCTTGCCCTTATCGAACCACCACAGCGTCTCGACCGGAAAGCCGAAATCGGGCTTCTGTTCGACAAAGCCGAACATGTCCCAATAGGCGACGCGGTGATTCGCCAGATAGTATGTTGGAATCCAGTCGAGGCGCGCGCGCAAGACCCGGTCGAGCGCTCTGAGCGCCGTGACGAGTTCTATACGGTCTTTCGCCTTGCCGGCTGCCGCGATCAGGGCGTCGATGGCCTTGCTTTCGGTGCCCGGATAGTTGCGTTGCCCCGGGATTTTCGCCATCCGGGAATCATAGAGCATCTGCAGGCTGTCGTCGGTCGGCGTCGCCCCGATCGACCAATGCAGCAAGGCAAGGTCGAAGTCGTAATTGCTGTGCCGCTGCTCATACTGCGCCGAATCGATTTGCCGGATCGATGCGTCGATCCCGATCGCCTTCATATTCTCGGACCACGGGGTGTAGATGCGAACGATGCCGTCGTCCTCCGCCAGCATTTCGACCCGCAGTCGCTCACCCTTGTCGTCGACGACGAAACTGCCATCGCGTTTCCAGCCGGCTTGCGCGAGCAATCTCGAAGCCTCGCCCAGCAGCTTGCGGTCATGGCCCGAACCGTCGGACAGGGGCTGTGTTACCGCTTCACCGAAAACCTCTGGCGGCAACTCGGCCCGGAACGGCTCCAGCAGGGCCAATTCCTCAGGCGAGGGCAGGCCTTCGGCCTTGTAATCCGATCGTTCGAAGTTCGATTGAGAACGCTCGTAGGAGCCGTAAAACAAGGCCCGCTTCATCCATTCGAAATCGAAGCACCGGGCGATCGCCCGCCGCACCCGCTCATCGCGGAATTGCGGACGGCGCTGATTCAGCGCGACGCTCTGCATGTCCGGCGTCTTCTCACCGGGAAATTCCCGTTTGACGACCTTGCCGTCCTTCAGCGCCGGAAAGTCGTAGCCGGTAGCCCATACCCGTGAGGTGAATTCCTCGCGAAAATGCGTGTCGCCTTTCTTGAAGGCCTCGAATGCCGCTTGCCGGTCAAGATAGAAGTCGATGCGGATGCGGTCGAAATTGTAGAGGCCGCGGTTCACTGGCAGATCGCGGCCCCAATAGTCGGCCACGCGGTCATATTCGACAGTCTGTCCGGCCGCCACGCGTCCAATCTTGTAGGGACCCGAGCCAAGCGGCGGTGTCATGGTCGAAGCATCGAAATCATTGGCCGTATAAAAGGCCTTGGAGACGATAGGCATTCCCACGATCGCAAGGATGTTTTGCGCCGACTGCTTGCCGTTGAGGGTGAGATCGACGGTAGCGGGATCGACCGCAACCGCGTCGGTCATGTACCGCAACGCCTGGGAAAGGTTCGGATGGCCCTTGTCTTTGTAGAGCTTCAGCGAGAAGACAACGTCCTGCGCGGTCAGCGGCGAGCCGTCGTGGAAACGCGCTTGCGGCCGCAGCACGAAGCGGAAACCGTTGCGGTCCGGCGACAGGGTAACGGTTTCGGCAAGCAGGCCATAGGCCGCATCGGGCTCATCGAGCGCGCTTGTCATCAGGGAATCGAAACAAAGTTCGGTACGCGGCGGCGCCTCCCCCTTCAACACCAGTGAGTTCAATGTGTTGAAGGTCAGGAAGCTCTGATTGAGGGTCGAGTTCGGCGGCGCGAAATTCATCTGGCCACCCTTTGGGGCGTCCGGATTGACGTAGTCGAAATGCGCGAAACCGAGCTTGTATTTGAGGTCGCCGAAGGCCGACAGGCCGTGCAGCTTGGTGCCGGTCGCAGTGTCGGCGAAGGCCTTGCCGGGCAGCAAGGCGGCGGCTGCCGCGGCACTGCCCAGGGCGAGAAAGTCGCGGCGGGCAAGGGCCGCCATCAATTGCCACCCTTGTATTTGGCCGCCAGCGCCTTCTCCTTGTCCGGGTCGATCCACCAAGAGTCCAAATCGACGCCGAGATAGGTTGGCTGTTTTTCAGGCATTGCGAACTTGTTCCAGTATGCGGCCCGAACTTTCCCCAGGTGCCATTGCGGCACCATGTAGAAGTTCCAAAGCAACACTCGGTCAAGGGCATGGGTCGCAGCCATCAGGTCGTCTCGGTCCGTTGCAAAGATGACGCGGTCGATCAGTGCGTCGACGACAGGATTCTTGATGCCGGCCAAATTTCGTGATCCGGCCCTGTCCGCAGCTGTGGAACTGAAAAAGTCGCGCTGTTCGTTGCCGGGTGAGTTGGATTGCTGAAAACCTGCGAGCGCCAGCATATCGAAGTCGAAAGCGCGAGTACGGTTGGTGTATTGGCTGTCATCGACAATGCGCAGCGTTGCATCGATGCCCAGCCGCCGCAAATTGTCGATGAAAGGCGAGGCGACCCGCTCGTCAACGGGATCGTTGCCGAGGAACTCGATCTTGAACACTTCGCCGGTCTTCGCATTCACCAGCTTTCCGGCCTGATTGACCCAGCCGGCTTGCTTGAAAAGCTCGTAGGCCTTGCGCAAATTCTCGCGACCCGATTGTGGCGTGTCGTAGACCGGCAGCTTGAATTCCTGCTTGAACAGTTCAGGTGGCAACTTGTCTCGAAACGGCTGGAGTATCTCCAACTCCTTGCCCTGTGGCAGGCCGGTCGAGGCCAGATCGCCGCCTTCGAAATAGCTGTCTGTGCGCGTATAGGCGCCGAAGAAAATGGTTCGGTTCATGCTCTCGAAATCATACGCGTAGGTGAGTGCCTGGCGTACGCGTACATCCTGGAACAGCGGGCGGCGCGTATTTATCAAATAGGACTGCATGGGTTCCGGTGAGGTTGTGGGGAACTCCTTTTTGATGACATCTCCGGATTTGATCGCCGGAAAGGTGTATTCGACCGCCCAACGCTGGGCGCGTGTCTCGGCGCGGAAGTCTTCGAACCCCCCTTTGGTGAAGGCCTGCCAACCGGCGTTGTCGTCAAGGAAATAGCTGAAACGCTGCCTGTCGAAATTCTCGCGGCCGATCTTCACTGGCAGTTTGGCGCCCCAATAGTCCGGCACACGCTGCCAGACGATTTCGGAACCCGGCTTGAAACTCGCGATCTTGTAGGCCGCTGACCCCAGCGGCGGCTCCAGAGTCGTCTTGGTGATGTCGCGCTTCTTGCCGCTGGCGTCGTTGCCCTCCCACCAATGCTTTGGCAGAACGACGAGATCGCCGAGAATCTTCGGCAGTTCCCTGTTGCCTTTCTGATTAAAGTGGAACTCGACCTCGCGATCGGAGACCGCGACCGCGTCCGTGACGTTCTCAAAATAGCGGTTATACAACGGGCTGTTGGCCTTCAGCACCTGGAACGACCAGATCACGTCGTCGACAGTGATCGGCTGGCCGTCGTGCCATTTGGCGCGCGGGTCGAGGCGGTAGGTCGCGGAGGAATAGTCGGCCGGATACTTGTAGGCATCGGCGATCAGTGGGTGGCTGGTGCTGCCTTCGTCGGTCGCCTGCTCCATCAGCGTGTCGTAGAGTAGGCCGCCGCCGAATCCCACGAGGCCGGCCGCCGGCGATCCCTGCACGATATAAGGATTGAAGTTGTCGTAGGTGCCGATCACCACCCGGTTCAGCGTGCCGCCCTTGGGCGCGTCGGGGTTGACGTAGTCGTAGTGCTGGAAATTGGCGCCGTATTTGGACTCGCCGATCAGCGATGACGTGGTGCGCCATTCATCGGCGAGGGCAGCCTGCAATCCCGCCGCCAGAAGGGCTGCCGCCAGCAACGACTTGAGAAGCGTTCGGCCAACCGTCATGCACTATCCTCTTCGCAATGCCCGTTCATCGGCAATCTAGATGATTTGGCGCCCGTGAAAACCGCCATGCGCGGCTTTGTCGCCGCCTATGCGGTTTTCCCAACAAAAAAGCCGGGCTGAACCCGGCTTTTTCAAGGTCGTCGAGATGATATCTGACTATTGGGCAGGCGCCGGTGCGGGTGCGGCCGGAGCCGGGGCGGCAGGAGCGGCCGGTTTCGCGGGCGCGGCACCATCAGCCGGCTTTGCCGGAGCGGCTGCATCGGCAGGCTTGGCGCCTGCATCGGCGGCGGCACCCGGTGCCGGCAGCGGCTTGGGATTGTCGGACAGCGTGCGCAGATAGGCGATGACGTTGGCGCGGTCTTCTTCCTTCGGCAGGCCGGCAAAGCCCATCGCCGTGCCTTTAACGTCCTTCTTGGGCGACGTGATGAAGTGGTTGAGGTTATCGTAGGTCCACTTCTCTGTGCCGCCCTTGGAATATTCCTTCATGCCCGCCGAATAGGCGAAGCCCTCGTGAGAGGCGACCGGACGGTCGACGATGTCCCACAGATCGGGGCCGACCTTGTTAGGACCGCCCTTTTCGCCGGAATGGCAGGCCTGGCACTTCTTGAAGATGGCAGCGCCCTGTTCGGCATTTGCATTGGCCAGAAGATCTGCGATCGGCTTTTCGGCTGCGGCAGGAGCGGCCGGGCCGCCTTCGGCGGGCTCCGCGGCCTCGATGGCGAAGCCGGGCTTTTCCGGCGCAGGCGAGGCAAACAGCGCATCGGACACAATGCCGACCGAGAAGACGACGAAAACGGTTCCGAGCAATCCGGCGAGCAGTTTGTTGACTTCGTTGGAATCCATACGCCCCTTGCTCCCTTTTCCGGCGGACAGAACCGTCCACTCCGTCCGTCGGTATCGTGACCCGTCCTGCCAGGGCGGTCAAATCGGGCGGAAACTAGGTCTTTTGCTGCGGCGTTGCAACACCTATAAGGGCGCTTCCAGTGAGACCTTTTGCCACTTTCCCTGTCCTCTTTCGAGACGCCTTGCACCCGAAATGTCCACGCTGATCCTGATCCCGGCCCGCATGGCCTCGACCCGCCTGCCGGGCAAGCCGCTGGCCGACATCGCAGGCGCCCCGATGATCGTCCATGTCGCCCGCCGCGCCGCCGAAGCCGGCCTTGGCCGGGTGGTGGTGGCGACCGACACGCAAAGCGTGGCGCAAGCGATGCGCGCGCACGGGTTCGAGGCCGTGATGACGCGCACGGATCACGAATCCGGCTCCGACCGCATCCACGAGGCGCTGATCGCGCTCGACCCCGGGCGCAAGGTCGAAACCATCGTCAATGTGCAAGGCGACCTGCCGACCATCGATCCGCAGATTATCGCCGCGTCGCTCAGGCCTTTCGAGGACAGTGCGGTGGACATCGCCACGCTCGGCGTCGAGATCGTCCGCGACGAGGAAAAGACCAATCCCAATGTCGTCAAGATCGTCGGTTCGCCGCTTTCCGGCAGCAGGCTGAGGGCGCTCTATTTCACCCGTGCCACGGCGCCTTGGGGCGAGGGGCCGCTCTATCATCATGTCGGCCTCTACGCCTATCGCCGCGAAGCACTTGAGCGTTTCGTCGCGCTGAAGCCGTCGCCGCTCGAACGGCGCGAGCGGCTGGAACAGTTGCGGGCGCTGGAAGCCGGCATGCGCATCGACGCCGAGATCGTCCAGTCGCTGCCGCTCGGCGTCGACACGCCGGAAGACCTCGAACGCGCCAGACAGATCCTTTCAACCTGAGATATCGGCATGCCTGAAAAGACCAACAGAATATCCTTCCAGGGCGAGCCGGGCGCCAATTCCGACACCGCCTCCCGCAACGTCTATCCATCGATGGAGCCGTTGCCGTGCCCGACCTTCGAGGATGCGTTCAACGCGGTCGAGACCGGCAAGGCCGATCTCGCCATGATCCCGATCGAGAACACCATTGCCGGGCGCGTCGCCGATATCCATCATCTCTTGCCGGAATCGAAGCTGCACATCATCGGCGAATATTTCCTGCCGATCCATTTCCAGCTGATGGTGCTGCCGGGCGTCAGGCGCGACGAGATCAAGACGGTGCACAGCCACATCCACGCGCTTGGCCAGTGCCGCAAATACATCCGCAAGAACGGCTGGAAGGCGATCGTCGCCGGCGATACGGCTGGTGCAGCCAAGATGGTCTCCGAGGTCAAGGACCGCACCATGGCGGCGCTGTCGCCGGCGCTGGCAGCGACCCTCTACGGGCTCGACATCATCGAGCAAAACGTCGAGGACACCGACAGCAACGTCACCCGCTTTGTCGTCCTGACCAAGAACAAGCAATGGGCCGAGCGCCCATCACCCGACGTCAAGATGATGACGACCTTCATCTTTCGCGTCCGCAACGTGCCGGCCGCGCTCTACAAGGCGATGGGCGGTTTTGCCACCAACGGCATCAACATGACCAAGCTGGAGAGCTACCAGTTGGGCGCTTTCACGGCGACGCTGTTTTATGCCGACATCGAGGGCCATCCCGACGACCCGCTGGTCAAGCTTGCGCTGGACGAGCTCCGTTTCTTCTCCCGCGAAGTGCGGATTCTGGGCGTCTATCCGGCCAGTGAGTCGCGTGAGCAGTGGAAGGTTGCGGACTGATCGCTACTGGGCATGATCTTGTCCAAAAACCGGTTTCCACTTTTCGGGACCATGCCCTAAATCACCGCGCCCAGCGGCACGTAGTCGATCTCCATGAAGGCCTCGACCTCCGGCACCCAGCGGTCGCGCACGAAGGCGACATGGTCCGGATGGTCGTTGTACCTGTTGTAGGCGGCCTGGTCGGCGAACTCCATCGAGAAGCCGAAATGATAGTCGTTCTTGGGGCTGATCTGCCGCAATTGCTCGAAATGCGTGACGCCTCTGATCGCGGTTAGGATTTTCTTGGCGTCGACCAGGAACCGCTTTTCCTCCAGCGAATGCGGCGGATGCTTCAGCGTGAAAACGACGGTGTGACGGATCATGTCCTGCTCCTGCAATGTCTTTCGGTGTTCGCTGCCATCATTCTGAATCGACCCAGGCGCGGATGAGGTGATGCGCAATGGCGCCTTTCGGCGGCGTGACCAGATTGTCCTTGTGCGTCCTTTCCAGCATCAGGCGCACCTCGTCGCGAAAAAACCAGCGGCAGTCCTCAAGCTCGTTGAGGTCGGCCTGGATATCGTCATTGAGCGGCTCGCCGAAGCAGCCGATCATCAGCGAATAGGGGAACGGCCAGGGCTGGCTGGCGTGGTAGACGACGCGGCCAAGCCGGATACCGGCCTCTTCCAGCGTCTCGCGGCGCACCGCCGCCTCGATCGTCTCGCCCGGCTCGATGAAGCCGGCAAGGGCCGAGTACATGCCCGGCGCGAAATGCCGGCCGCGTCCGAGCAGGCATTTTTCCCGCGTCGCCGTCAGCATGATCGCCACCGGGTCGGTGCGCGGAAAATGCTCGGTGCCGCAATTCGGGCAATGGCGCTTGTAGCCGCCGGCCCGCATCTGTGATTCTGTACCGCATTTGCTGCAGAAACGATGGCTGGCATGCCAGGCAAGCAGGGCCGCCCCTTGCGCCATCGCGCCAGCCGCCGCCTCGTCGATCAGCCCTTGCATGTAGACCGAGCGGTAGTCGATGGCCTTGACTGTTTCCGGAAGCTGTTCGGGTTCGACGCCGGCGGGCACGGCCAGCACCGGTCCTAGTTCGGAAAAGCCGAGCAGGATGCCTTGCGCCAGGGAAACCTTGAAGGGCTCGCTCTCGGTGGCGCCGAACCAGGGATCGAGAGCGCCGCTATCGCCGAGCTTCAAATAGAGCCGGCCGCCATGCATCAGAAGCAGCCGCGTCGCCGGATCGGCCAGCGCCTTGTCGACCGAATCGTCGGCGCGGTTCTCGGACTGCCGGTCGATCATGTTGCCGGCAAAGCCGACGAACTGGCTCGGCTCGCGCAAAGGCGCGTCAAACAGGCGGAAGCTCATGGGGACTCTGGGATACGTTGAGGGATGGACACGGGAACGCTTATAGCGCCGCCTGGATCGTTTCGGCAAACCGTCGCAAGTCGGAACGTTGATAGGGCTCTCGCAGACCATGTCCCCACACAGGGCCTGGCCAGCCGGGATCGCCTTCCGAACGCGCGATGACATGGATGTGCAACTGGCGCACGATGTTGCCGAGCGCGCCGGTGTTGATCTTGGTGCAGCCGGTCGCCTTCTTCAGCGCCTGCGCCACCATATTGGTCTCGAAGGTCAGCATCGTCTGGTCGAGCGGCGTCATGTCATGGATTTCCTCCGCGCCGGGCCGCTGCGGCACCAGCAGCAGCCATGGCCAGCGGCGGTCGTTCATCACCCGCAATTCGCACAGCCCAAGCCACATCAACTGTTCGCTGTCCGCCTCCAGCCGTGCGTCCAGCGTGAATCCGGCCTCCAGGCCCGGCAGCATCGGCGTTTCCCTTGCTTTTCTTGGTTTGCTCAACACATGAAGGCTAGAGCGGCGGCAAGGGGGCTGCAAGCGAATCATTGCGCCCCTCACGCATTGGTGCGCCAATTCCATATTTTGCGATTTCTTCGGCGGACTTGCATTTCGTCGCGCAATTGCCGATATGGAAAGCGGGAGGTTGGTGGTGGACGATCCACTCGCCAACCGGGTCAGGTCCGGAAGGAAGCAGCCCTAACGAGCCCGGAACGGGTCATTGTTCCAGCCTCCCACCTCATCGGCCCCTCTCGCGACATTGACGACGCATTGCAGCGCGGGCGAGACTATGCGCAGGAATCGGCCGCCTTCGGGCGCGGCCATTTGGAGCTTTACGGGCGTATGAGCGAAGCCGGAAATTCGGGACCAAAAAGCCTGGAGATAGGCAAGGCCGCCGCCTATCGCGTGCTGGCGCGCAAGTACCGTCCTTCGAACTTCTCCGAGCTGGTCGGCCAGGAGCCGATGGTGCGCACCCTCACCAATGCCTTTGCCACCGGCCGCATCGCCCAGGCCTGGATGCTGACCGGGGTGCGCGGCGTCGGCAAGACCACGACGGCGCGCATCCTCGCGCGGGCCCTGAATTATAAAACCGCTGATATCGACCAGCCTTCGGTCGACCTCGCGGTGCTCGGCGAGCATTGCCAGGCGATCATGGAGGGCCGCCATGTCGACGTCATCGAGATGGACGCCGCCTCGCATACCGGCATCGACGACATCAGGGATATCATCGAGCGCGTGCGCTATGCGCCGGTCTCGGCCCGTTACAAGGTCTATATCATCGACGAAGTTCACATGCTGTCGACGCAGGCCTTCAACGGCCTGCTGAAGACGCTGGAAGAGCCGCCGCCGCACGTCAAATTCATCTTCGCCACCACCGAAATCCGCAAGGTCCCGATCACTGTCCTGTCGCGCTGCCAGCGCTTCGACCTGAGGCGCATCGACGCCGGCGCGCTGGTCGCGCATCTCGGCTCGATCTCGGCCCAGGAAGGCATTGCGGTCGACGACGACGCGCTGGCGATGATCGCGCGCGCCGCCGAAGGCTCGGCCCGTGATTCGCTCTCCATCCTCGACCAGGCGATTGCCCATGGCGCCGGCACTGTCGGTGCCGCGGCTGTGCGGGCGATGCTGGGACTTGCCGACCGCGCCCGCATCGTCGATCTGTTCGAACATGTGATGAAGGGTGATGTGGCAGCCGCCCTTGGCGAATTCCGTGCGCAGTATGACACCGGCGCCGATCCGGCCGCCGTGCTGACCGACCTTGCCGAATTCAACCATCTCGTCACCCGGCTGCGTTTCGTGCCGACGGCCATCGAGGATGCCTCGCTGTCGGAGGACGAGCGGCAGCGCGGCGCCGATTTCGCAAGGACGCTGTCGGTCAGGGTGCTGTCGCGGACATGGCAGATGCTGCTCAAGGGCATTCCCGAAGTGCAGTCCTCCAACCGGCCGGTCAGTGCCGCCGAAATGGTGCTGATCCGGCTGGCGCATGCCGCCGACCTGCCGACGCTGGACGAGGCGTTGAGATCGCTCGAGGGCGGAGCGTCGGTCCAAAGCGGCGCGCCGCGCCCGAATGGCGCGCCTGCAAGTTCCGGCAACGGCGGTGGCGCCGGCGCGGTGGCGCAGACGCGCATGCCCGCCGGTCCTGGCGGTGCGCAGACCATGCGGCTGGTCGAAGCCTCGCCTGCTGCCGTTGCCTACGTCGCTCCTCCGGAGCCGGCCATGGAATCGGCGCCGCTGAAATCGCTGGCCGACATCATTGCGCTCGCCGATGCGCAGCGTGACATCGCCTTCAAGGTGCTGGTCAAGAGCTGCATCCGGTTTGTGCGCATCGAGCCCGGCCGCATCGACGTCGGCCTGACCGGCGATGCGCCCAAGATGCTGCTCAACGACCTGACGACGAAATTGCGCGCCTGGACCGGCCGCAGCTGGCTGGTCTCGCTGTCGAAGGAAGAGGGCGGCCAGACGCTCGCCGAAATGGAATCGGCCAAGCGCGAGACGGCTTTTCTCGATGCCAAGAGCGACCCGACCGTGGCCGCTATCCTGGCGCGCTTTCCCGGCGCCAAGATCATCGACGTGCGCATTCCAGACGCGCCGGAAGCCGAAACGACAGAGGCTGAAGTGCCGGTCGAGCCGCCGGCTGACGACGATGAACCCTGATCCAGCCACGAATCCGCAAAGGACCCGACCATGAAAGATCTTCTCGGCCTGATGGGCAAGGCGAAGGAAATGCAGGCCAAGTTCCAGGCCATGCAGGACGAGATCGCCACGCTGGAAGCGTCCGGCCAGGCCGGCGGCGGCCTGGTCAATGTGACGCTGACCGGAAAATTCGAGATGAAGTCGCTGAAGATCGATCCGTCTCTGTTCAAGGAAGACGATGTCGAGATCCTGGAAGACCTGGTGCTGGCCGCTCACAACGACGCCAAGACCAAGGTCGAGCAGATCATGCAGGAAAAGACCAAGGCGCTGACCGCAGGTCTGCCGATCCCGCCGGGAATGAAACTGCCCTTCTAGCATTCGGCGTGCGCGCCCATCATCGACATGACCGAAGAGCCCTCCGAAAGACTGATCGAGCAGCGTATCCGCAACAGGATCTACGAGATCCTGGAAATCCTGGCCGATTGTGACGACGGCGTCGATCTCGTCGGCATCAAGGGTTATTTCTATCTGTTCGAGGATTTCGTCCATCGCCCTTCGATCGAAGCCGGCACATCGGCGCTTTCGAAGGACGAGCGCGCGATCGTGCTGGAGATCGCCGAATTCCTGGAGGCGGCAAGCGAGACAAATCCGGACTTCACCAAGGCTGAGTTCATTGACAGCGACTGGCCGGGAAAGATCGCCCCGACGGCCAGGGAGGCGCGGACGCTGTTCCTCCGGCGCGGCCTGTTTTCGGAGAAGGTCGAGGAGCTTGAGCCTGGCCAGCGGCCGTGATTGCGGCCGGGCTGCAGACCGGTTCCAGGAGAAATTAACAGCGTTTGCCCGGGAAAAGCGCGTAGTGCTTTCCCTTGGGGCAATTGCGGCGAAACAAAGAGAGAGAGGTCATCGCCTTTGTGAAATGATGGGTGCGATCTATCTGGAAAACCAGGAAATTGTGCCAATTTGGCAACAGCGCGTTGTTAATAACGTTTTGGCCATCATTTTGCCCGAAAGTGTCTCATTCTTGCCGCAGCTTGGGGGCGGGCACGAAGTGAGAGGGTTACCTGTTGATTTCTACGCGATGGAAGACGCCGCTGTTGCTCGGCGCCGTCATTTCACCCCTGTTTTTGGCTGCCTGTAGCCAGACCACTTCACACGGCATGTCCGTCGCCAGCCTGACCGACGCCATCACGCCGGGTTTCCTGAGCTCCCGGGCGTACAGCCACACGCCGAAGGACAAGGAATGCCTGGAACGGGCGATGTTCTTTGAATCCAACCGCTCGAGCCGCGACGGCATGATCGCGGTCGGCACGGTGGTGATGAACCGGCTGCGCTCCGGCAAGCACGGCAGCACCATCTGCGCGGTGGTGGGCGAGCGCGGGCAGTTTGCCCCCGGCGTCATGACAAGGCCGATGAATTCACGCGCAATGCCCGATGTCGAGGAAGCCGCCGACGCGGTGCTGAAGGGGGAGCGCAAGTCCAAGCTCAAGAACACCATGTTCTTCCACACCGCCGGCCTACGCTTCCCCTACAAGAACATGCACTACACCATGGTTGCCGGCGGCAATGCCTTTTACGAGAAGCGCGGCCGCAACTGGCAGCCGCTGCCGGACGAGCCGCAGGTCGCCATTGCCTCGGCGGCGCCGCAGAAGCCAGCGGAGCCGGTGACGATGGTCGCGTCCGCCGAGCCGGTGCGTCCGGCCAAGCCGGCCACCGTCCGGTCCGCTCCTGCCCAACAGACCTATATGACCGCGGCCGCCGCGCCGGCCGCGAAATCTGCGCGTGTCTCGGCGGAGCCGACGGTGGTGGCGATGCAGGAGCCGATGGAGGAACCGGATGCCGCCCGTTTTGGCGGAACCTTGAACACAAGGACGAGGGTCATCTCCTCGGTCGAGGAAGCGCCGCAAGAGGCGTCTATGGGTTTCCAGTCGACGCCTGAGAACACCGACGCTGTCGGCGCGATGATCGTCAGCCAGGGCCGGCCGCTCGAAACCAACTGATCTGCTCTCCATGATCCCATGGGCCCCGCCCATTTTGGTCCGCCAAGGCCAATATGGCGGTCATGCGTATGCGGATGTTCCAAAGCGCTCTGAAAAATCCTAGATCAGAGCGATGTCGAAGCGAATCGCCGGTCCCGAGATCGAACGTCTGATCCAGCTCCTGGCCAAGGTGCCGGGGCTGGGTCCCCGTTCGGCCAGGCGTGCCGCCCTTCATCTGATCAAGAAGAAGGAGCAGCTTCTGTCGCCGCTGGCCGCCGCCATGGCCGAGGCGGCCGACAAGGTGCGCATCTGCTCGACCTGCGGCAATGTCGATACATCGGACCCTTGCATGATCTGCACCGATCCGCGCCGAGATGCCGGCACCATCATTGTCGTCGAGGACGTCTCCGACCTGTGGGCGCTGGAGCGCGCGGCGGCGATGAATGTGCGTTACCACGTTCTCGGCGGCACGCTGTCCCCGCTCGACGGCATCGGCCCCGAGCAGCTCAACATGCGCTCGCTGATCGACCGCGTCGCCGGTGGCGAGGTCAAGGAGATCATCCTCGCCGTCAATGCTACGGTGGAGGGCCAGACGACCGCGCATTACCTCACCGATCAGCTGTCCGGCTTCGATATCAAGGTGACACGACTGGCGCATGGCGTGCCTGTCGGCGGCGAACTCGACTATCTCGACGAGGGCACGCTGGCCGCGGCGCTGCGCTCGCGGACGGCGTTTTGACAAAGTTGCGGCAGAGGATGCGGATCATGATTGTTGCGCATCCGTCGAGGCTGGTGCCAAGCACCCCCCTCTGTCCTGCCGGACATCTCCCCCGCAAGGGGGGAGATCGGATGTCATCTTTGTTTTCGCAAATCGCCGACATTGCAACAAGAGCGCCGCCGATGAAGCGGCCAATCTCCCCCCTTGCGGGGGAGATGTCCGGCAGGACAGAGGGGGGTGTGAAGGAACGCAAACCTCTCAGA
>NZ_RZRV01000045.1:0-48329 GCF_004023085.1 Mesorhizobium sp. M7A.F.Ca.US.010.02.1.1 | reverse complement strand
CCCCACTGTTGCCTCCGCCCCCACCACCACCGTTGCCGCCGCCACCTTTGCCGGCGTATGCGCTGGCGGTCTGGATGCCGGAAACGGAGCCGTCCAGGACAATTTGGTAGGGAGCAATCGTCAACGCCAGCGCCGCTGCCGATTTGAGCGCCAGCCGGCAACAACGGGTCGTGACCAATCTGTGCATTTTGATCTCCGACGACTGAGCCCGGCGCGCCCCACCCAACGTTGCAGTGCAACAACATTGCCGAAAGACGCGGCGCCCGGAAGCGACCTCCGACCGTTGCGGTTGTCAACTAGGACCTTTGCAAGCGCAAGATTGGACTAAGGTCCCAAGCCTATGCTACATTAGCTTTGCATGAACGGCGCCGCGACCGCCATCGCTAAACGGGAGACTCGCTTTCCCGACGCCTGACGACGGCAGACGCCGAACATCAAGTCACCTCCGCCGGGGGCGGCGGAGGTGACTTGTCGAGCCGGCTTTGTCCGTTGATCCGTTGGCAACGACTGACGTCATGCGCCGTTGTAAGATGCGCGCGAAACATGCCGCCGAAGGTCTCCTTCCTCTCGAAAAGACGATTCCGGAGCAGCTCACGGCCTTCGGGAATGCTGAGCCAGCGCTGCGCGCAATGCCTGTCGCGTCTGAAACGTCTCCCGATGTCACGAAAATGTGACCCGGCGATTATAAGGGGGTCAACAGGTACCCCACGCTCCAGCCACCCGACAGCCAGAGGCAAGCCACGATGACTGACCTTCGCTCCCCCGACACCCGATTCCGCACCAGCCTGCTCGAGGAAAACGACGGCCCGGCGATCAACGCCTCCGACAACCGCACCATGGGCGAGATCATCGCCGCGCGGTTCTCGCGCCGCGGCTTCCTCAAGGGCTCGCTGGCCGTCTCGGCCATCGCCGCCACCGTCAGCCCGCTGGCGCTGATCAGCGCCGACGAGGCCAGGGCCGCGGGAGGCTCGGCCTTCGCGTTCGACGAACTCGAGGCCGGCACCGACGACAAGCACCATGTCGCGTCGGGTTACGATGCCGATGTCCTGCTGCGCTGGGGCGATCCGCTATTTGCCGATTCGCCGGAGTTCGACCCGACGAAACAGTCGGCCGAGGCCCAGGCCAAACAGTTCGGCTACAACAATGACTATGTCGGCTACATCCCGATCGACGGCTCGGCCGAACATGGCCTGCTGGTGGTCAACCACGAATACACCAATCCGCATCTGATGTTCCCGGGCATCGTGAAGATCGTCGAAAAGGACGGCAAGAAGTCGGCAGAAGTCGCACCCCTTTCGAAGGAGCAGGTCGATGTCGAGATGGCCGCCCATGGCGGCACCATCGTCGAGATCCGCAAGGACGGTGGCAAATGGCAGGTGGTGCGCGACGGCAAGCTCAACCGCCGCATCACCTCCAACACCGAAATGGCGCTGTCCGGCCCGGTTGCCGGCCATGACCGCGTCAAGACCAATGCCGATCCGTCCGGCACCAAGGTGTTCGGCACGTTCAACAATTGCGCCGGCGGCGTCACGCCCTGGGGCACCTATGTGATGGCCGAGGAGAACATCCATGGCTATTTTTCCGGCGAGCTGCCGGAAGGCCACAAGGAAGCCGCGAACTACAAGCGTCTCGGCATTCCCGAAGGCGCCTATGAATGGGCGGCGCATTACGAGCGTTTCGACCTCGCCAAGGAACCCAACGAAGCCAACCGCTTTGGCTGGATCGTCGAGGTCGATGTCAACGACCCGACCTCGACGCCGAGGAAGCGCACCGCCATGGGCCGCTTCAAGCATGAGGGCGCCGAATCGATCGTCGCCAAGGACGGCCGCGTCGTCTTCTATCTCGGTGACGACGAGCGCTTCGACTATGTCTACAAGTTCGTGACCAGGGCCGCGTTCAATCCGAACGACCGTGCCGCCAACAAGGACCTGCTCGACGATGGCACGCTGCATGTCGCCAGGTTCGCCGAAGATGGCACGGTCGAATGGCTGCCGATCGTCTTCGGCCAGGGGCCGCTGACTGCTGAAAACGGTTTTGCCGGCCAGGCCGACGTGCTGATCGAGACGCGCCGCGCCGCCGACCTGCTCGGCGCCACCAAGATGGACCGCCCGGAAGACGTCCAGCCCAATGGCGTCAACGGCAAGGTCTATGTCATGCTGACCAACAATTCGAAGCGCAAGGCCGACCAGGTCGACGCTGCCAACCCGCGCGCCGAAAACGCCTTCGGCCACATCATCGAAATCGCCGAGGACCGCGGCGATTTCACCGCCGCCAAGGGCAAGTGGGAAGTGCTGCTGAAATGCGGCGATCCGGCGGTCGCCGATGTCGGCGCCACCTTCTCGACGGCAACGACGGCCAATGGCTGGTTCGGCATGCCCGACAATTGCGCGGTCGATTCGGCCGGGCGTCTCTGGGTCGCGACCGACGGACAGGGGCCGAAGGCCACCGGCCGCACCGATGGCCTGTGGGCAGTGGACACCGAGGGGGCGGCGCGGGCGACCTCGAAACTGTTCTTCCGCGTGCCGATCGGCGCCGAGATGTGCGGTCCGCTGTTTGCGCCCGACGACCAGACCGCCTTCGTCGCCGTCCAGCATCCGGGCGACGGCGGAGAGGACTGGGAAGCGTTCGGGCGCCCCTCTTACTATGAGGACCTGTCGACGCGCTGGCCCGACTTCAAGCCCGACATGCCGGTGCGGCCGTCGGTGGTCGCCATCACCAGACAAGGCGGCGGCAAGATCGCGGTCTGATTGCCCACTCGCATGGGCAGCAGCGGAGCAGAATTTGCGCCGCTGCTGCGCCTTGAAGCCGCGGCATGTATCCCTTGGGCTGCGGAGCAGCTCCAGAGGTCTGCGCCGCGTCGCTTCGCTCCTTGCTCCGCCCCAGGATGACGAGGCGACGGGGGAAGTCGGTCAAGCCTCGGGAAAGATTGGCAATTTAAACGTGGCGCTCTAGGTCTTTATCAGGAGATCGCCATGTCGAAGTCTGTCTATGACCGTGGCTTGCTCAAGCCAGCCGATATCGCCAAGCTGCAGCGCGTGTTCGACGAGGCCTGCCGGCGGCGCGAGGCACATCCCGATTCCGCCGACGCGCGGGAAATCGCGCTTAACCTGCTCGCCCTGCACAATGCCGGCATGGTGGAAGAAGACATGCTGATGGAAGCCGTCGGTTTCCGGCGGCTGGAACCGAAATCAGCGTGATGCGCTGGATTGGTGCGGGGCCGACCTTGCAATTCGTTTGGCGATCGCCTTGGCCAGGATGCCGGCATTGGCGAAGCAGCCGCGAATGCTTGGCCGCATGCCGGTGAACCACAGACCGGGCAATTTTGGATCGGCTTGGCCACCGTTGAAGAGCGGAACGCCCTTGGCGTCGAGCACGCCGAGCTTGCCGACCATGGGCTCCAGCCCGGTGCGGTAGCCTGTCGCGGCAATGACGATGTCGGGATAGATCAGGCTGCCATTGGCCAGGATCACGCCATCGCGGGTGAATTCCCGTATGCCCGGCACGACGGTGATCTTGCCGGCCTTGATGGCGCCGACGGCGCCGTCATCGGCGGCGATCGCGGTATAGTCCGAGGTCAGGCGGCTGGCGCCGCCCGCAGGCGCGGGCGGCAGGCCGAATTTGGTCAGGTCGCCGAAAACCAGCCGCTGCGTTGCCGCCATCACGGCATCGGCGATCCGCAAAGGCAGGCGCGCCATGAACGGCGAAAGCCTATGCACGGCGATCTTGGCAATCCGCTTGGGCAGCAAAGCGGGGCCGCTGCGGGCCGACAGCCAGATGGCGGCCGTGTCTATGCCGGCCAGATGATTGAGCGCGTCGAAACCCGAATTGCCGGCGCCGACGACCAGCACTCTTTGGCCCGCATAGGCTTGCGCGTCACCGAAATCCGCCGAATGGATGATGCGCCCGACGAAATCCTTCATGCCTTTCCATTCGGGGGTGAATGGCTGCCTGTCGCGGCCGGTGGCGATGACGACATTGCGGGCGAAGCGCAGTCCGGCGCTGGTGCGCAATGCCCAGTGATCGCCCTTGAAGGTGATCTCTTCGACCGCGACGCCAAACTGCACCGGCAGCCGGTTCTCCTTCTGGAAATCGTTCATGTGGCGGATGACGACCATCCTTTGCGGAAAGGCGGGCGTGCCAGGGGGAAAGGCGAGACCAGGCAGCGAAGAAAGATCGCGATGGGTGTTGAGATGCAATTGCTGGTGGCGCCGGTGCCAGGGCTCGGCCAGCCGGCTTTCCTTTTCCAGGATCGCCGTCGGCACGCCGGCGTTCATCAAGGCATGCGCGGCGGCCAGCCCAGCAGCACCGGCGCCGACGACGATTGCCGGCTCGACCATGGCCGGCAGATCCGCAACCGATCTGATTGTCGTATCCGTCATTCACTCGAATCCCATTGGACGTCCCGCCGCAAGGCTCGCAGGACGCTGTAACCGTTTGATCGCGCGCAGGATCCCTGCAGCAAACCGCGGCCGAATTTCGAGCGATGCGATTTAGAGCCACACGCCGGGCCGCGGTTGCGCTCTATATGGCATATGCGCGATATCAACGGTAATCAGGTCGCGGCAATGTGATTGATTCGAGGCCTTGGGTGGCTGGCGGGTCTCGGTTATCCCCCACGCGCATGTCCGAAATCGAGTCCGATTTTCGAGTCATGCGCAGAATCAAAGTGTTACAGCACCTTGGCGCGTCCTGGACGGCCGGCGCTGTAGGCGGCACGCGGAATCTCGACCATGCCCTCCTTGCGGTTCCATTTCGACAAGATCCTTGAGGCTGCCGCGCCCGAGGTCGAGCGGCAGGCGCTGACCCATGTCGAACGCCTGGCACTGGTGCGCCGCTATGGCGACTTCTCGCTCGCCTATTCCACCGCCGTGCAAGGCAAGCTTTCCTATTTCGGCGACGCCGACGGCTACATCGCCTTCGGTACCAAGATGAAGCACCATTTCGCGCTCGGCGACCCGGTGGCGGCTCCGGCGCGTCGGGCCGATTACATCAAGCGCTTCGTCGAGACCGCCGGCAGCCCATGGTTCGTGCAGGTGGGCGAGGACACCGCACGCGTGCTGGCCGGCCTTGGCTACAAGGTCAATCGCCTCGGCATCGACACCCGCCTCGCCCTGCCCGAGCATGATTTTTCCGGGAAGCGCAACGAGACCGTGCGCTACTCCGAGCGCTGGCTGCTGAAGAAAGGCTTTTCGTTCGAAGAGGACAAGCGCACCATCTACCTCGACGAGATCGCCCGGCTTTCGGAAAACTGGCGCGGCGACCGCATCGTCAAGCGCTGGGAGATGGGCTTTCTCAACCGCCATTTCGCCGACCATCTCGGCACCGACATGCGCCGTTTCGTCCTGCACGGTCCCGATGGCGAACTGGTCGCTTTGCTCGACTTCGACCCGTTGTTTGCCGACGGCAAGGTCATCGGCTACACCACCGCCTTCAAGCGCAAGCATCTCGACGCTTCACCGCATGCCGAGGTCGGCCTGACCAAATTCGCCGTCGACCGTTTTCGCGAAGAGGGCATCTCGGTGGTCACGCTCGGCCTGTCGCCGCTCGTCAATGTGGGTCCGAGCGGATTTGCCGAAAGCGATTTCTGGCGCAATGCCTTCCAGCGCGCCTATTCTTCGCCCTGGGTCAACCGCCGCAGGTTCAACCTGCAGGGCCAGGCGGCCTTCAAGCGCCGCTTCCACGGCGTCGAAGAGCCGGTCTATATCGCCTTCCGCAAGGGAACGTATGTCGAGATGCTGGGGCTGCTGCGGCTGGTCAAGGCGATCTAGGTCTGCTGATATTCAGGTGATGCCGGCCTGCAAATGGCGGCTTCCTGCGCTTCCGGTGCTCACGTACGTAAAGTACGCTCCGCTCCGGTTCTCGGAATCCACCATTTTCGTCTCGGCCTGACCTGAATCTCAACAGACCTGTACTTTCGCCGCTCAATTCCTCAGCCGATAACCGGTCCTGAAGATCCAGGCGACGATGCTTATGCAGACCAGCAGGAAGACGACCGTCATGCCGAGGCTGACGCCGACCGAAACGTCGGATTTGCCGTAGAAGCTCCAGCGGAAGCCGCTGATCAAATAGACGACCGGGTTGAACAGCGTCACCGTGCGCCAGATCTCGGGCAGCATGTTGATCGAATAGAAGCTGCCGCCGAGGAAGGTCAGCGGCGTGATGATCAACAGCGGCACCAGCTGCAGCTGCTCGAAACTCTTCGCCCAGATGCCGATGATGAAGCCGAACAGGCTAAAGGTCACCGCCGTCAGCACCAGGAAGGCGAGCATCCAGAACGGATGCAGGATGGTCAGCGGTACGAACAGCGAGGCGGTGGCCAGGATGATCAGGCCGAGGATGATCGACTTGGTCGCGGCGCCGCCGACATAGGCGATGACGATCTCCAGATAGGAGACCGGCGCCGACAGAAGCTCGTAGATCGAGCCGACGAATTTCGGGAAATAGATGGCAAAGGAGGCGTTGGAGATCGACTGCGTCAACAGCGACAGCATGATCAGACCCGGCACGATGAAGGCGCCGTAGCTGATGCCGTCGATCTCGGTGATGCGCGAGCCGATGGCCGAGCCGAAGACGACGAAATACAGCGATGTCGAGATGACCGGCGAGACGATGCTCTGCAGCACGGTGCGGAAAGCACGCGCCATTTCCATCCGGTAGATCGCCCATACTGCGCGAAGATTCATGGCGGCGCGCAGGTTCATGGCTCCCTCCTCACCAGATTGACGAAGATCTCCTCGAGCGAAGAGTTTTGCGTGTCGATATCGCGGAACTGGATGCCGCCGGCCTCGAGGTCGCGCATCAACGAGGCGACGCCGGGCCTCTCGGCCTGATTGTCATAGGTGTAGGTCAGCTGCCCGCCATCGGGCGACAATTCCAGCGCATAGCGCGAGAGCGCCTCGGGAATGGCCGTCAGCGGATTGCGCAGTTCCAGCACCAGCCGCTTGCGGCCGAGCTTGCGCATCAGTTCGGCCTTGTTCTCGACCAGGATGATCTCGCCGCGATTGATGACGCCGACGCGGTCGGCCATCGCCTCGGCTTCCTCGATATAGTGCGTGGTGAGGATGATGGTGACGCCGTCCTCGCGCAGCCGGCGCACCATCGCCCACATGTCCTGGCGCAGCTCGACGTCGACGCCGGCGGTCGGCTCGTCGAGGAATAGGATGCGCGGCTCATGCGACAGCGCCTTGGCGATCATCAGCCGGCGCTTCATGCCGCCCGACAAGGTGATCGCCTTGGCGTCCTTCTTGTCCCACAGCGACAGGTCGCGCAGCACCTTCTCGACAAAGCCGGGGTTGGCCGGCTTGCCGAACAGGCCACGGCTGTAATTGACCGTCGCCCAGACGCTCTCGAAGGCGTCGATGGTCAGTTCCTGCGGCACCAGCCCGATCAGACCGCGCGCGGCGCGATAATCCTTGTTGATGTCGTGGCCGTCGACGGTGACCGTGCCCGACGAACGGTTGACGATGCCGCAGACGATCGAGATCAGCGTCGTCTTGCCGGCGCCATTGGGTCCAAGCAGCGCGAAGATCTCGCCGCGCTGAATGTCGAGATTGACTTCCTTGAGCGCGGTGAAACCGGTTGCGTAGGTCTTGGAGACCCCGGAAATGGACAGGATGGAAGGCATGGATGAAAACGGCTGCTTGAAAGAGGTCCCCTGATATAGGACGAATGTCGGTGCTTGCAACCGCAAGTCAATGCCCTGCTGACAGTTCTCGACAATCGTGCCGGCCGGCCGTTGCAGGTGCGGCGCACAGGCCCGGAGTTGCGCGGCACGCAACCGGCAAAATTGTCCTGTGGCGTTCAGCCTCGCGGCAGGACGCCGCTTTGACGTGAACTCGCTTCGGGCCTATCCTTCGCGAGTATTTGCAGCAGCCGGAGCCCATCATGGACCCGCTCATACTTTCGCGTATCCAGTTCGGCACGAATATTTCATTCCATATTCTATTTCCGACGATCACCATTGCGCTGGGTTGGGTGCTGCTGTTCTTCAAGCTGCGCTACAACGCGACCAACGATTCCGCTTGGATGCGCGCCTATTTCACCTGGGTGAAGGTTTTCGCGCTGTCCTTTGCCATGGGCGTGGTTTCGGGCGTCACCATGAGCTTCCAGTTCGGCACCAACTGGCCGGGCTACATGGAAAAGGTCGGCAACATCGCCGGGCCGCTGCTGGCCTACGAAATCCTCACCGCCTTCTTCCTCGAAGCGGCCTTCCTCGGCATCATGCTGTTCGGCTTCCGCCGCGTCTCCAACCGCATCCACACGCTGGCGACGGTGCTGGTCGCCGGCGGCACCACCGTCTCGGCATTCTGGATCATCGCGCTCAATTCCTGGATGCAGACGCCGGCCGGCTTCGAGATGCGCGACGGCGTGGCGCATGCGGTCGACTGGTGGGCAATCATCTTCAACCCGTCAATGCCTTACAGGCTGACCCACATGCTGCTGGCGTCGGGGCTGACGGTGTCGTTCCTGATCGCTGGCCTGTCGGCGCTGCGCTATCTCACCGGCGACCGCTCGGAATCGATGTGGAAGGCGCTGCGCACCGGCGTCTTCACGGCGGCGACCCTGATCCCGATCCAGATCTTCGCCGGCGACCAGCATGGGCTGAACACGCTGGAGCATCAGCCGCAGAAGATCGCCGCCATGGAGGCCAACTGGAACACCGGCCCCAACGTGCCGCTGGTGCTCTTCGCGCTGCCCGACGAGGCAGCCAGGGAGAACAAATTCGAGATCGCCATTCCCAATGGGGCCAGCCTGGTGCTGCGGCACTCGACCAGCGGCGTGGTGCCGGGGTTGAACGACTATCCCGGCAATCATCCGCCGGTCTTTCCGGTGTTCTGGGGTTTCCGCATCATGGTCGGCACGGGCATATTGATGCTGCTCGTCTCATGGTCGGCGGCCTTCTTCCTCAAGCGCCGGCACAGCCTGCCTAAGCCGCTGGCCATGCTGATGGTGCCGATGGCGCTGTCGGGCTGGCTGGCGACGCTGGCCGGCTGGTACACCACCGAGATCGGCCGCCAGCCCTGGCTGGTGACCGGCGTGCTGAGGACCGCCGACGCGGTCGGCCCGGTGGCCGGCAGCCATGTCGCGCTGACGCTCGCCATATACCTCGTTCTCTATGTGCTGTTGCTGATCGCCTATCTCGGCGTGCTGGTGCACCTGGCGCTGAAGGCGGCGAAGGACGGCGATTCATCGCCGCTGCCGGGCGTCATGAACGCCGCCATGTCGCAGCCGGCGGCTGGCGAGTAGGAGAAGAAAATGAGCTTCGACTGGCCAACCGCGCTCCCCTTGATCTTCGCCGGCCTGATGGGCCTCGCCATCCTGATCTACGTCATTCTCGACGGTTTCGATCTCGGCATCGGCATCCTGTTTGCCGCCGCTGAAGACGCCGAACAGGACACGATGATCGCTGCCATCGGCCCGTTCTGGGACGCCAACGAGACCTGGCTGGTGCTGGCCGTCGGCCTGTTGCTGGTCGCCTTCCCGCTGGCGCACGGCGTCATCCTGACCGCGCTCTACATTCCGGTCTTCGTGCTTTTGCTCGGGCTGATCCTGCGCGGCGTCGCCTTCGATTTCCGCGCCAAGGTGCCGACCGAGCGCAAGCACCGCTGGAACCGTATTTTCTTCCTCGGCTCCATCATCGCATCGCTGGCGCAGGGCTATATGCTGGGCGTCTATGTGCTGGGCCTCGATGTCGGCCTCGGCGGCGTGGCGTTCGGCGTGCTGGTGGCGTTCTGCCTTGCCGCGGCCTATGCGGCGATGGGCGCCGCCTGGGTGATCTACAAGACTGAAGGCGAGTTGCAGAGGAAGGCCGTGCGCTGGCTGCGCACCGCGCTGGTGCTGACCGCGCTCGGCATGGCGGCGGTGTCGCTGGCGACGCCCTTCGCCAGCCCGCGTATCTTCGACAAATGGTTCGTCTGGCCGGAAATGCTTTATCTGTCGCCGCTGCCGATCCTGTCGGCGCTTTTGTTCCTGTGGCTGTGGCGGCAGACCTTCCATCTGCCGAAGCCCGACGACCGCCATTCGTTGATGCCGTTCCTGACGCTGGCCGCCATCTTCGCGCTCGGCTTTGCCGGCCTCGCCTGGTCGTTCTACCCGTTCGTGGTGCCGGATCGCCTGACCATCTGGCAGGCGGCTTCCGCGCCGGAGAGCCTGGCCATCATTCTGGCCGGCACCGTGGTCGTGCTGCCGGTCATCATCTTCTATTCGTTCTATGCCTACCGGGTGTTCGGCGGCAAGGCGACGGATTTGACTTATGATTGAGGTGGGTCAGTGGGGGTGAAGGTGGCAGCGGCTACCGTGCCTTGTCATCCTAGGGCGGAGCAAGGAGCGAAGCGACGCAGCGCAGACCCTAGGATCCATGCCGTAACGGTGGTGCAGTGATCCGACGGTGCAAGAAACGGTGCGCCTACCACCCCGTCCCGCGAAAAAGCTTGAACCACTCCGGATTCGCTTTTTCGATCAGGTCGATCTTCCATTGGCGAGGCCAGCGCTTCAGTGATTTCTCGCGCTGGATGGCATCAGTGATGTCGAAAAATTCCTCATACCAGACCAGCCGCTGCACGCCGTAGCGGCTGGTGAACCCTGCGCCTTGGCCGGATTTGTGTTCCGGCATGCGGCGGCCGAGGTCATTGGTGACACCGATGTAGATCGTGCCACGCTTTTGGCTAGCGGTCATGTAAACGTAGCCTGTCATCGCGCGAAGATAGCTGGCGATCTGCCGGGCAGCCATCCCGCCCCGTTGCATTCTACGCCCAACGTCGCGGCATGGATCCTAGGGTCTGCGCTGCGTCGCTTCGCTCCTTGCTCCGCCCTAGGATGACGACGGAAAGGAGGGCGTCGCCGCCCTTCGCACACCCGCCCCCGCTTCTCGCGCTCGACTCAATTGCTCGCCGACAGCACCAGCACGGGCTTTTCGCTGTAGAGCGTCGGGAACAGTGCCTTCAAGTTCGCCACCTTGGGCAGGTCGTTGTAGACGATGTAGGGATAGGTCGGGTTCAGCGTCAGGAAATCCTGATGGTAATTCTCGGCCGGATAGAAGGTCTTGCCGGTTTCCAGCGTGGTGACGATCGGCTCCGGGAACACCTTGGCCTGGTCGAGCTGGGCGATGTAGCTTTGCGCGATCTTCCTCTGTGCATCGTTTTCGGTGAAAATCGTCGAGCGGTATTGCGTGCCGGAGTCCGGACCCTGGAAATTCAGCTGGGTCGGGTTGTGGGCGACCGAAAAATACACCTGCAGCAACTGGCCATAGGTGATCTCAGACGGATCGTAGGTGATCTCGACGGATTCGGCATGCCCGGTGCGGCCTGAGCCGACCGTCTCGTAGACGGCGGTGTCCCTGTCGCCGCCGGTGTAGCCGGAGACGGCCTTGGTGACGCCCTTGACGTGCTGGAAGACGCCCTGCACGCCCCAGAAGCAGCCGCCGGCGAAGATTGCCTTTTCAGTGCCGGTGGCCGCCTTCTCGTCGATTGCCGGCGGCGGGATCTTCACCGCGTCCTCGGCCGAAACCGCCGGCGTCAGCCAGAAGGCGGCGCCCGCTGCGGCAAGTGCCAGGGCGGCGAGCGCGCTGCGGAAGACGTTCGACGATTGTCTGGTGACTGGTTTTTGAATGTCGGTCATGGCTTGAGCTCCTGTGACGTCCATCATGTGGAGTCTATTGGATAAGATACGATCATGCGACGGGCGAGTTGCGGCCGAAGCCTCACTTTCACGTGCATCCGGATACGGACCCGCGGGACCGAAGCCGGAAACAGCACCACCTTTACTTGGCCGGCGCCATCGCATCCGTTGCCGGCTTCATGGCGTCGGCGGCCGGCTTCATGGAATTGGTGGCCATCGGATCGCCTGGCTTCATCGCATCGGTTGCAGGCTTCATCGCATCCGCGGCCGGTTTCATGGCATTTGCAGCCGGCTTCATCGCGTTGGTCGCGTCGTCGGCACGGGCGATGCCGCCGGCAAACAGCGCCGTCGAGCACAAAGCGAGAGCGAGCGCCGGCAGCGTCAGGCGGGAAATGGTCATGATGGTCTCCTTGGGGTTGGTCGTGAAGGCGCGCCCTCTTGGCGGCCGTGCTATGCGGCGCCGCTCCATGCGGCGGTGCGCAATCTCTTGCCGAAGCGCGATCTAGTCGGTCGCGGCAGCCAGGATCGGTCCGCCACCGGGCGACTGCACGAGCACGGCGGTGCTCAGGCCGCCGGATGCGGCGGGCAGCGGATACGTCGTGGCCGCGCCGGTCCAGCTGCCGAGGTTTTTGAGCGCATGCACGACATTGGCGTGCGGCAAGGTGCGGCCGGTGTTTTCGCCGCGCGCCACCGGCACCTCGACGACGCCCTTGGCATAGCGCACCAGCCAGACATCGGCGTGGCCGCCAGGTGCGGCGCCGGCGCCGATGCTGATCTTGCCGCCATCGAGCGACAGTGCCGGGCCTCTTATCCGGCCGCTCGCCGAGATCAGCTTTTCGATCTCGCCGGGTGCGGCGCCGACGACATCGGCATGGCCGTTGACCACCACTTGCGGCGTGAACGGCCCGTCATGGCCGAGCGCCGGCTCGTAACTGACTTGGCGCCGGGTGAATTCCTGTTTTCCGAAAATATCCTTCCAGCCGAGATAGTCCCAGTAGGTGACGTTGAACGACAGCGCCAGCACGCCGGGCTGGTCCTTGACCTTGATCAGATTGGCGTTGGCCGGCGGGCAGGACGAGCAGCCCTGGCTGGTGAACAGCTCGACCACGGTGAGCGGCTGGGCCGCCGCCGCACCGAGCGACGCCGCCAGCGCGAGCGCTGAGAGGCTGGACACTGTGACGAACTTGCGGGACATCGGCTTGCTCCGTGGGCGGCGGCGCCTGGAAGCACCGCTGATACCCCCACTTCGCCGCTGCTTGCTGCTTCGTTACAGCGTTCACCGGTTTGTGATGAAGGTTCGGGAGATCGCAGGGAAAGCCGGAGGGACAGCACCCCCCTCTGGCCTGCCGGCCATCTCCCCCGCAAGGAGGGAGATCGACCCTCATCACGGCTTTCGCCTATCACTAGCTTCGCAACAGGAGCGCGGCCGACGAAGCTGCCAATCTCCCCCCTTGCGGGGGAGATGTCCGGCAGGACAGAGGGGGGTGTGAAGGATCGCCAAGCCTCACAAGCCCATAGGGCGTTTAGCCTGGGGCAGCGTCTACTGCGTCAGCACCGTGTTGGAGGGCCGCTTGTTGAAGTCGCACTTGCCGGTCACGCTGTAGAAGAAGTCGGCGTTCGTGACGTCTGGCAGTGGAGGATTGTTGCCGCCGTCTTCCCATGCCTGGTCGCTGGTCTGGCTGCAAGGCACCACTTTGAAGATGTCGACGTCCGTGTTGCTGGCAACCTCGACGGGGAGGTATTTGGAAGGGTCCAGTGCCTTTTGTGCCGCGGTGCTGTACCCGGCGCCGAGGTAGAGCCGGTTCGACGTGTCTGTATTGTTCGACCTGAGCGGGTTGACCGGTCCGGACGGCACATCCATCTGCAGATAGAGCTTGTCCACCGTGCTGACGTTGACTGTTGCGCCACTGCTGTTTCCGGCGGTATTCGTGGTCGCGCACGTCGTCTTGAAATAGATGGTGGCGCTCGTCTTTCCGCTTTTTGCCACCGCGGTGCTTTTGTAAACTCCCGCAGTGGCAGTGAAATCGGTTGCCGATCCTACTGTCGTGCACACTTGGGTCTGAACCAGCGTATTGGTTGGTCCCGTGGTAATAGTTGTCGTGCCGTAACCTTTCGGCTCGGTAGCCGTGTAGGTCTTACCCCCGCTCGTATAGGAATAACTATACGCTTTGTAGTTATAGTTGGCCTTCATCATGGCCGTCGGTGTGGTCGTGGAGGTCCAACCGTAGGGAAGGCCGTACAAGGTCATGGTCTTGTTCCAGTAGCCTGAAACGTGATCGACGTTGAATGTGGCCTCCACCAGTGCGGGCGTCTTGCTCACCGCCGACGAGACACCGACCGGCACCGTCGGGATCCGGGCGATCTGCATGAACACGGTCGGCATGGCGTAGCTTGCCGAGGCCCGCGCTGTGGCGGTGCCGTTGGCGCTGACGTCGAAGCTGTTCAGGGTCGCGGCGCCCTGTCCGCCGTTTTCTCGGTAGGTATCCTGGAGCACCACCTGGCGCTGCGGCTTCGTCGAGGTCGTCTCCATCGTGGTGATGGACAGGATCGCGGCGTCGAGCGCCGCCTGCTCGGTCGACCTGGTCTGGACCGCGGAGGTGTAGTCGACGGAAAAGCCGATCGCGGTGATCAGCGGAATCATGGCGAGAACAAGTATCGGTGCGAACGAGCCGCTTCGCGACTCGATAAAACTGCCTGCAAGCCCCCGCATGCCTTCGTCCTTACATCAGATATTTCCCCCCGCTAACATGCCGATCACAAATTATGCTCTAACGCGCGTGGTTAAAATTTATCGATTTTTCGAGGAATCCGGGGGAAAAGGCGACAAGCGCCCGCACCGCTTGCCCCGACAGCCGGCTGCTCTGCTTTTCCGGCAGCGCCTGTACGGCTTGCAAGGCAACGGGCCGCGCCACATATGCGGCGGCAGCCTGCCGCTTGCTCGGGCAAGCCACCCCTGCTAAACGCGCGCCATGAGCACGCCCCTCGACCACATCCGCAATTTCTCCATCGTCGCCCATATCGACCATGGCAAATCCACGCTTGCCGACAGGCTGATCCAGCTGACCGGCGGGCTGGAGCTGCGCGACATGAAGGAGCAGGTGCTGGACTCGATGGACATCGAGCGCGAGCGCGGCATCACCATCAAGGCGCAGACGGTGCGGCTGAAGTACCGCGCCAACAATGGCGAGGACTATATCCTCAATTTGATCGACACCCCCGGACACGTCGACTTCGCCTATGAAGTGTCGCGTTCGCTGGCCGCCTGCGAGGGTTCGCTGCTGGTGGTCGACGCCTCCCAGGGTGTCGAAGCGCAGACGCTGGCCAATGTCTACCAGGCGATCGACAACAACCACGAGATCGTCGTGGTGCTGAACAAGGTCGACCTGCCGGCCGCCGAGCCCGAGCGCATCCGCGAGCAGGTCGAGGAGGTGATCGGCATCGACGCCTCCAACGCCGTGCTGATCTCGGCCAAGACCGGTCTCGGCATTCCCGACGTGCTGGAGGCCATCGTCCACCAATTGCCGCCGCCGCGCGAAGGCGACGCCACGGCGCCCCTGAAGGCGATGCTGGTCGACAGCTGGTACGACGCCTATCTCGGCGTCATCGTGCTGGTGCGCGTCATCGATGGCGTTTTGAAAAAGGGCCAGACCATCCGCATGATGGGGACCGGCGCAAAACACCTGGTCGAGCGCACCGGCGTGTTCACCCCGGCCCGCATCAATGTCGACGAGCTCGGCCCCGGCGAATTCGGCTTCTTCACCGGCTCGATCAAGGAAGTGGCCGACACCCGCGTCGGCGACACCATCACCGAGGACAAGCGCACCACCGCCAAGGCGCTGCCCGGCTTCAAGCCGGCGCAGCCGGTGGTGTTCTGCGGCCTGTTCCCGGTCGACGCCGCCGATTTCGAGGATTTGCGCGCAGCGGTCGGCAAGCTGCGCCTCAACGACGCCAGCTTCTCTTTTGAAATGGAAACCAGTGCGGCGCTCGGCTTCGGCTATCGCTGCGGCTTCCTTGGCCTCTTGCATCTCGAAATCATCCAGGAGCGGCTGGAGCGCGAGTTCAACCTCGACCTCATCGCCACGGCGCCGAGCGTCGTCTACCGGCTGGCTCTGACCGACGGCTCGATGAAGGAATTGCACAACCCGGCCGACATGCCGGATGTGGTGAAGATCTCGGCCATCGAGGAGCCGTGGATCCGCGCCACCATTTTGACGCCCGACGACTATCTCGGCGGCATATTGAAACTCTGCCAGGACCGGCGCGGCATCCAGGCCGACCTGTCCTATGTCGGCAAGCGCGCCATGCTGATCTACGATCTGCCGCTCAACGAAGTCGTCTTCGATTTCTACGACCGGCTGAAGTCGATCTCCAAGGGTTACGCCTCCTTCGACTATCACCTCACCGACTACCGGGAAGGCGACCTGGTGAAGATGTCGATCCTGGTCAATGAGGAGCCGGTGGATGCGCTTTCCATGCTGGTGCACCGCACGGCGGCGGAAAAGCGCGGTAGGCAGATGTGCGAGAAGCTGAAAGAGCTGATCCCCAACCATCTGTTCAAGATCCCGATCCAGGCCGCCATCGGCGGCAAGGTCATCGCCCGCGAAACCATCTCGGCGCTGCGCAAGGACGTGACCGCCAAATGCTACGGCGGCGACGTCTCGCGAAAGCGCAAGCTGCTGGACAAGCAGAAAGAAGGCAAGAAGCGGATGCGCCAGTTTGGGAAGGTGGATATTCCGCAGGAGGCGTTTATTCAGGCGCTTAAGATGGGGGATTGAGAAGCCGGTTGGCGCGCAAAGCGCGCCAAGTCATCGATCCGGTGGATCGATGGCAGGCTTCGAAAGCGGGGGAGCTGCCGGAGGCAGCGGGCCCCCCGCCAGCGCGGCGCTGAAGCTGCGCGGTGGAGTTTATTCTCCGGGAGGCGGCGGCGCGGGGTGATCTTCGGGCGCCGGCGGCGGTTCTCCCAAATCCGCAGCAATCTCTCGAAAAATGCCATCGATATTTGCGAATATTAACCGACCTAGCTCTGCAACCTCTAAGGCGTTACCCAGACGAACAAGACGCATGGTTCGCAGGCATAGAACGGCGATGTCATCAGGCGGATTGTTCGCCGTTTGATAGGCAGCCTGGAACGCGGACAGGACCGCTCGGACCAGTCTCGGTTCCAGTCGCGGCGCTGCGGTATTCCAAACATGTATCGCGACAGTTTGGCTTCCAACTCGAAGGCCAAAATTCGGTGTAAACGTAACTGAAAATATTTCGCCAAGGCTTCGTGCGGTGGTCGCTGGAAACTCCAAGATCGCGCCCGGGTTCAGGGCTCTCCAAGCGTCCAGCCGCCGTAGGCCAAGTTGGGCGGACTGTCTCTCTGGCCCTTGTGCAATTGCCAAAGTCGCGGCCAACAAACTCTCAAGCGACTCTCCAGCCATAAGGCGATGGCTGAGCCTACGGAGGCTGCTATGAAAGTCATATCCACCTTCTCTTGGCATGGATCTTCGGCGTAGCTCGGTTCGCTGTGGCCGAACGTTCATATGGACAATTCTCAAGAATGCAGAAATTCCAAAAGATGGCATTTGATGTGCCCTTTCTGAGGTCCTTGAACCATACGAAAAGGCCCGCCAGCGGCGGGCCCTGTCGTATCATGCGGCATTCTCAAGACTTGACGGGTACCACACCTGGCTACTGATTGACGCTTTCACGATGTCTATACCGCGCTGGGCATCGACACGGCGCTTGTAGCCCTCACTGCTTACGGCGATGGTCTCGCCATTCACAGCTTCGTAAGTCCAACGCCATTCACCACTATTGTCCTTGTACAACCAGTACGAAGGGTAAGTACGCTGCGCCATTGGAGTCGCTCCTCAATTTGGTGTGAGCGAACGTCAGGCTTGACCATGGCGGGTTATTCTGATTCAAGATCAGTGTACCAAATACGCCATACTCCGCGCCTGACGTCCAATCTTGTGCGGGTTAGAACTCTGAAACCGCCGCGGCTCGCCAGCTTTGCGGCGGTTTCTTGATTCTGGACGACTTGTAGATGAGATTAAGCAATGCCGAGAGTCAAGATATGCCTAATAGACCGCTGACTTAAGTCAGCAGCCTCGGAAATTTCATAATAAATACAAACGCTTACTCAACTCCTCCCAGCGGGATAACTCAGCGCAAAGCGACCACCGCCTTGGTGGACAATACTTCTGTTCATAAAAAAAGCAAACATTGTGATCGATCTGATTCTATTGCACTGCAAAATAGGTCTGCATTGCTGACTTTTTATTGTAATGGCGTCGCAACATTAGAAGGGCCTACCGCTGCTACCCCCATCGTATTCTCTTTGAGAGCGCACCTCCTAGCAGTATCCTCCCCCCCGCCTGGGGGGACATCGCATGCGCAGCACTTCGGACACAGTCGCCGCGATCGGCCTTGCCATCGGTGGCGCCTTTGGCCTCGCCGGCACCTTCGTCGCCAGCGCTCCGCTGCGCGAAACACTCTGGACGATCGACGGCGCGGCGCTCGTGGTCGCCACCGCGCTGCTGACCATGAAATACCAGCGGCTTGGCAATGACTGCATAGCTGCCGGGTTCCTGACCTTCCTCGCCGGCGAGAGCCTGCTGCTGGCCGGCAATGCGGCCGGCTTGCAGGCCAGCGTTCCCTCTTATGTCGGCGGCATCTCGCTGTGGGCGGCCGCACTCGCCATGGTCAGCGCGCCGAAGACTTTCGCCGTGTGGATGCGGCTCCCTCGTGGCCGCCGTGCTGTTTGTCGTCTCGGCCGGCATGATCCTGTGGGGCGCGCCCTTGCTGCCGACCTCCGCGCCCCTGCCCGCCGCCGGCTACCCGTTTCTGGTGCTGACTTTTATCGGCTGGATCTGCACGCTTCTGAGGGCGGCGCGGTGAGCCTTTGTCTGCTTCCGTACCAAACGTCCGGCCTAGTTGATCGAGCATCACCGGAACGCTAAAAAATCCGGGCGGCGGACCTTAATCAGTTCGCCAGTGGCCGGCGCGGGCTCAGGCAACTGCCTCACCGGCATTCGCGCCGGCCATTTCCCAGGTGCAATTCGGCCAACGTTGGCGCCGCCCCTCATCTGCCGCCATCTTCTCCCCGTAAACGGGGCGAAGGACGCGGTGGTCGATGATTTCGCTAGTCGCCAACCTTGCAATGGAGGCGCGGGGATGGCGCGGCTTGGTTCCTCGCCCCACGAAGTGGGGAGAGGTGGCCCGGCGAAGCCGGGACGGAGAGGGGCCAGCGCGGCGTTGGGAGGTAGTTTCTCAAGGGTTGCTGTCGTGTCAGCCAGCTCTCATTCTTGATACGGTTTTGGTTTCGCGAAGGGCGTCCCCCGCTCCGTCCCGGCTTCGCCGGCCCACCTCTCCCCCACTCCCGTGGGGGCGAGGAACCCAAGGATGGAAAGCCTCAACTCTCAATCCAAACCTTCTCGAAATGCTGCTCCAGCGCCTGGTGCTGTTCGCAGCCTTCGACGCCCTTGCGGTAGGTCCGGTAGACCGAGCGCCAGTAGGGTTGGATGATGATGCCCGAGTCGCGCAGATTCTGCTCGATCTTGCCCATGATCTCCTTGCGCGCCTTGGCGTCCGGGGTCGCCAGCGCCTTGTCGAGCAGCTCGTCGAACTCCTTGCTGGCGTAGGCGCTCTCGTTCCAGGCGGCGCCCGATTTGTAGGCCAGCGCCAGCACCTGGACGCCGAGCGGGCGGCCGAGCCATTCGGTGCAGGAGAAGGGGTATTTGCTCCAGTCGTTCCAGAAGGTGGCGGCCGGCAGCACGGTGCGCTTGATCTTCAGGCCGGCCTCGCGCATCTGCGCGCCGATGGCGTCGCCGGTACTCTTTTGCCATTCGACATCGACGGAAATGAGCTCGAACTCGTGGTCGGCCTTGCCGGCCTCAGTGAGCAGCTTCTTCGACTGCTCGACGTCGCGCCTGGCCGGGCCGATATCGGCATATTCGGGGTGCATGGGGCCGACATGGTGGTTGTCGGCGGGCTTGCCGCGGCCGCCGAGGCCGAGCGCCAGCACGGCGGAATTGTCGACGGCGAGCTGGGCGGCGCGGCGCACCTTGACGTCGTCATAGGGCGCGTTGGCGACGTTGAAGCGGGCAACGATGGTGGAGCCGGTGGCGATCTCGGAATTCATCAGCCCCATCTGCTCGGTCTGCGAGACGGCATCGGAAGCGGTTTCGTGGTCGGTGTCGATCTCGCCGGATTCGAAGGCCGACAGCATGGCGTTGGGGTCGGAGCCGTAATCGACCCATTTGATGCCGTCGAGGTGGAATTCGCCCTTCCACCAGGGCTTGTCCTTGCGCCTCACCTCGGCGCCGGTCTCGGCATCCCAGCTGACCAGCTCGCAGGGGCCGGTGGTGATGGCAAGCGCCTTCAGCGGGTCGCCGTCGCCCTCATAGGAGCGATGCATGATCAGTGCGGGATAGTCGGCCATGCCGGCGATCAGCGAAATGTCGGGTTTCGGCAAATTGAGCTTGATGGTGAAGTCGTCGACCTTGGCGATGCCGCCGTCGACGACCTTCTTGGTGTCGGCATTGACCAGCGCGCCCATGCGCGCGGCGACCGAGTTGCCGGGCACCGAGGCATCGCACCAGCGGGTGAGGTTGTGGATGACATCGTCGGCGTTGAAGGCATCGCCATTCGACCAGGATATGCCCTTTCGCACATGCAGTGTGAGCGTCCTGGCGTCGTCGCTCGCCTCCCAGCTTTCGAGCAGCCAGGGCTCGAAGGAGAAGTCGGTGTTCCAGCGCACCAGATATTCGTTGCAGTGGCGGGCGACATTCGACATCTCCACGCCGTCAAAGGTGCGCGGATCCTTGAAACCCTTGACGTTCATGGCGACGCGCAGGACGCCGCCCTTCTTCGGTTCCGCCGCGCGGGCAGGGGTGGTGCTGAGCCCGCCCAGTGCCAGCGCGCCGGCGGCGCTGACGCCGAGGCCGGCCATCAGGGCCATATATTCGCGGCGGTTGATGCCGCCGGTCCTGAAATCGTCGGCGACGGGCTTGGCTTTCGGGTGCAATTTGCGATCGGTCAGCATGAATTTCATCGTCGTTCCCCTGTTGTTGATGCATGCCGCCCAAAAGTGCCCAGCGGTTTTGGGACAACGGCATGCACAGAAAAATCGCCCCGGCCGATCGACAGACGCGGGGGCGGACGCGATCGCCGGGGCGCCATTGCCTGAGGGGGAATGATAGAGCGGGGTGACGCCGGGGAGTGTTCGGTTTTCCGCAGTGATTGTGCGGAGTTCCGCAGGGGGCCAAGCGAGGGCCTCCCCTTCGAAAATTGGTGAAGGGTGACGTGACAGCCAATCTCCCCCCTTGCGGGGGAGATGTCCGGCAGGACAGAGGGGGGTGTGAAGGATCGCCAACCTTCGATCCCCAGATCATTTAAAATCGGTCTGAGAGCGCGGCTGGACTTAGCTGATTAGCTGAAAGGTCAGCGGGACAGCACCCCCCTCTGTCCTGCCGGACATCTCCCCCGCAAGGGGGGAGATTGGCGCCTCACCGCCGGCGCCTTCCTTCCTCAGCCACTCAATACGGCCACTCGCCCTTACCCAACGCACCAACCGCCGCAATAATCCGCGCAAACGCCTCCGCCGCTGCCGGTACAGTCGTTCGGGCGCGCAGGAAGCTGTGCACCAGCCTCGGCTCCTCGTGCCACCAGGCCTTGCCACCGGCAGCCACAATACGGTCGCGGTAGGTCTCGCCATCCGACGACAGCGGGTCGCATTGCGCCGTGACGATCACCGTTGGCGGCAGGCCGGAGAAGTCGGTGTCGCGCAGCGGCGAGAAGGTCGGGTCGTCGGGCGACTGCCGCTTGGCCGAGCGGACGTCGCGGTAGAAGGCTAAGTCGGCCACCGACAGCAGCGGCGCCTCGGCGTGCTCGATGTAGGAGCCGGCGCTCTCGTCGCCGCCGAGTTCGGGGTAGATCAGCACTTGCCCGACCGCAGCTCTGATATGGCGGCGCGTCGCCTGCGCCACCGCGGCGGCGAGGTTGCCGCCAGCGCTTTCGCCGCACAGCACCAGCGGCAGATCTGATGACACTGCCGCCCATTCGAAGGCGGCCACCGCATCGTCGAAGGCGGCGGGATGAAGATGCTCCGGCGCCAGCCGGTAGTCGACCGACAGCACGTCAAAGCCGGTGCCGGCGCAGAGCTCGGCGCAGATGTCGTCATGGCTTTCGAGCCCGCCGAGGATGAAGCCGCCGCCGTGGTAGTAGATCACCATCGCCTGGGCGGCCTTGCCGGCAAGCTGGTAGCGGCGGATCGGGATGTCGCGGCCGGCGGCGGCGATCAGGCTGTCGCTGGCCGTGACGCCGGGCGGGCGGCCCTGATGGAAGGCGCGGCTCATCCGGTCATAGACTTCACGCTGCCTGTCGATCGGCAGGCCGATGATCTCAGGCGGATACCAGGTGTTGACCGCGTCGATATAGGCCCAGAGTTCGGGGGCGAGCCGGGTTTCGTATTTGCCCCGAGTCATGCTTTCGACAGTCATAGATCGGCGTAGAGCGCGGCCGCGTTGTCGAAGGAGAAGCGCAGCGGCACCGAGCCTTCGACCTGCCAGGCGGTGACGGTCTCGCCGGCCAGCAGCCGGCAGGCGCCGTCGGTATCGGTGACGGCGCCACCATAGAGCCGGTTGGCGAGGTTGAGGATGCCGGTCTGGTGCATGGCGGCACTGCCGCTGCCACAGGCATCCTTGACCAGCAGCACGCGAAAGCCCTTTGCCACCGCGTCTTTCACCGAGGCGTCGATACAGGCCTCGGTCCAGACGCCTGATACGACCAACCATTCGATGCCGGCGGATTTGATGTCGCGCGCCGCCGGCCCGGTGCGGAAGGCGCTGGCCTCGGCCTTGACCAGCAGCGCCTCGCCCATGGCCGGCGCCACCTCATGGCAGATCTCGGTCAGCGGATCGCTCTTGTCGGAAAAGGCCGACTTGCCGTCCTCACCGACCGGATGAAACGGCCGGTCCTGCTTGTCGAGATCGACGATGTAGGCCCAGTGGTAGAGCGGCACATGGTGCTGCCGCGCCGCCGCCTGCAGGCGCTGGACGTTGGCGAGGATGCCGGCAAAGCCGTCGACCAGGTAGCGCTTGTCCTGCCGGTGCTCTTCCTGCAGGTCGATGAAGATCGCGGCCACCGTGCCGCGCTTGATGGCGATGGGGGTTTTCATGCGGCGCATGCATGCATGGGCGGCCCCGCTTGGCCGAAAGCCGACGCCGGTCCGTTACCGTGCTGGCGCAAGCGGTGGTGATTGGCCGAAGCGCCCCCGACTTCGTCATCCACGGGCGGAGCGGGAGCGAAGCGGACGCGCAGACCCGAGGATCCATGCCGTGACGTTGATCGAATGGTGCAGCGGAGCAGAATTTGGACCGTGGCGACACGTTGGAGTCCCGGCATGGATCCTAGGGTCTGCGCCGCGTCGCTGCGCTCCTTGCTCCGCCCTAGGATGACGAAGTTGTGGGGGCTCGCGACGGCAGCAAAGGCTCGCGATCCGGCGCCGGTGTGCGAAGCCACCCTCAAACCTGCTTCTCCAGAAACTCATCCTCATAGGGAAAGCGCGACAGGAGTTCGGTGCCGGTGTCGGTGATCAGGATCTCGTCCTCCAGCTTGACGCCCTCGCGGCCGCCTTTCTCGCCGATATAGCTTTCGACGCTCACCACCATGCCTGGCACGATATGGCCGTCGCGGCCATAGGTCTCGTAATCCATGGCGTGCGCAATGAACGGCGTTTCGCCATGCATGCCGACGCCGTGCATGACCGAGGTGTAGCGCTGGTCGACGAAACGGTCGGGGATTTTCCACGCCTTCTCGGCAATCTCGCGGAACGCCATGCCGGGTTTGACGACCCCGATGTTGTGCTGAACCTGGTCGTGCGCCATGCGGTAGAGCGACTTCTGGTAGGGGGTCGGCTTGCCCGGTCCGCAGCGGAAGGTGCGCGAGAAATCCGAATAATAGCCGTAGCAGCCGATGGTGTCGGTATCGAGCGCCAGCAGTTCGCCGGGGCGGATCTTGCGGCCGCTGGCCTCGTTGAACCAGGGGTTGGTGCGCTGGCCGGAGGTGAGCAGCCGGGTCTCGATGAACTCGCCGCCCTGGCGGATGACCTCGCCATACATGATGGCGAACAGGTCGTTTTCGGAGACGCCGGGCTTGATCGCCTCGCGCACCGCATAGACGGCGGCCTCGGCGCCGGCCATCGACACCTGCAGGCATTTGACTTCCTCGGGCGTCTTCACGGCGCGCACCGCCAGGATCTCGCCCTGGCAATCGCGAACCTCGCAGCCGCGCTTTTCCAGCGCCTGCGCCTGCAGATGGCTGCAGCGGTCGAGGCCGAGCTTCATCGAGCCGCCGCCATGCTGCTTCAGAAGCTCGGCGATCTCGTCGGCGAAGGGACCGGCGGTTTCGTCGTCGCGGCCCGACACCGACGACCAGACGAGCTTGGAAGGACGCGCCTCGTCGATCGTGTCGAGCACCATGGAGACATGATAGCTCTGCGGGTATTCGAACAGCACGATCGGCCCAACGGTCGGGATAAAGAAATAGCGGGTCGAGTTGCGCAGGAAATAGCCGAACATGTTGCGCGAGCCGGTGGCGTAGCGCTGGTTATAGGGGTCGAACAACACGACGCCGCCATAGCCGGCCTCACGCATCCAGCCGCGCAGTTTCGCCAGCCGGCCCTTGCGCAGCGCATCGGCATCGATGAAGGACGGCTCGGTGTCCGACAGCCACATACCGCCGGCCGGATCGGCGGCAGCGGGGTGGCGCATGCGGTCCTTGAAGTCCACGTCCTGCGTGCTGTCAGGGTCGAATACGACGATGCTCATGGGGTACGGCCTTGGGTCGGTTGCGAGGCCGGAGCATGGCGCAAGAGGGGCGGAAGGATTGTGCGGAAAACCGCGTTTGTTGTGCGGGATGCCGCGGGCAGATGCGGAACGCTGGCGGGACAGCACCCCCCTCTGGCCTGCCGGCCATCTCCCCCGCAAGGAGGGAGATTGGCTGTCACGAGCGCTTTCGCCAATTTTCAACGTTGAAGAAAGCGCGGGAGGCCAAAGCCGCTGATCTCCCCCCTTGCGGGGGAGATGTCCGGCAGGACACAGGGGGGTGCTGTCCCGCCAACATCGACAAACTAATGCCTCCTCGCCAATCTCGGCGGATGCCCGTGCTCCTCGCGAAACGCCCGGGCAAAGCTCGACATCGAGGCGAAGCCGCAGGCCAGCGCCACGTCGCGCACGGCGAGCGTCGAATGCGCCAAAAGGTCGGCGGCACGCTTCAGCCGGAGCCGCCGGTAATAGCCATTGGGCGAGATGGCGAGTTCGGAGCGGAAGGAGCGTTCGAGCTTGTCGGAGGAGACGCCGAGCTTCGCGGTCAGCTCGGCCATGCCGAGCCGCTCTTCCACCGCATCCTCCATGATGGCGATGGCCGACAGCACCAGCTCATTCTGGACGCCGGTGCGCAGCCGCAGCGGCATCATCTTGCGGTCGATGCTGGAGCGAAGCTGGCTGTGCACGAACCATTCGGCGACGCCGGCGGCAAGCTCGGCGCCGTAGTCGCGGGTGATGATCTCCAGCATCATGTCGAGGCTGCCGACGCCGCCGGCCGAGGTGAAGCGCTTGCGGTCGATGACATAGAGGTCGCGCCTGAGCTCGATGTTGGGGAAGGCTTCGGTGAAGGCGGCCTGGCTGGTCCAGTGCAAGGTGCAGGCATGGCCGTCGAGCAGGCCAGCGCGGGCGAGGAAGAACGCGGCATCGGCCACCGCGCCGATATGGGCGCCGTTGCGCAGGCTCTTGCGGATCCAGTGTGCCGCGTCCTCGGCGACGAGATGATCGGCATCGCCGCCCGAGCAGACGACGATGCGGTCGACCTTCGGGGCATCCTCGGCGTAAAAGCCCGGCTGGATGACGACGCCGTTCGACGCCTCGACCGCGCCTTTCGTGCCGCCGACGATGATCCAGCGATAGCATTCTCTTTTCGCCAGGACATTGGCGGCACGCAGCGGCTCGATGACCGAGCTGAACGCCATCATCGGAAAGCCGGGAAACACCAGCACCGCGAAGGTGAGCGGGGTGTCGGTGGGTTTGGGTGGGGCGTGTGTAGCCATGGGGCGCTACATTTCGGGCAGATGGGGTTCGGGGTCAACGGGGCTTGGCTGAACGATGCGCGAAGCGCGGTTTGCCGTTGACCGTTGTGGCGGCGAAGAGATCGGTCCGACGTCGGCGGGACAGCACCCCCCTCTGGCCTGCCGGCCATCTCCCCCGCAAGGAGGGAGATTGCAGCTTCGATGGCGCCGCTCGTCTTGCAACGTTCGAGATTGGCGAAAGCGGAAGTGACATCTGATCTCCCCACCAGAGGGGGAGATGTCCGGCAGGACAGAGGGGGGTGTGAAGGATCGCTGCCTAACCCCCCAACGCCTGATCCAGATCGGCGATCAGATCGTCGCCATCCTCGATCCCCGCCGACAACCTTACCAGCGAATCCGAAATCCCGATCTCGGCCCGTTTCTCGGCCGGTATGGACCCGTGCGTCATCAGCGCCGGGTGCTCGATCAGGCTTTCCACCCCGCCGAGGCTTTCGGCCAGCGTGAACAGTTGCGTGCGTTCGAGGAAGCGTTTGGTGCCGGCAAGGTCGCGGTCGAGCACGGCTGTGATCATGCCGCCGAAGGCGTGCATCTGCTGGACGGCGACGGCGTGCTGCGGGTGGCTGGCGAGGCCGGGATAGATGACGCGGCGCACGTCGCGGCGCGCTTCCAGCCATTGCGCGATCTTGAGGCCATTGGCGGAATGTCGCTCCATCCGGAGCGCCAGGGTCTTCAGCCCGCGCAGCGCCAGAAAGCTGTCGAACGGACCCGAAATGGCGCCGATGGCGTTCTGCAGGAATTTCAGCTGGGCGGCGAGCTCCTTGTTGTCGCCGACCACGGCGACGCCGCCGACCATATCGGAATGGCCGTTGAGATATTTCGTCGTCGAATGCACCACGATATCGATGCCGAGCTCCAGCGGCCGCTGAATATAGGGACTGCAAAACGTGTTGTCGGCGACCGTGAGCAACCCCTTGTGCTTGGCGAGTGCCGCAACGCCTTCGAGGTCGACGATGCGCAGCAGCGGGTTGGTTGGCGTCTCGACCCACAGCATTTTCGTCTCGGGCCGGATCGCCGCCTCGACGGCAGCGAGGTCGGTGAAGTCGACGAACGAGACCTGCAGGTTGGCCGAGCGTTTGCGCACCCGCTCCATCAGCCGGAACGAGCCGCCATAAATGTCGTCGGTGGCGACGATGTGGGCGCCGGAATCGAGCAGTTCCAGCACGGTGGCGATCGCCGCCAGGCCGGACGCGAAGGCAAAGGCGGCCGAGCCGCTTTCGAGATCAGCCACGGCGCGCTCGAAGGCAAAGCGCGTCGGGTTCTGGCTGCGGGCATATTCAAAGCCCTTGTGCACGCCGGGAGACTGCTGGGCAAAGGTCGAGGTGGCGTAGATCGGCACCATCACCGCGCCGGTCAGCGGGTCGTGGCTCTGGCCGCCATGGATGGTGCGCGTCGAGAAAGCCAGACGGTTCTTGCCGGCTGAAGATGGGCCGGCTGGCGGAGTATTGCTGGTCATCGTGCGCGCCTCAAATGGTTGATCAGGTCTATGCGGGTTATCAGGCCGACGAACTCTTCGCCGTCGAAGATGATGGCGACCTCGTTGCGGTCGAACACCGGCAGCAGCGCGTCCAGCGTCTGGCTTGCCTGCAGCGTGTGCAGATTGGAGGTCATGGCCGTGCGCACCGGGCCGTTGAAGCGCTCCCAGCGGCCGTCATAAGGGCCGTCGACCTTGGCCAGGATGTCGCTTTCGTCAACGATGCCGACGAGCTTGCCATTGTCGAGCACCGGCAGCTGCGAGACATCGGAACGGCGCATGCGGCCATAGGCGTTGAGCAGGCTTTCGTCCGGGCCGACATAGACGGTGTCGCCGGTGCGGTGCGAGCGCATCACCAGGTCGCGCAAATCGCCATGCTGCTCGTGCTCGGCAAGGCCTTGCTCGGCCAGCCAGAAATCGTCGAACACTTTCGACAGATACTTGTTGCCGCTGTCGCAGACGAAGGTGACGACGCGTTTCGGCACCGTCTGCTCGCGGCAATAGCGCAGCGCGGCGGACAAAAGCGTGCCTGAGGACGAGCCGGCGAGGATACCTTCCTTCGACAAGAGGTCGCGGACCGCCAGCATGCTCTGCTTGTCGGGGATGGAATAGGCCTTCTTGACCAGCGACAGATCGGCATTGGGCGGCACGAAATCCTCGCCGATGCCTTCGACGGTCCAGCTGCCAGCCTCTTCCATCTTGCCGGTCTTGATCAGCGGCGCCAGCACCGAGCCGACCGGGTCGGCCAGCACCATTTCGGTCTTCGGCGATACCTTGGCAAAGTAACGGCCAAGCCCGGTCAGCGTGCCGCCGGAGCCGACGCCGACGACCACGGCATCGACGTCACCGTCGAGCTGCGAAAAGATCTCCGGGCCGGTGGTGGTTTCATGCGCCAGCGGATTGGCCGGGTTGGCGAACTGGTTGGCATAAAAGGCGCCGGGCGTTTCCGCTGCGATCTTCTCGGCCATGTCCTGGTAATATTCGGCATGGCCCTTGCCGACATCGGACCGCGTCATGCGCACTTCGGCGCCGAGCGCGCGCAGATGCTGGATCTTTTCGCGCGACATCTTGTCGGGCACAACCAGCACGATGCGATAGCCCTTTGGGATGCCGACCTGGGCAAGGCCAAGCCCGGTGTTGCCGGCGGTCGCCTCGACGATGGTGCCGCCGCGCCTGAGCCTGCCCTGCTTTTCAGCCGCGGCGATCATCGACAGTGCGATGCGGTCCTTGATCGAGCCGCCGGGGTTCTGGCTTTCGAGCTTGATGAACAGCCGGCACTTGCCGGTGTCGAATTTGGTCAGCTCGACCACCGGCGTCTGGCCGATCAGGTCGAGAACCGACGCATAGGGCGGACGCAGGCGGGACAATTCGTCGGCTGCGGCGATCTCGTGCTCGTTCATATCGATGCTCCATGACCAAGCGACCGCCTCGAGGCCGAGCGGCAGCGTATCCTCTTTTCCAGCCCTTTGCAGTCGGAAAGAAGATAGATCGTGCCAATCAACCGGCCAGATGTGGAATGAAATTCCGGGTTGTGGCTGTGGTCTCAAACTAAACGCTACCGCAGCACTCCGTCACACCCCCCTCTGGCCTGCCGGCCATCTCCCCCGCAAGGGGGGAGATCGGATGTCGCCGCCGGTTTCGCCAATCTTCAACGCTGAAGAGAACGTGCCAAAAGTGAAGCTGCCAATCTCCCCCCTTGCGGGGGAGATGTCCGGCAGGACAGAGGGGGGTGCTGTCCCGCCGGCATCAAAGGTTCTGCTTCACCCCAGCAGCTGCTTGCTCAGCCTCGCACATTGCACGCGGATATCCGGAATGGCGTCGATCTCGAAGAAGGTGCCGCGCGTCAGCGGGCCGACGGCGAGGATCTTGGCCGAGACGGTCCCGTCGCCGGCGATGATCTCGCATTTGGCCGATACATCGAGGCCGATGCGCAGCGGATCCGGCCGTGCCAGGCCGCGGTCGACCAGCGAGCGCACGACGCTGTTCGACGAGGTCGAGATGTCCCTGACGATACCAGAGCAATCGTAGATGCGGGCGACCTCGAAGGCCTCGAGGCGCTGCGTGTGGCGCGACTGGACCTGGACGGTGAATTCGCCGTTGCGCGCGATGTCGACGACGCGGCCGGCGACCAGGCGGATGCGGCCGGACCGCACGGCTTCGGTGACGCGGGCGTAGACCTCGGGCGCCATGCGATGGCGGTGGATGTCCCACCAGGCCTTGGTGTGCTCGACGAAGCGGCGCTTGGCGGAAGCCGGCCAGTTCTGCCAGATCTTCTGGTTGAACGGCCGCAGGCCGTCGACGACGTCGCGCCAGTCGATGCCGGCCTTCTGGTTTTCCTTGATCAGGTCGCGGAACCAGCCGACGAAATAGGAGAGCTGCGTGCCGAGCGGAATGTCGGCGACGTCGAGCTTGATCGGATTGCCCTTACGATGCGGCGAGGGCAGCAGGCCGCGCCGCGACACAGCTATGATGTCGCCGCGATGGCCGCGCTGCTCGAGCGCCAGGAAGGCATCGACCATGCTGAGGCCGGTGCCCAGCACCATGACGCCGGCGTCGGGGGGAAGTGCTGTGTCGGCTTCCGACCCCATCCTGACGGCATGGCCTTGCGCCGGCTCCTCGTCGTGGCCGGTGGCCAGCACGGCGAGATGCGCAACGACGCTGGTGCCGTTGGCCAGCGCCACTTCGACACCGGATGCGGTGGGCGTGATCGAGAGGCTTTCCTCGCGGATCAGCCGAAGCCGCCCGGTCTGCTTTTCGCGCGCCTGCAGCTCGTCGAGCAATTCGCCGAGGTAACGGGCATAGATGCTGCGCGGCGCATAGAAGGGCGCCTGCTCGGCCGTTGCCAGGCCGCGCTCCTGCAGCCAGCGCCAGAAATTGCCGGGATCGTCGGCATAGGCGCTCATGCCGGCGGCGCTGACATTCAAGACATGCGCCGAGAGCAGCGTCGAATAGGCGATGCCCTGGCCGAAATGCGGGCGCCTTTCGATCAGCGTGACGCGCAGGTCGGGATTGGGCGACTTCAGGAGATGCGCGGCCAGCACGACGCCGCTGGCGCCGCCGCCGACAATGATGATGGAGTTGGCACGCCCGGTCATAGGCATGCCTTCGCTCTGCGCAGCGCCAGTGTCAGGCCTGGACCTTCACCGCGACCGGCAGACCGCCGATGTCCCTCGCAACCGGCAGATCGTCGATGCCCTTCGCGACCGATAGGTCGTCGAGGACGATGTCGCGCATTTCGGCGAGGCTGCGCTGATCGAGCACCTCGGCGATCGCCTGCCGGACCTCGAGCATCAGGTGTCGGACTTGGCATGTCGCCTCGTTGCAATCTTCACAGCGCTGGTACTGGGTGCGGCTGGCGCAGGGGATCGGCGCCAGCGGACCGTCGAGGACGCGCACGACATGGCCGACCTTGATCTCGTCGGCGGGGCGCGCCAGGCGATAGCCACCATCCTTGCCCTTGCGGCTCTGGACGAAGCCCGCATTGCGCAACTCGCCCAGGATGGCGTCGAGAAATTTCTTCGGGATGTTGTTGCCGGTGGCGACGTCGTTGACGAAGGCAAGCTGCCCGGCCGGCAATCGCGCGAGATGGACGAGCGCCTTGAGGCCGTACTTGCCCTTTTTCGTGAGCATGAGATCAAAATTTCTCTGTCATGCGACGGCGTGGAACCATCGGTTGCAAAACGCCTGGCGTGCGTTGCCGCCGCGTCCAAGCCCGCATGACACATAAATTCTAGTGACATGATGTACAAGCCGAGAACTGTTGATTTTGCTTCGTTTTCAAGCCGCTGTGGCCATTTTAGCCCGACCTTGTGCCCTCGAAAGCACAAAAATGCCCTTTGAGAGCAGTGGGATGGCAAAATGGTCCTCCAGGGCCGGATGTGGTCGGCATCGACTGACGCGACGGCGAAAGCCGATCCATGCCGCGAGCGATCATGGTGATGTGGTGGCCGCTCATCGCCGACTCCAACTCTCTCATGTCGATCAGAATACTATACTTATGCTGGAGCACTGTGGAAGGTGTTTTCGAATCCATGGCTTTTTTGGGTATGGATTTGCCTGACAGGGGCAAGACTAGGAATTCTCGTTCGCGATCGAGGTCATGCCATTCCTTCGAGCGTTGGTGCGTGCAGGACCTTGCCGGACGCTGGCAGGACAGCACCCCCCTCTGCCCTGCCGGGCATCTCCCCAGCAAGGGGGGAGATTGGCAGATCCACCGTAGGTTCAACACCTGCAACGATGGCGATTGGCGAAAGCCGGGATGACAGCGATCTCCCTCCTTGCGGGGGAGATGGCCGGCAGGCCAGAGGGCGGTGCTGTCCCGCCGACATCGGAAGACTTCGGACGGTAGCCGAGCCCCCAACGTCACGGCTTGGATCAAGCCAGGAAATCGCTTGCAGCCGCCACATCCGCTTCGCCACCCAGCACCGACAGCTTTTTTCTAACAAGCTCGCCTTGGTTGGAAGGATTTAACTCTACAAGAGCGATAGAATTAGCTGACTATCATAGGGCATTCCGGTTTTTCTCTTTTCAGGAGCCCTTCATGTCCACCATTTCGCGACGCATTATTCTGCTCTCGTCGGCGGCACTGGCCGGTGCGGCCTTCCTCGGCCCGGCCCTTGCCGACGACCTCAAGATCACCATCGGCTATCAAACGGTAGTCGAGCCTTCGAAAGTGCCGCAGGCCGACGGCGCCTATGAAGAGGCGACGAAGGCCACCATCGACTGGCGCAAATTCGATTCCGGCGCCGATGTCATCGCCGCGGTCGCTTCCGGTTCGGTCGATATCGGCTATGTCGGCTCGAGCCCGCTGGCGGCGGCGGCGAGCCGCGAGCTGCCGATCCAGACCATCTTCATCGTCGGCCTGATCGGCGAATCCGAAGCGCTGGTTGCCCGCAACGGCGCCGGCATCGCTGAGGTCGCCGACCTCGCCGGCAAGAAGGTCGCCGTGCCCTTCGTCTCGACGACGCATTACAGCCTGCTCGCCGCACTGAAGCACGAGGGCGTCGATCCTAAGTCGGTCGAGATCCTCAATCTGCGGCCACCGGAAATCGCGGCGGCCTTTTCCCGCGGCGATATCGACGCGGCCTATGTCTGGGATCCGGCGCTCGGCCAGATCAAGACGACCGGCAAGGTGGTGCTGGATTCCTCGCAGGTCGCCGCCTGGGGCGCGCCGACCTTCGACGCCTGGATCGTGCGCACCGACTTCGCCGAAAAGAACCCTGAGGCAGTGCGCGACTTCGTCAAGGTGACGGGCGCCGCCTATGCCGAGTTCCTCGCCAAGCCCGACGCCTGGTCGGTGTCGTCGCCGCAGGCGGCCGCGATCGCCAAGATCACCGGCGCCAAGCTGGAAGAAGTGCCGCAGTTGCTCAAGGGCTATGTCTTCCCGACGCTCGAAGAACAGGCCTCCGACAAATTCCTCGGCGGCGGCACGGTCAAGGCGGTGGAAGCGACATCCGCCTTCCTCAAGGAGCAAGGCAAGATCGACGCCGTGCTTCCCGACTATTCGAAATACGTGTCGTCGAAATACGTCACAGAGGCGCTCGCCTCAAACTAGTACCCGCTTAACGCAATTCCGGACGGAAAACCGCATTACACTTTTCCTGGAATTGCTCTGAACCCGGGCCCGCGCGCTTCTTCCCTGACGCCGCGTGCTGACTGCCCCGGAACCGCTGACGAGGGCCGGGGCAGTCGGATTTCAACGAACCGCGAGGCATCCATGCCGCATCTCGTACTGGACCCCCATCTTGTACTGGACCCCCATCTCGTACTGGACAAGGTCTCGATCCACTATGACGGCCAGGCGGAGCCTGCCGTCGAACGGGTGTCGATCGATGTTGCCAAGGGCGATTTCGTCGTGCTGGTCGGCCGTTCCGGTTGCGGCAAGACCTCGCTGCTCAACGTCGCCGCCGGCCTTGTCGCGCCGGCGCGAGGTACGGCTTCCATCGACGGCAAGCCGATCACTGCGCCGGGCTCGGACCGGGCGGTGGTGTTCCAGAACGATGCTTTGTTCCCATGGCTGACGGCGCGCGAAAACGTTGCCTTCGCGCTCAGGCTGCGCGGTGTCAGGCCAGCCGAGCGGGCCCAGCGCGCCGATGAGCTGCTGGCGCTGGTGAAGCTCACCGACGCCGGCGACAAGCGCATCTGGGAGCTTTCCGGCGGCATGCGCCAGCGTGTCGGCCTGGCCCGGGCGCTCGCCGCCGAACCCGAATTCCTGCTGCTCGACGAACCGCTCGGCGCGCTCGATGCGCTGACGCGCGAACGCATGCAGACGACGCTGCTCGATCTGTGGACGGCAAGCGAGGTCGGCGTGCTGATGGTGACGCATGGCGTCGAGGAGGCGCTGGTGCTGGCCACCCGCATCGTCGTGCTGGCGCCCGGCCCGGGCCGCGTGGTGCGGACTTTTGAACCCGGCTTCTCCAGGCGCTACGCATCGGGCGAGGCGATCCGCACCATCAAGGCCGATCCGGCTTTTGCCGCGGCGCGCGGCGGGTTGACCGACGCGATCTTCGAAGGAGAAGCGGCATGACCGTTACTTCCTACACGGAGCGACCGGGACACAAGATCGACGAGGCCGACGGCCTGTCGGTGCCATGGTCGCGCCCCAGCCCCAAGCGCAAAGGCGTTTCGGCCCGCGCGGTCAGCGCTGTCACCATCCTGGTGGTGCTGGCGCTGTGGGCGCTGTCGGCCCGCCTGCAACTGGTGTCGCCAGTGTTTCTGCCATCGCCTGCCGCCGTGTGGAACAAGTTCATCACCGTCGCTCGTGACGGCTTCGTCGATGCGACGCTGCTGCAGCATGCCGTCGCCAGCCTGTGGCGGGTATTCGCCGCGCTGGTCGCCGCCATCCTCATCGGCGTGCCGGTTGGGCTCGCCATCGGCATCAGCACGATCGGGCGCGGCATCTTCGATCCGCTGCTGGAATTCCTGCGGCCGATCCCGCCGCTCGCCTACCTGCCGCTGGTCATCATCTGGTTCGGCATCGGCGAACCGTCCAAGATCCTGGTGATCGCCATTGCCATGCTGGCGCCGGTGGCGCTGTCGACCGCGTCCGGCGTTCGCGGCGTCTCGCAGGAGCGCATCAACGCGGCGCGCTCGCTGGGTGCTCCCCAGCGCCAAGTGGTCCGCCACGTCATTCTGCCCAGCGCGCTGCCGTCGATCCTGACCGGACTGCGCATCGCGCTCGGCGCCGGCTGGTCGACGCTGGTCGCCGCCGAACTGGTGGCGGCGACACGCGGGCTTGGCTTCATGATCCAGTCGGCCGCCCAGTTCCTCGTCACCGACGTGGTGGTGATGGGCATATTGGTGATCGCGGCCATCGCCTTCGTGCTCGAATTCACCATCCGCAGGATCGAGCGCGTGCTCGTCCCGTGGGCGGGACGCGAATGATCGAAGCCCAGAGGAGCAGGAGAATGACGATGACCCATTCCACCGCCGTGCTGTTCGCTCAAGCCGGCAACTGGCTTCTCGCCTGGACCAGGGAAAGCCAGCCGCTAGAACAGCAACCGAAATCGCCAACGCCGGTCCGCTGGGACGCCGAGCGCGACCGCCTGCCGCCACGCGACGAGAGTTTTTACTGGGCCTGGCAGTATTGGTCGCAGTGAAGGGCGTGGGGCACGACTTGTGTCACGAAGACGGCTTAACTTAAGCTTCGTCATCCTAGGGCGAAGCAAGGAGCGAAGCGACGCGGCGCAGGCCCTAGGATCCATGCCGTGGCGGTGGTCGTAGAATGCGGCGGATCAGAAATGTCGCTTTGCACGCCATCACGCGGGCTACCCTTCAACCATGACCGGCTATGCTTACATGACCGCGAGTCAGAAGCGCGGTACGATCTACATCGGTGTCACCAACGACCTCGGCCGCCGCGTACCCGAGCACAAGTCACGACAATGGAAGATCGAGCTGATCGAGAGGGCCAATCCGGAGTGGTTCGAGCTCTTTCGTGGAACCGGCTGGTAGGCGCTCGGTTCCTTGCACCGCCGGAGCATAGCATCACCGTCACGGCATGGATCCTAGGGTCTGCGCCGCGTCGCTTCGCTCCTTGCTTCGCCCTAGGATGACGAAAGCTGGGGCTGCCGGCAGAAAACAAATCCGCTCTTCAAGTCCATCTCGCAAAATTATTCCTCTACTAAATTTATAGAACTACCTAGCCTGATCCATCTTCCAACCGGCGAGGCCATTTCCCGGCGCCGATCCGCAGCGAAGGAGAGGGATCAATGTTCAATCTGACCAAGCCTTTCAATCTGACGAGACGTGTTTTCGGCATCGGCCTGCTGGCGGCTACGGTTGTCCTGTCATCCGGCGCCACAGCGCAGGAGCTGAAGCACCTCAGCATCGGCTATCAGAAGACCGGCCTGCCGGTGATCGCCAGGCAGCAGCAGGTGATCGAAAAGGCACTTGAAGACAAGGGCGTGACGGTCAAATGGGTCGAGTTCACCGCCGGGCCGCCGCTGGTCGAGGCGCTCAATGTCGGCGCCATCGATGTCGGCTGGACCGGCGACGCACCGCCGATCTTCGGCCAGTCGGCCGGCGCCAACATCGTCTATGCGGCGGCACTGCCGTCGAATGGCGACGGCGAGGCGATCTTCGTCAAGCCGGCGTCGCCGATTCAGTCGGTCGCCGATCTCAAGGGCAAGCGCGTCGGTGTCGGCAAGGGCACCAGCGCGCATAATCTGCTTGTCGCCGCACTGGAAAAGGCCGGTATTCCGTTCGACCAGATCACGCCGGTCTATCTCAGCCCGGCGGATGCAGCCGCAGCCTTCGCCAGCGACCAGATCGATGCCTGGAGCGTTTGGGATCCGTTCTTCGCCATCGCCGAAACCCGCTACCAGCCGCGTGTGCTGGCTCGCTCCAGCGAGGTGCTCAAGGTCAACACCTACTTCCTCGCCAACAAGGATTTCGCCAAGGCGCACCCCGAAACCATCACCACGACGATATCGGCCCTTGGCGAGGCGGCGAAATGGGCCGACCAGAACCGCGACAAGGTGGCCGCGGCGCTGCATGAGGTGACCGGTGTGCCGCTCGACGCGCAGATCATCGCCGCCAACCGCACCAAGTTCGGCATCTTTCCGATCACCGACGAGATCATCGCCGGCCAGCAGGCCACCGCCGACCGCTTCTACAAGCTCGGGCTGATCCCGAAAGCGGTCCGCATCTCCGACGCGGTGTGGACAGCACCCGGCAACTAACTTGTCCCCTGACGGCGCCGGGTGAGAACGCCCGGCGCCATTTGCGTTTGCACCCATATCTCCAGGAGATCCGCCCGTGACTGTGCCAGACATGACCGCGCCTGCCAGCACCGCACCGCTCGATTTCTTCTGGTTCATCCCGACGCATGGCGACGGTTCTTATCTCGGTTCCGAGGAGCAGCAGCGACCGCCCGAATTCGGCTACTTCAAGGAGATCGCGCAAGCGGTCGACCGGCTCGGCTTTCCCGGCGTGCTGCTGCCCACGGGTCAGAACTGCGAGGATTCCTGGATCACCGCGACAGGTCTCGCGGCGCTGACCGAAAAGCTGAAGTTTCTCGTTGCGCTGCGGCCGGGCGTCACGCTGCCGACTTTCGCCGCGCGCCAGACCGCCGCCCTCGATCGCTTGAGCAATGGCCGCCTGCTGCTCAATGTCGTGGTCGGCGGCAATCCGACCGAGCTCGCCGGCGACGGCGTCTTCCTGCCGCATGACGAGCGCTATGCCCAGGCGCATGAGTTCCTGACCATCTGGCGCGGCCTGGTGTCGGGCGAGCGGGTCAATTTCGACGGCAAATATTACCGCGTCGAGAGTGGCCGCCTCGACCTTCTGCCGCACCAGGAGCGGCCGCCGCTCTATTTCGGCGGGTCGTCGGACGCAGGCCAGGACCTCGCCGCCGACCTCGTCGACATGTATCTGACCTGGGGCGAGCCGCCGGCGCAGGTTGCCGAGAAGCTGGCCGCGGCGCGCGCAAAAGCGGCACGGCGCGGCAGAAAACTGCGTTTCGGCATCAGGCTGCATTTCATCGTCCGCGAGACCGAGGACGAAGCGTGGCGCGCCGCCGACCGGCTGATCAGCCATGTCACCGACGCGCAGATCGAAAACGCGCAGGCGCGCTTCCTCAACCAGATGGATTCAGTCGGCCAGCGCCGTATGGCGCAATTGCATGGCGGACGCCGTGACAGGCTGGTCGTCTCGCCCAATCTGTGGGCCGGTGTCGGGCTGGTGCGCGGCGGCGCCGGCACGGCGCTGGTCGGCACGCCGGAACAGATCACCGAGCGCATCCGGGAATACCAGGCGATCGGCATCGATACCATCATCGGCTCGGGCTATCCGCATCTCGAGGAGGCCTACCGCGTCGCCGAGCTTCTGTTTCCAAAGCTCGGGCTCGGCACCAGGCGGCAGCGGGCGCATGAGAACATCGCCAACGAATTCTCGGTCGGCTTCCATGGCGCCAACCGCCTGCAGGCTTCGTCATGAGCTTTTCCACGCGCCTGCGCAGCAATGGCATCGGCTGGCTGCTCCCGGCGCTGGTTATTGCCGGCTGGGAGATTGCCAGCCGCGCGGGCGTCATGCCCGCCAACGTGCTGCCGGCGCCGAGCGCGGTCGCCGAAGCCTTCTGGCGGCTGACGCTGTCAGGCGAACTGATCCGCAACATCGGGGTCTCGACCGCGCGCGCCCTTGCCGGCTTTGCCATCGGCGGCTCGATCGGCTTTGCGCTTGGCCTTGCCAACGGGCTGTCGACGCTCAGCCGCGGCCTGACCGACACGACGCTGCAGATGATCCGCAACATCCCGCACCTGGCGCTGATCCCGCTGGTCATCCTGTGGTTCGGCATCGACGAGGAAGCCAAACTGTTCCTGGTGGCGCTCGGCGTGTTCTTTCCGATCTATGTCAACACGCTGCTCGGCATCCAGAGCGTCGACCCGCAGCTGGTCGAGATGGGCCGCGTCTACGGCATGGACCGGCGCGCCCTGTTCTTCCGCGTCATCCTGCCCGGCGCGCTGCCGGCGATCTTCGTCGGCCTGCGCTATGCCCTGGGCATCATGTGGCTGACGCTGATCGTCGCCGAAACCATCTCGGCCAGCTCCGGCCTCGGCTACATGGCCATGCAGGCGCGCGAATTCCTGCTGATCGACGTCGTCGTGCTGTCGATCCTGATCTACGCGCTGCTCGGCAAGCTCGCCGACAGCCTCGCCCGCCTGCTCGAGCGGCTGTCGCTCGGCTGGCATCCGGCCTTCCAGAACGGATGAGAGATTGCCCATGACCGCCGCCAGCCTGACCGCAGCCCGTTCCTTCGTCGCCACGCCGGTGCGGCCGATCGGCTCCGTCGAAGGGCAGCGGGCCTTTGCCTTCAGGCAAGCCGGCAAGCGCTTCGGCGACAAGACCGTGCTCGACGGCATCGACCTGGACGTGCCGGCCGGACAGTTCCTTGCCGTCATCGGCAAGAGCGGCTGCGGCAAGAGCACGCTTTTGCGGCTTCTGGCCGGGCTCGACCGGCCGACATCGGGATCGCTGACATTCGGCGTCGAAGAGGAAGGACACAGCCGCACGCGCTTCATGTTCCAGGAGCCACGGCTCCTGCCCTGGGCCAGCGTGGTGAAAAACGTCGAGGTCGGGCTGACCGGGATTGCTTCCGGCGCGGAGGCAAGGCAACGCGCGCTCGACATTCTCGGCGAGGTCGGGCTTGCCGATCGGGCCGACGAATGGCCTTCGGTGCTGTCCGGGGGTCAGAAGCAGCGCGTGGCGCTGGCCCGCGCGCTGGTCGGCCACCCGCAGATCCTGGCTCTCGACGAGCCGCTCGGCGCACTCGACGCCCTGACCCGCATCGAGATGCAGCAGCTTCTGGAACGCATCTGGATCGCGCAGAAGTTCACGGCTGTGCTGGTCACGCATGATGTCGCCGAAGCCGTCGCGCTGGCCGATCGGGTCGTGGTGATCAGCGAAGGCCGGATCGCGCTTGATCTGGATGTGCCCGTGGAACGGCCGCGCCGGCGCGGTTCGGTCGAGTTGGCCCGGCTGGAGGGCAAGATCTTGGACCGGCTGTTCGGGTAGGGTTGTTGGGGGAAGAGGCTAGCTTCGAGACGTCGGCGGGACAGCGCCCCCCAAGGATCGCCGCCTCGCGTTCTGCAGCTCACCCCTACCGGTTCGCCCACACCAATCCACCAGCCCGACCAGCATGGTGACGACGCCGATATAGAGCCATTGCGACTGGCCGGTCATGAAGCTGCCGCCGACCACGCCGGTGCCTTGCAGCGACCACAGCGCGCCGACGGCAAGCACAATCAACGCCAGCAGATTTTTGGTCGACCTCATTGCCGGATCTCCCTTTTGAAGTCGATTGGTTGCAGCATCGGGGCCGCGATAAAAGAGCCGAAGGAAGTGGCCCGACTGTGCCGGACTCTACTTGGATATTAATGTTCGATCTTGTCAAACGGATGCCTGGCAGCAGGACAAAGATCATCATTGATTGATCATCGCGTGCCGGAAGATCCCTGACAGACTGTTACCTAGCGACTCCAAACGTGTGCCATTGCCACGGAACCGCCAGATGACTGCCGCATTTCGCGCCTTATTTGGCACCTAACGGCTGGGGTCTGTCAAAAACGGAGCCATCCCCCAAATATGAAGAACCCAAAACAGACCGCGCTTGTCGCGGTAACGATCGCTGCTGGCCTCATGGTCGGCGCTTCTTCGGCGACCGCCGCCGCCCAGTGCGGCCGCGCCTCATGGTACGCCCTGCACTCCAAGACCGCATCGGGCGAGCGCATGAACCCGTCAGCGCTGACCGCCGCGCATCGCACCTTGCCTTTCGGCACCAAGCTCAGGGTGACCAACAAGAACAACGGCCGCAGCGTCGTCGTGCGCATCAACGATCGCGGTCCGTTCATCAAGGGACGCGTGCTCGACCTGTCGAAGGGTGCGGCCGGCCAGCTCGGCTTCATCGGCTCCGGCCATACTTCCGTGTGCATGGCGCGCGTCTAGAGTTTTCTGTGTCCGGCAACATAGGCCGGACACATTGCCTACACATTTCGCAGTCGCACACTGAGCCGGCTCGCATCGTTCGGCCCCGATTTCCACGGTCTTGAACCAAAGAAGCATTGGTCACGCCGCGTGACGTATTGCATCGCAGCAATTAGTTGTTAACTTCCCCGCGAGACATCTAGGGCTCGGCGCGGCTCGCCGTCCCTTCGGTCGCAGGCAGCAGCGGGGTTCTCGATGTTCTACCAGCTCTATGAGATGAACCACGCCGCCCTGCAGCCGGCGCGCCTCTATGCCGACGCGGTGCGGATGTTTTACTCCAATCCGCTCAATCCGTTTTCCCACACGCAATGGGGCCGTTCGATCGCGGCGACGGCCGAACTGTTCGAGCGCACCACGCGCCGCTACGGCAAGCCGGCCTTCGGCCTGACCAAGACCGTGGTCGACTGGAAGAGCGTCGAGGTCACTGAAAAGACCGTCTGGTCGAAGCCGTTCTGCAATCTCGTCCGCTTCGAGCGCACGGTCCCCGCCGGACGCAAGCCCGATCCGAAGCTTCTGATCGTGGCGCCGATGTCGGGCCACTATGCGACGCTGCTGCGCGGCACGGTCGAAGCCATGCTACCCTATGCCGACGTGCACATCACCGACTGGGTCGATGCCCGCATGGTGCCGCTTGCCGACGGCCAATTCGATCTCGACGACTACATCGACTATGTCATCGACATGCTGCACACGCTGGGGCCGGACACGCATGTGATGGCGGTGTGCCAGCCTTCCGTGCCGGTGCTGGCCGCCGTGGCGCTGATGGAAACCAAGGGCGACCCCTTCGTGCCCTCGACCATGACCTTGATGGGCGGCCCGATCGACACCCGCAGCAACCCGACCGCGGTCAATCTGCTGGCGCAGGAAAAGGGCATCGACTGGTTCCGCGACAATGTCGTGATGCAGGCGCCCTGGCCGGTGCCGGGCTTCGGCCGCGAGGTCTATCCAGGCTTCCTGCAGCTGTCCGGCTTCATGAGCATGAACCTCGACCGCCACATCATCGCTCACAAGGACTTCTTCATGCATCTGGTGAAGCATGATGGCGACAATGCCGAGAAGCACCGGGATTTCTACGACGAGTATCTTGCCGTCATGGACCTGACGGCGGAATTCTACCTGCAGACCGTCGACACGGTCTTCGTGCGCCAGGCCTTGCCCAAGGGCGAGATGACGCATCGCGGCACCAGGATTGATCCGTCGGCGATCCGCAACGTCGCGCTGTTCACGGTCGAAGGCGAAAACGACGACATATCGGGCCTTGGCCAGACCAAGGCGGCGCATGATCTGTGCCCCAACATCCCGGCAGACAGGCATGCCCACTACATGCAGCCGGCGGTTGGCCATTACGGCGTGTTCAACGGTTCGCGCTTCCGTTCCGAAATCGTGCCGCGCATCGTCGACTTCATCACCAGCTATGGCCGCCAGGAGCGTGTCGCGGTGAAACCGAAGCTGGTCCGCGCCGCCAAGAGATAATGCAAGGCCGCCCAAAATTGCGGGGTTTTGGGAAGATGACCTGCATAAACCAAGCTTAACGGCGATAAACCGTGAAATTGGACGGTAAAAGCCGACTGGCTGGCCGATTCTGTTGCACAAGTGCCGCTGTCCAGCCCCTCGGGTAACCATGCCGACAATCCGACCGTCGTCGTAATTGACACGGACTGTAAATCCCCCTTAACCTTTCGTTAATAACAAAGGGTGAGCGGGGACAATGATTTCCTCATCGATGGCGCGACGGCTGCGCGTGTATGTGGCGGCCGGGCTGGCAATGACGGCGGGCTGGGTGGCACCGGCTTTGGCGGGTGGAGCGATGGCGACCGGGGGGCTCACCTCGCAGCCGATCGGCCACTATGATTTCTGCAAGCTGCATCCGGGCGAGTGCTCGATCCGCCCGACCAATCTGGCGCCGGCTCCGATGAGCGACGGGCTGATGCGCAAGCTTCTCAATGTCACCGCCAGGGTCAACGCCGCCGTCAAGCCGATGAGCGACATGGATATCTACGGCAAGGACGAGGTCTGGGCCTATCCCGACAAGGGCGTCGGCGATTGCGAGGACTATGTGCTGGAAAAGCGGCGCCAGCTTTCGCGCATGAGCATCTCGCTTGCCGATCTTCTGATCACCGTCGTGCGCAAGCCCGACGGCGAGGGTCACGCCGTGCTGACGGTGCGCACCGACGAGGGCGACTATGTGCTCGACAATCTGACCGACAAGGTCAAACCATGGGACGCGACCGGTTACCGCTTCCTCAAGCGGCAGGCGATCGACAACACCGGCCGCTGGGTCTCGATCCGCGGTGGCCAGCAGGTTCTGGTCGGCGCGGTGCAGTAATACGGCGTTTGCCGGAAGCATCCATCGCTTCGTCATCCTAGGGCGAAGCAAGAGCGAAGCTCCGTCACGGCGACTCTAGGCCACGCTCGATCGCTCCACTTCCTCAATATCATCCTCACTGACAACCGGCGCAAAAAGTTCATCGCTGATGAGCTGGTGCGTGCTCCTGGCAAACGAGAATAATCAATGAGATCCTATGTGATCAACCTGGACCGCAGTTCCGATAGACTGGTGCGGATGACTGATCGATTCGCGTCTGTCGGGCTTAGCTTCGAGCGAGTCTCGGCGGTGGACGGACGACTGCTGAGCCCGACCGACATCTCCGATGTCTACAAGCCCGTTTTCGGGGCGGCCACAATGACGCCGGAAGAGGTAGGCTGCTTCTTGAGCCATCGCCGGTGTTGGGAAAGGATCGCCTCGGAAGCAGACCCCTACGGCTGTGTTTTCGAGGACGACGTGTTGATGTCCAGGCATGCGGATCTGTTTCTTGGCGATGACACCACATGGATTCCAGCAGGCGCGGACATCGTAAAGATCGAGGCGATTGCTGGACGGGGGGTATGGCTTGACCGCGCTGTCAAGCTGCTGTCTGGAGACTTCAAATTGGGGCTTCTTCGCGGCTTCGCATTCGGGTCCGGCGGGTACATCCTCTCGAGGTCGACAGCCGAGCGCCTTCTATTGATCACGCGGGTATTCTCGGATGCCGTCGACCATGTGAAGTTCAACCCCGGATGTGGGATAGCTGACAGTCTGAAATCCTATCAGATGTTCCCGGGTCTCTGTATTCAAACCCAAGTCTTTTATCCCAAGGGATCTAGTCTAGTCGATGCGCCTGCACTCGCCACCCATAGTGTACCGCGTTTTCCGGGGAGAAGTAGGCCATGGCTGGTACAGAAGAGCCTGCAGGCTTTTCGTCGGATGTCGCACAAGTTGCGTCGTCATCGACGAACCGTGATACTCTTTGCCGATGAGGGCTGCCCGGCAGAGCCATGAGATATCGGGAGTACACCCCGGTCGCTGGCAAACTCCAACCAAACGCCTGACGGCCCATCTGATCCTTGGGTCTGCGTGCCCGCTTCGCTCGTAGATGACAGAAGTTATATTTCTCCGTGAACCATTTCGCTCCGGCCTGCGACACACAGCCGTGAACCGAAACCAACCATGGAGACTTCAGATGACTGCTTTTCTGCGAAATACCCTTCTTGCCGCTCTCGCGGTGTCGAGCATGGCCGGATCCGCCATGGCCGATCAGACCACCACCAGCTGTGCCAAAACCAACCTCAACGACCTCTGGGCCGGCCGCTGTTGCGGTGATGCCGGGGCGTCGGACTGCCTGGGTGGCGGAAACAATGGCCATGGCGGCAATGGCGATCACGGCCGGGGCGGAAATGGCGGCACGGCCGGCAAGAAGTGATCTCACCACTGTGCCCGCTGGCGGTCCGCCGGCGGGCAGTTTCCTTCTGAAGCAGGCGAACTTGCATCACGCTCGGATCGTCGGACTACGGCCGCTGGTTTAACGCCGCGCGGATCGATGCGGTGATGCGGCGGAGCTCGGTTTCGTCGAGTTTCTCGATGTTTTCCGCCAGCAGATTGGCAAGCTCGGTGGCGGCGGGGGAAAGACCCGACGTGTCGAGTTTTACACGCGGATGCGAGGCCTCGGCCAGCCGCGCCAGTTCCTCGGCATCGTCCCAGATGATGTTGAAATAGCCGATGATCTTCTGGATCAGCGTCCAGGTCGGGGCACCGCGCCTGCCATGTTCGAGCGCCGATAGATAGGCGGCGCTGACGCCGATCGCCGCCGCCATGTCCTTCTGGCGGACACCGCGTTCGCTCCTAAGCGTCCGCAGCTTCTCTCCGAACGGGGTCATGTCCCCACCCTCATGATAGAGCTCCTCACAGGCGCGCCCGCCGCAGGCGGATATAGAGCGCACCCGAACCGCCATGATTGCGGGCGGCATGGTCGTGGCTGGAGACCAGCGGCCGGAAGGCGGGCGTCGACAGCCAGGCCGGTACCGCGCGCCGCAACACGCCATCGCCGCCGGAGGACGAGCCCTTGCCGGTGATGACCAGGACATAGCGGACGCCGCCGGCATGCGCCCGGTGCAGGAATGAAAACAGCAGCGAATAGGCCTCGTCCTGGGTCAGGCCGTGCAGATCGACGCGGCCCTCGATCGGCAGCCGGCCCTTCGACAGCTTGTCCAAGGTCGGTTCGTCGAGCGCATGCGCGACATGCTGCGTCTTTGGTTTGGCTGCCCCGGGATTGGCCATGGGCTGAACCGGTTGCGGCTGACTTGGCCTGACCTCGGCAGGGATTTCAGGGATGTCGACGGCAAATTTGCCCTTCAGCGGCTTGGCCGTGCGCGCCACCAGGTTCCACAGAACCCGGTCGTCCTCGCTGAGCTTGTCCGGGCGCCGGGTCATCGGACCGCACCTGCAACGAGCGCGCGCGGGATCAGCGCATAAAAATCCGCGGCATTGCGGACCACGCCGGCGATCTCGCCCGCGGCATCGCCCGAACCGGCGAACAGGTCGCCCCGCGCGGACCCGGTGATGGCCGAGCCGGTGTCCTGCGCGATCATCAGCCGGCGGAACGGTTCTGCGTCGAAAGCAGTCAGCGTCGGTGCGTCGATGTAAAAAGGCGTGCCGAATGTATGCAGCAGGCGGTCGACGGCGATCGAGCGGCCCGGCGTCAGCGGCACCTTGGCGGCGGCGATCGGGCCAAGGGCCGCGTCCTCGACATCGGCCTCGCGGAAGAAGATGTAAGAGCGGTTCTGCCGCAGGATCTCGTCGACGCGGCCCGGATGCGCCTTGAACCAGGCGCGGATCGACTGCATCGTCACCTTCTCCAGCGGGATCTCGCCAAGCTCGCTCAAGATCTTGCCGGATCCGGTGAAGCGCTGGCCGGATTTGGCGGCATAGGTGACGCGGACAAGCCGGCCGTCGGTCATGGCGAGGCGTGCGGCACCTTGCACGTGAATGAAGAAGGCATCGACCTTGTCGGCCAGCCAGGCGATTTCCAGACCCTTGCCGTCGAGCGCGCCACGCTCGATCTCGCCACGGTCGGGATACTCGACCGGCCCGCTCGGCGTCTGGCGCGCGAAAGCGAGGTAGGGATCCAGGCCGGGCGGCCGGTTGCTCTCGTCGATATCGACGAGATCGGCCGGGCGCGACAGCAACGGCACCGAAAACCGATCCGTGCGCACCGGTGACGCCTCGACCTGCGGCTCATAGAAACCAGTGACGAGCCCGGCGCCGGCATGTTCGGCGGGGATAAGCGCCGGGACGAAATGGCGCTCGAAGAAGGCGCGGGCTTCCCCGCGGGTCGGCGACTGATTCGCCGGCGAAACGGTCCGGGCCTTGGCGTAGGCATCGGCAAAGGCGTCGAAGTCGATGCCGAGCGCACCACTGCGATAGGGTTTGGTCAGGACATGGAAGGCCGAGCGGCGAAAGGCGGCGAAAGCCGCCGAATGGTCGTCATCTCCCCAGCCGGGCAGGTCGCCGAAGGCTTTCTCGACAAAAAGAGGCGATAGCGACACCGGAGCCTCGCCGCGTGTTTCCGAACTAGTCTTCTTCCTCGGTGGCGACGAGCTTCCAGTTCGGGTCGCGCGAGCGCGTGTCGCGGGCGAAGGTCCAGACATCCTTGACCTCTGCGACGGTTTCCGGGTCGCCGTCGATGACCGCGCCGGCCTTGTCGCGGGTCGCCGAAATCAGCTCGCTGATGATGCGCAGCGTGACATGCGCCTCGCCGCCCTTCATCTCGGCCGAGACGATGTCGGCCTTGTCGATGCCGACGAAGGAGGACTGGATCTTTTCCGCCTTGGCCTCGCGCTCGCCGATGGCGGCGACAAAACCGTCATAGACCTCGCGCGACAACAGGTTCTTCAGCGTTTTGCGATCGCCGTCGGCATAGGCCATGACGATCATCTCGTAAGCCATCTTGGCGCCGTCGACGAAACCCTTCGGCTCGAAGGACGGATCATTGTCCTTGATCGTGCGCAGGCCCTTGTTGAGGTCGGTATCGGGCTTGGCGAAAGCGTCGATCGCGGCATAGGTGTCGGGAGCCGGCTCGCCTGGCGGGCGCTTGCGCGGCAGCGAGACGACATTTTCTGATTTCTGGGCGGCATCCTTGTCGCCGGTGCGAGCCGCCGAATAGGGATCGAAGGGCGGCCGTTCGCTGCCGGTGCGGCGGCCCAGCACATTGCGCAGCTGGAAAAAGATGACCACCGCCGCAATCAGGAAGAAAATCGTGCCGAAGTCGAAGAATCCCATATCTTCCGCCAATCAATCCCTGCCCTGTGGCCGGACCGTCAGGCCTAATGGCCACGGTCGCATAGCGTTCAACATTCAAAGCATATAGAACGCAAGGCGCAATCATTCAAATCAAAGGCAGGCATACCTATCTAACAGCCTCAGTGCCAGCGGCGATTGCCAACTGGCGGCCAAAACAATCGAAACGTCATAACAATCGAAAAAAGGTTGGCAAGACTTGCGCATTTCGCTGCTTCCCTTCTTTCTCCTCGCGCTTCCGCTGCTGGAAATCGCCGGTTTCGTCATCGTCGGCCGTGAGGTCGGCGCGCTGGCGACGGTCGGCCTCGTGCTGGCCTCGAGCATCGCCGGCGTGCTTTTGCTCCGGTACCAGGGCTTTGGTGTCATGGCCCGCATCCGCACCGAGATGGCCGCCGGCCAGAACCCAAGCCGCCACCTTGCGCACGGCGCCATGATCGTGGTTGCGGCGATCCTCCTGATCATCCCCGGCTTCATATCAGACATCATCGGCCTGCTTCTGTTCCTGCCGCCATTGCGCGACTTTGCCTGGAACCGGTTCAAGGGCCGTATTGTCGTCGCCACCGATTTCTCGACCGGCGGTTTTCGCAGCCGCCAGCGCGACAGGGTCATCGACCTCGAAGACGGCGACTATTCGCGCGAGGACGATCTGAAGCGCGGCCCGGATCACAACTCGCCGTGGCGCCGCCTGAAGGACGATTAGGGCGCCGTCCCATCTATATCCGCAGCCGAGAAGCAAGGCGGCAAACCTTGTCTTGTCATCCCCGCCATGGTAGCGAACGCCCGATTTCAATTCGGTCAGCGACGCTGCCCAGGCAAGAGGACAAGGCTTATGGCCAGCAAGGATGACGCGCCGGTCGGCGCAGCCAACGGAAACGGCAATGCGGCGCAGCCGTCGCTCAACGTTCTGGCGCAATATGTGAAGGACCTGTCGTTCGAAAGCCCCGGCGCGCCGAATTCGCTGCGCGGCCGCGACAAGGCGCCGGGCATCGCCATCAACGTCAACGTCAACGCCAACCCGCTCTCCGACAAGCAGTTCGACGTCAATCTGACGCTGAACGCCAAGGCGTCCTTCGACCAGGAAGTGCTGTTCAATGTCGAGCTGGTCTATGGCGGCGTGTTCGCCATCGCAGGCTTTCCGCAGGAGCACATGCTGCCGATCCTGTTCATCGAATGCCCGCGCCTTTTGTTCCCGTTCGCCCGGCAGATCATCGCCGAGGCAACCCGCAATGGCGGCTTCCCGCCGCTGATGCTCGACCCGATCGACTTCGCCCAGATGTTCCAGCAGAAGCTGGCCGAGGACGAGGCGTCCAAGGTCAAGGTGAGCTGAGGCCTGCTGTCATCGTTGTTGTTTCTGAGAACCCGGCCTTGTGAACTGACCCCTTAAAGTTGGACAGTTTAAGGTGGCGGCAGATTTAAGGGCTGGGTTCTGTATTGCACAGGGCTCAGCCCTTTCAGTTTCAGTTTGATGCGATCATGATTGTAGTAGTGGATGTAATCCTCGATGCTGGCCTTGAGGCTCT
>NZ_RZRV01000044.1:0-49448 GCF_004023085.1 Mesorhizobium sp. M7A.F.Ca.US.010.02.1.1 | reverse complement strand
GCGTCTTCCAAGCCTTCTTCAGACATCAGAAAATAGAAACAGTCGACCTCAACCTCTGCAGACGATAAGTGACAAAACTGTTCGCGATGTCCTCGCACACCTGTTCGCGATGTCTCCGGTCCAAACAGGGGGGAGATCGGCAGCTTTGCTGGTAGCGCTTTTCCTGCGGTGTGGAGATTGGCGAAAGCAGGACGGACAGCCAATCTCCCCGCTTGCGGGGGAGATGTCCGGCAGGACAGAGGGGGGTGCTGTCCCACCGGCTTTGCCAATCGGCCGATCCCCGCCAAATCGCCCTACTTCGTCTCGCCAATCCTCTCCGCCTTGTCGAGATTGTCCTTGCCGATGACGATCGGCGTCAAAAGCACCAGCTTCTCCTGCGGCTCGGTCTTGTCCTTGGCAAAGGCCACCGCGATGCGCACCGCGGTGCGCGACTGCTCGCCGGGAAACTGCTCGACGGTGCCCGCAAGCTTGCCGTCGCGCACCGCGACCAGCGCTTCCGGCAGTGCATCGAAGCCGTAGATCTTGACGTCGGTGAAGTTGCGAGCGGCGCAGGCCTCCATGGCGCCGAGCGCCATGTCGTCATTGGCGCAGACGATGGCGTCGGGCTTGCCGTTGGCGGCAAGGCCGGCCTCAGTCACCGACAGCGCCTCGGCGCGGGCGAAGTTGGCGGTCTGCTCGAAGACGATCTGATACTTGTCCTTCAAGGGATCGAGCACATTGTGCACGCCCTTGTTGCGGTCGATCGCCGGGCCGGCACCGGGTTGGCCCTGCAGATGGAACAGCTTGGCGCCGTTCGGGAACGCCGCCACCACGGCGTTGGCTTCCGCCTCGCCGCCCTTCACATTGTCGGCGCCGACATGCGCGAGGATGCCCTCGACGCCGTCGACGCGGCGGTCGATCGTCACTACGGGAACACCGGCCTTGACCGCTTCCTCGATGGCCGGCGCCAGTGCGTTGACGTCGAGCGGCGAGATGACGATGGCGTTGACCTTCTGCACCAGGGCGGCCTCGATGTCGGCGGTCTGCTTGGTGGCCGAGTTCTGGCCGTCGCTTTCGGTCAGATTGACGCCTTGCGTGGCGGCTTCCGCCTTGATCTCGTTCAGCATGTGCACGAAGAACGGAAAGCCGAGACTGGGCACCGAGCCAAGGATGGTGAGCTTGTCCTGCGCAAACACCGAGGGCGCGGCAACCATCATGGCGCCGAAAGCCGCGGACGACAGCAGGAATTCACGTCTGTTCATGGGATCCTCCTCCACAAGGACGCACGCCCGAAAACCGGATCGGTTTCAGGAAGGATCATGCGTCGGTTCAAAGTGTGGAGCATCCTCCCTGCGCCCGAAAACGCATGCCGCTCCAGCTGGCCGCCGCTGTAAAAAGAGCCTCCCACCGACGCCTGCACAGGGATGCTAACCCAGCGCCAACCATTTGTGCAACCTCGATATAACAGCGCCGTCCGGCAAATTATCGGAATTGTCGGATTTTTGGATCGTGCGGCATGCTTCCCAGCACAGTAGACACGGCGCTTCGCCTCCTGCGGCCTATTTGGCGTTGACTGACTTCATATTCCTTGTTGAAAAGCCATCATTAAATGTGTATAAATACACATGAAAAGCGCCGACATTATCCGCCTGTTGGAAGCTGATGGGTGGGTTGAAGTTGCCCGAAGGGGCAGTCATGCGCAATTCAAACACCGCGACAGGCTAGGGCGGGTCACCGTCCCTCGTCCCAAGCGCGATATTCCAATAGGCACCCTGCGCAGCATCGAAAAACAATCTGGACTGAAACTGAGGTGACGGCCATGAAGCAGTATATCGGACTTATCCATAAGGATGCCGACAGCGACTTCGGTGTGTCTTTCCCTGATTTCCCAGGCGTGATTACCGCCGGCAAGGATCTGGATGACGCCCGGTCCATGGCTGAAGAGGCCCTCGCCCTCCACATCGAAGGGTTGGTCGAGGATGGCGGGGCTGTTCCTGAACCCTCCAGTTTGGAGGCTGTGATGGCGGACGCCGATAATCGCGACGGTGTTGCAATCCTGGTCTCGGCCCAGACCCAGACCAGGAAAACAGTGCGTATCAACGTGACGCTTCCGGACGACATTCTCCAAAGGATCGATGCCTTTGCCGAAGCTCATGGCTATACCCGATCCGGGTTTCTCGCAAAGGCCGCTGAAAAAGTGATGGCGCTTGAAGCGGCGTGACCCGATGAAGCCGCAAATCATCTGCCATATGCTCGCATCACTCGACGGCAGCCTTCATCCAAGCCGCTACACGACAAGTCCGGACGGGACCCGGGCGGAGTGGTCGAGCCTCTACGAGCATATCCACAATGATCTCGCGGCTGACGCCTGGATCGTCGGCCGCGTCACCATGGCCGAGATGAGCAAGGCCGGCGCGCATCCGCCGGCCAATGCCGGCAAGGTCGACCGGCCCTATCATTTCGCGCAAAGGGATGCGGGCAGTTATGCCGTGGCGCTCGATGTCTCGGGCAAGCTTCATTTTTCCAAACCCGACATCGGCGGCGACCATGTCGTGGTGCTGCTTGGGCATGATGTCGCCGACAGCCACCTGGCCGAGCTCGCCGCCGACGGCGTATCCTATATCGTGTCGGAAGCGGCGGACATCAATCTCGCGGCGATGCTCGAGGTGCTCGGCAGCGAACTCGGCATCCGCCGGTTGCTGCTCGAGGGCGGTGCCGGCATCAACGGTTCCTTCCTTGCGGCTGGGCTCGTCGATGAGCTGAGCCTTCTCGTCGCGCCCGCGCTCGACGGGCGCGCCGGGAACCAGGCCTTCGTCGAGTTCGGCGACAGTGGCCTGCCGGGCAAGATGCAGTTGTCCCTGAAGAGCTGCGAGGCCTTGGCGCATGGGCTCGTCCATCTGCGCTACGCGGTCAGCCCTGGAGCATGATCCCGAGAAGTCGTCATCCTGGGGCGGAGCAAGGAGCGAAGCGACGCAGCGCAGACCCCGGGATCCATGCCGGGACTTGGAAGCCCCGCAGCGGTGCAGAATTCTGCTCCGCTGCACCCTATGATGAAGGTCGCGGCATGGATCCCAGGGTCTCCGCGACGGAGCTGCGCTCCTGCTTCGCCCAGGGATGACGAGGTTCAGAGACTTCGGCTCACCTCAAACGTTGCTAGGCGCATCAATACCGCATGGCATCGAGATCGGCGATCAGCGTCGGGCCGGTCGGGTGCCAGCCCAATCGTGCCTGTGTCAGCGCGCTGGAGGCCGGCAGATCCATCGGCGCGAACATCGCCATCCAGCCGAAATGCTCCGCCGCTCTTTCAGGCGCGATGGAAACGACCGGCAATTTCAGGCCCCGGCCAAGCGCCTCGGCGATGGCCCGCACCTCGACGCCTTTTTCGCCGACAGCGTGATAGCGCGCGCCCGGCTGCCGCTTTTCCACGGCCAGCCGGTAAAGCCGCGCGGCGTCGAGGAGATGGCCCGCGGAGAAGCGGTTGCGGCCTTCGCCGACATAGGCCGAGACGCCTTTTTCACGCGCGATTTCGATGAGCGGCGTGATAAGCCCTTGCTTGACCGGATTGTGGACCTGCGGCAGCCGCACCACCGACACATTGATGCCGGCGTCCAGCAAGGCATTGCCGGCCAGCTCCGAGGCGATGCGCGGATTGGGGTGGTCGGGATTGAAGACGTCCTCGATCGCCAGTTCGCCATGCCCGGGGCTGCCCATGCCGACCCCGGAGGTGATCACCAGCGGCCGGTCGGAGCCGGCCAGCGCGGCGCCGAGTGCGGCGATGACGCGCTTGTCCTTTTCGCAATTTTCGGCAAACCGCGAAAAATCGTGGTCGAACGCCGTGTGGATCACAGCCTCCGCCTTGGCCGCGCCGTCGCGCAGCCCCTCGGGATCTTCGAGGGTCCCCCGGTGCACCTCGGCACCAGCGGCAGCCAGCGCCTCGGCGCCGGCGTCGGAGCGGGTCACGCCGACCACCTGGTGGCCCGCCTTGACGAGTTCGGGAACCAGCGCCGAACCGATGAAACCGGTCGCGCCGGTGAGAAAGATACGCATGCAAAATCTCCTGCACTAGTTGCCTGCGTAATATTGCTGGTCTATATATCCTATTAAAGTAGTGATCTTATCATGGTATAATGACTAACAGGATGCCCTCCAATCCCGCCGGCTCGCTGGCAGCGTTCCTCAAAGACCGGCGCACGCGGCTCGATCCGGCTTCCTTCGGCTTTTCGGGCCGCCGACGCACGCCGGGACTGCGCCGGGAAGAGGTCGCCCAGCGCGCCAACATAAGCCCGACCTGGTACACATGGCTGGAGCAGGGCCGCGGCGGCGCACCCTCGGCCGATGTCCTCAATCGCATCGCCAAGGGGCTGCTGCTGACCGAGGCGGAACGCGAACATCTTTTCATGCTCGGGCTGGGGCGCCCGCCCGAGGTCCGCTACAGAGGCGACGAGGGCGTCAGCCCCCGGCTGCAGCGCCTCATCGACACGCTCGATGCCAGCCCCGCCATAGTCAGGACCGCCACCTGGGACGTCGTTGCCTGGAACCGCGCCGCGCGGGTCGTGCTGACCGACTACAGCGCCCTGCCCGAAGGCGAGCGCAACATCCTGCGTTTCATGTTCCTGCGCCCCGTCATCCGCGCCAAGCAGCACGATTGGAAAAACCTGGCCCGTTTCGTGGTCGCTTCGTTCCGTGCCGATGCGGCACGCGCCGGCGCTGTCTCCGAGGTGCGCGAGCTCGTCGACGAACTCTGCAGCGCCAGCCCGGAATTCGACGCGCTGTGGCGCGAAAACGACGTGCTCAGCCACGGCGACGGGACAAAGCGCCTGAAGCACCCGGAACTCGGTGATATCGAACTGGAATATTCGGGCTTCGCGGTCGACGGCCGGCCGGATCTGAGCCTGACCGTCTACAACCCGGTCGACAGCGCCGTCGCCGACCGTATTCGCGCGCTGGCTCTCGCCCGACACCCCAAAGAGTAAGGGCCGGACGGCCCGTCCGCGGGGATGACGCCCGCCCTCAAGCGCGCTCGCAGACCGCTTTCAGGATTTGCAAGGTCGGCCCCCAGTAGAGATTGGCATGCGGACGGATCGCCGGTTCGGCGAAGTCGCTGAGCGTCAGCGTCAGCTTCGTCCCCCCATCCATCGGCGCCAGATCGAAGCTGACCACGGTGTGGTTTTCGGGCACGTCCGCCAGCCGCGAGGCCGACAGCGTGCTCCAGTAGCCGTACGCGAAGCTCTTTTCCGGCTCAAAAGCGCGGATGGTGCCATGGTTCTCGAACGGCATTCCGTGCAGCAGTCCGCGCATCACGATCGCGCCGCCGGCATGCCCTTGCAGGCTGACAGTCAACTCCTCGTCGGACATCCATTGCGGGATCATTTCTGGCATCGTCAGTATCCGCCAGACCTTGGCCGGCTCGGCACTGATGACGACGGTCTTGGTGATCGGCGAGATGTCGAGAGACTCACTCAAGCGAAGCAGGTTTATCGCGGATGCGGCGGCGACAATATCGCCGGTCCAAGAACCGCGGATGCCGCCACTGCCCCCTTGCCTTGCGCACGATTGCAGCAGCGCGTCTTGCGAAGCCATTGCAGCCCGTGGCATTTGTCGGCTCCACCAGCACAGACGGCAGCATGACACCACGGCAGACACGACAAAGCGGCAGGCAGGCGGCGCCCGGCGTCAGCCTGAACCGGGCGCTGTCGAAGCTCGGCCTGTGCTCTCGCACGCAGGCCGAGGTGCTGATCGCCGAAGGCCGCGTGCGTGTCGGCGGCAAGGTCGTGCGCGATGCAGCCCTGCGCGTCGACCTCGACCGCGACCGCATCGTTGTCGACGACAGGCCGGTGGTTGCCGAGCGCAAGGTCTATCTCGTCCTCAACAAGCCGCGCGGGCTGGTCACCACCCGCGACGACCCGCAACAACGCGACACCGTCTATGCCTGCCTGGAAGGGCTCGACCTGCCCTTCGTCTCCCCGGTCGGTCGCCTCGACAAGGCGAGCGAAGGCCTGCTGTTGATGACCAACGACACCCGGTTTGCCAACCGGCTGATGGATCCGGCCTCGCATTTGCCCAAGACCTATCACGTGCAGATCGGCATGGTGCCGGACGCAGCGATGCTGGACAAATTCCGCGCCGGCGTGACCGTCGATGGCGAGACCCTGAGCGTCAGTTCGATCGAACTTTTGCGCAGCGGCGGCCGCACCGCCTGGCTGGAGATCGTCCTCGACGAAGGCCGTAACCGCCACATCCGTCGCCTGCTCGCCGCGCACGGCGTCGAGGTTCTGCGCCTCATCCGCATCGCTATCGGCCGCCTGCCGCTCGGCGACCTCGCCAAGGGTACGGCACGGCATTTGACGCCGGAGGAACTGGAGCTGCTGGCGGGGTGAGCCCCGCGTATCGTCGATGTCGGCGGCCTTGCATCCGCGCCACCTCCTGACAGGAAGCTGTCAGGAGGCCTGGCCTATAGGTGACTCATGGGCCGGGCCGCGGCTCCAGCAATCCAGGAGCAAAACAAATGAATTTCGTCTCTGTCCGCATCATCACGTCGGACGTCCAGCGTCTCGTGCGCTTCTATGGCGAGATCACCGGCATGCCCGTGACTATGTACACAGAAGACTTCGCCGAACTCGCGACACCTGCCTGCACGTTGGCAATCGGCAGCACGCGCACCTTGATGCTGTTCGGCGACGACATCGCCCGCCCCGCCGACAACCACACCGTCATCCTTGAGTTCCGCGTCGGCGACGTCGATGCTGAATTCGCCAGGCTCTCGGACCTACTCAGGGATGTAACGGTGCAAAAGCCGACCACAATGCCCTGGGGTAATCGCTCGCTGCTGTTTCGCGACCCCGATGGCAATCTGGTGAATTTCTTCACGCCGGTAACCGCCGAGGCGATCAGGAAATTCGACAGGTAGGGCGGAGCGGTACCGCCGGCCGATGCCGCACTACTTCTGGTTCCATTTCCGGATGACCGGCTCGCTCAGATCATGCTCGTAGCCGAGCACGCTGATGCTTGCCGTATCGAGCACGAACAGCGCGCCGCCTTCGGGCGGCAGCCCGATCCAGCGCGCCGCCAGCACGCGCAAAAAATGCGCGCTGGAAAACACCAACATGTCGGCATTGGCCTTGCGTAACCCGTCAATGATCCTGTCGGCCCGCGCGCCCACATCGGCCGCCATCTCGCCCTTTGGACAACCATCGCGAAACACATTCCAGCCGGGGCGCTCGGCCAGGATCTGTTTTGTCGTCAGCCCCTCATAGGCGCCATAGTCCCACTCCTGCAGATCGTCTTTCTTGACGCTCTGCGCGCCGAAGCCGGCCAATACGCTGGTGTTGTAGGCGCGCTGCGACGGGCTCGACCATACGGCCGAAAAGGACAGGCCCTTGAGCCTATCCGCGACGCCCCGCGCGGCGGCCTCGCCAACCGGGGTCAACGGCATGTCGGTGCGGCCGGTATGCTGCCCCGAAAGGCTCCATGCCGTCTCGCCATGCCGGACCAGATGGATTTGGGGATACACGCTGCTCATGAGATGCCTTTCGATGTGGTCCGGCACCTTAAGCGACGATGCGGCAAAGGGGAATCCGCTTGGTACAAAACTGCGTGGTCGCCTGGCCTTGATCCGCGGCGGGCCGGCCCTGTGATCATCCTGGTGCCGCAACTATATCAAGGCCAGCCTCTACAAGGCTCCCGCCACCACAAGGGCACGGGCCCTTGCACAACAAGTCGAGATCATCATGTACAAACATCTGCTCATCGCCACGGACGGATCGGAACTGGCCGACAAGGGCGTTGCCCACGGCCTGACATTGGCCAAGGACCTCGGCGCTTCCGTCACCTTCGTTACCGTCTCGGAACCATTCCCGATCTTCGCCTGGGGCGGCGCCATGGCCGGCTATGCCGCCGGCGATGAGCTCGTCGCCTACAAGGAAGAGGCAGGCCGCTATGCCAAGGAAGTGCTCGCCAAATGCAAGGCGTCGGCGGACGCCGTTGGCGTGGCCGCGGAGGTGGTCCATGTCGAGGACAAGCGGCCCGCCGAAGCCATCCTGGAACTGTCGCAGGCCCTGCGCTGCGACCTGATCGTCATGGCCTCGCACGGCCGTCGCGGACTGGGCAAGCTGCTTCTCGGCAGCCAGACGGCGGAAGTGCTGTCCTACACGGAGATTGCGGTGCTGGTGGTGCGGTAACAGATTTGGCCCAGCGCGCTCCTCACATGCCCGTGAGGCTAAAGCGACAGGATTTATATGGTACGGATTCAATCCGTACCATATAATAGCAGACAAAGGAGATAGCCATGCCTCGCAACGTCGGTGATAACGGTCGAATCGATTTCCGGATTCCGCCCGAAGCGAAAGCCGTGATCGCACGTGCGGCCGCCTTGTCGAATGTCGGCCTGACCGAGTTCGTTACGCGCTCCGCACTGCGTGACGCCCAGGCTGCGATCGAACGCGCCGAACATCTTGCGCTGTCAGAACGGGACAGTCTGCGCGTCCTCGACCTGCTTGAAAACCCGCCCTCCCCGACCAACCGCCTTATCCGCGCCGCCAAAGCCGGCCAGACTCTCGCGTGAACTCCGTCACATGGCAAGAAGTGCCGATCGGGAGACAACATAACCGTGCCGCCTTCGACTGTGGCGACGCGGACCTCAACATCTATTTGCAGCGCTTTGCGCGTCAAAGTCATCAAAGCGGTGGCGCAAAAACTTTCGTCGCCGTGACGGCGCAAGATCCTTTGCGCATCCTCGGCTTCTACTCTCTCAGCCCGGCTTCGATCGACTTTGCCAGGACCCCGGCAGTCGCCAAACGCGGCCTTGGCCGCTATGACGTGCCGGTCTACCGTCTGGGTCGGCTCGCCGTAGACCGTACGATACAAGGCCGCGGCCTTGGCGGCGGTTTGCTGCTCGCCGCCGGGAAGCGCTGTATGGCAGTCGCGGAGGAGCTCGGCGGCGTTGCCTTGCTAATCGATGCCAAAGGTGACCAGGCTGCCCACTGGTATGAAGGTTACGGTGCGATCCGTCTGGATGACGCGCCGCTGTCCCTGGTCCTGCCTTTCGCCGCGATCGCCAAGGCGATAGCTGCATTCTGAACGCCTGCCGCAAGCTTACAGAATACCGTCCTCCACAAGATAGACACCCAGCGCCAGCAATCCGACGAAGAACACTTTCCGGAAGGTCTCGATGCTCATCCTCCGGCGCAATGCCTGGCCGGCGAACATGCCGGCCAGCGCCGGCGCAAGGGCTGCGACCGATCCCGCCAGTTGCGCGCTCGGCGACGCCAGGGCACCGGTCCTGAACAGCCCGATGGCGAGCGCCGCCGTCGACACGGTGAAGGATAGGCCGAGCGCCTGGATCAGGTCTTCTTTCTCCAGCCGCAGCGATTGCAGATAGGGCACTGCCGGGATGACGAAGACGCCGGTGGCGCCGGTGACCAGCCCGGTCGCCACCCCGACCAGCGGTGACATCAAGGCTTCGTGGCGCACCGGCGTGGTGAAGCCGGCCTTCGCGAGGCCGAGGATCGCATAGAGCACAAGTGCGGCGCCCAGCCCGGCCGAAGCCGCGCCCGTATGCGTGCCGGTCAGCAGCCCGGCACCGGCAACGGTGCCGAGCATCACGCCGGCCATCATCGTCCATAGCCGCTTACACAGGCCGCCGAAGGACGGGCCGGTCAGCAATTGCCAGAGATTGGTGACCAACGACGGGATCAGCAGCAGCGCCGCGGCCTGCGCAGGCGGCATCGTCACCGCCAGCAGGCCCATCGCAACGGTAGGCAGCCCCATGCCGACGACGCCCTTGACGAAGCCGGCGGCGAGGAACACGGCGCCGATCCAGGCGAGGACGCCGGCGCTCAGCATGGTCGTATCTTCAAGGCGGGATCAGTCATGCAGCAGCATATCGGTTGCGTCGGCATCCAGGCTGGCGGCCTTTGCCGGCGCCGCATCGCGGCTGGTGGATACGACCGTCGCCGCGCATCCCCGCAGGCCTGATCCCGCTGGCGCCATGGCAAGGCCAGCCACGGCAATGGCCAGCACGATCGCCGTGCTTTCGAGAATGCCGAGCCGGCCTGACGTTCGTTTGTTCATCACAATTCTCCTTCGAAACTGTTTGACGAAGATCCCGGCCGATCACAATGTGGAAGTTGTGCTGCCAACCTTCGGCCAGGACGAAGGCTGGAGGGCCGATCGCCTTCCCGGGCGCTGAATATTCGCAGGAGCAAAAGAATGCGCTTCGATCTGGTCGATCTCCGCCTGTTCCTGCTGGTGGCCGAACGCGGCAGCATCACCCATGGCGCCGAGCTTGCCGGCCTGGCCCTGGCGTCGGCCAGCGCCCGCATCAAGGGCATGGAGGAGCGGCTCGGCGCGCCGCTCCTGGAGCGCCGCCGCCGTGGTGTGGTGCCAACGCCGGCGGGACAGGCGCTGCTGCATCATGCGCGCGCCGTGCAGAACCAGATCGAGGCCATGACCGGCGATCTGGCCGCCTATGCCACCGGCCTGCGCGCCCGCGTCCGGCTGCTGCCCAACACCGCCGCTACAGCCGAGTTGCTGCGCGACATCCTGCCGGCTTTCCTTGTCGCCCATGCCCAGATCGACATCGATCTCGACGAGCGCCCCAGCCATGAGATCGCGCAAGCCGTGGCCAATGGTGCGGCCGATCTCGGCATCGCCGCAACCTGGGCCGGCCTGTCGCATCTCGAACAGAAACCGTTCTTCACCGACCGGCTGGTGGTGATCGCCGCGCGGAACCGGCCCGGCCTTGAAGGCCGCACCGTCAACCTCACTGAGGTTCTCGGCGAATCTTTCGTCGGCCTCAGCACCGGCCATGCGCTGCAGGAGCACATCACGCGCCAGGCGGCCCGCCTTGGCGGCCATCTGCATGTCCGCATCCGCGTGCCTGGCCTCGACAATGTCTGCCGGCTGGTCGCGCAAGGCGCCGGCATCGCCATCGTGCCGGAAAGTGCGGCGGGTCGTTCCGTGCGCACACTGCGGCTGACCGACGACTGGGCGACGCGCCAGCTCAACCTCTGCGCCCGCCGCTTCGAAGAGCTGACGCCACAGGCAAAACTGTTGGCGGCAGCGCTGGTCTGAGCCCTGACAGCGACCACCTATCACCAGTAGCGCTGAATCATTGCCTTGCTTTTCCAATATCCGTGACGTAGCTTGTTTGCACATTGGCAAAAAAACCGCCAAAGTTTTTTCCTTTTGTGAAAGACGGGGACTTTGCGAGAACATCTCGATCTGACCGATCGGCGGCTGGTCAAACAGCTGTCGCAGGATGCACAGCCGGGCATCAACCGCATCGCGGAGATATTGGCGATTTCGGTGCCGACGGTGCGCACGCGGTTGCGCAACCTGCTCGACCGCAACCTGCTCAAGATCGTCGGCCTGCTGAATCTGACCGAGCGTCCCGAGCTGATCTCGGCCATTGTCGGCATCAATGCCCAAGGGCGCGGCCGGGCCCGCGAACTGGCGCAGCGCATTGCCGAACTGCCCTTCGTCAACTCGGCCTCGGTCGTCACCGGGCGCTTCGACATCATCGTCGACGTAACCGTGGCGGGTGACGTCGCCGACCTCTACCGCGTCACTAGCGAACTGATCCCGGGTGCCGGCGAGCCCGGCGAAGTCGTGCGCAGCGAAACCTTCGTCGTCATGGCGTCCTGCAACAAATGGGTCAGCCTGCCGGAAGGCTGCTGGTCGGACGACCGCAAGGAGCCGGCATGAAGATCGCGGTACTCGGCGGCCTCGGCCTGCAAGGCCGGGCGGCAATCGCCGACCTTGTTGCCAGCGACGGCGTCGAGGAAATCGTCTGCGTCGACACCGCAGCGGATGGCCCGGCCCGGCTTGCCGGCCTGACCGATCTTGCCCGTGTGCGCTTCGTCGTGCCTGAAGGCGCGATCGGCCCGGCGCTGGCCAATGTGCTTGATGATGTCGACGCCGTCATCGACCTGTTGCCGCAGCCATTGATGCGCGAGGCGGTGCAGGCCGCGATCGCCACGCGCACGCCGCTGGTCACCACCAACTACGCCAAGTCGATCGCCGATCTGGCGCCGGCCGCCGAACAAGCCGGCGTCTCGATCATGACCGAATGCGGGCTCGACCCCGGCATCGACCTCGTACTCTACGCGCGCGCCGCCAGGCAGTTCTCTTCGATCACCGCGATCGATTCCTATTGCGGCGGCATCCCCGAGCCGAAGGCGATGGCCAAGCCGCTGTGCTACAAGGTGAGCTGGAATTTCGACATGGTCCTGGTCAGCCAGAACCGCGACAGCGTCATGATCGAGGGCGGAAAGCGCGTCGCGGTGCCGGCCGGCCAGCAGCACGAAAACCCTTTCATCCATGAGATCGAGGTCGCGGGCCTGGGCAGGCTGGAAGCGTTCCCAAATGGCGATGCGCTGCATTATGTCGAGATGCTGGAGGCAGCCAAGGGTCTGCGCCGTTCCGGCCGCTACACGCTGCGCTGGCCGGGATGGTCGGCCTTCTGGGCGCCGCTAAAGGAGCTCGGTTTCCTCTCTGAGGACAAGGTGCCCGGCACCTCCAACAGCCCGCGCGAATTCCTCGGCCGGCTGCTCGGCCCGCAACTGCAATATGGTCCCGGCGAGAAGGACCTGTGCGTGATGCGCAATGTCTTTTCCGGCCTCGAAAGCGGCCGCGCCAAGACGGTGACGTCGGACCTGATCATCGAGCGGGACCTGGCTTCGGGCCTGTTCGGCATGAGCCTCGGCGTCGGCTATCCCGCCAGCATCGTGGCGCAGATGCTGGCGCGTGGCGAGATCACCAAACCCGGCCTGCTCAACCCGCTGCTGGACGTGCCCGACGAACCCTTCTTCGACGAGCTTGCCAGACGCGGCATCAAGGTCACCGAGACGGTGGCCTGGGACTGAGGATTTTCGAACGGTGGCTGCCGCCGGCAACGGCGCTGCCGCTCAAAAAGCACCCCAAAGGGTGAAAAACAACGAAGACATGGAACAATAAAACAAGGAGGACTACCAAATGAAGATTGCCAAGCTTTTCATCGCCGGACTTGCGCTCGCCGGCCTTACCACTGCTGCCTCAGCCGGAACACTGGACGACATCACCAAGCGCGGCGAACTGCGTGTCGCCGTGCAGACCCAGGGACCCCCTTTCTCGCTGGTTGGCGCCAATGGCGAACGCACCGGCAGTTCGGTTGAACTGGCCGAACTGATGGCCAAGGAAATGGGTGTGAAAATCACCTTCCTCGATTTCGACTGGGATGGTCTGATCCCGGCGCTGCTGTCAGGCAAGGCCGACCTTCTGGTCGCCGACATGACACCGACGCTGGCGCGCGGCATGAAGGTCGCCTTCACCACGCCTTACATGTACACCGGCAGCACCGTCTTCACCAAGGCCGACAGCAAGTTCAAGACCACCGAAGACTGCAAGGCCAAGGGCACCAAGATCGCCGTGCTGCTCGGCGCCACCGGCGAGAAGGAAGCCAAGAAAGCCTTCCCCGACGCCGACATCAAGAGCTACAAGGGCGGCGGTCCGCTGCTGCTCGACGCCGTCAACAACGGCCAGGCCGATTGCGGCGTCAACGACGTCTCGGCGGTCAAGGGCCAGTCGACCGCCTATCCGGCCGGCAGCTTCACCATCATGCCGGACCTTCTGTCGAAGGAGCCGCTTGCCTTCGCCACCCGCTATGACGAGCCGGACCTGCTGGTCTGGATGAACCTGTTCCTCAACCAGGTCACCATCGATGGTCGCCTGCAGAAGAACCTCGACTACTGGGTCAATTCCGACGCCTGGAAGAAAGACCACTAAGCAGCGATAAACCCAGGCGGTTAGCGCGCGTCTCAAGCGCCGCGAAACCGCCTGGAATTTCGCTTCATCCGTCGTTTCCTGCACTCTGGGGATTGCACCCAACGATGCTCGAAAATTTCAGTTTCCGCACCATCGTCGAATACCTGCCGCTGTTCGGACAGGGCCTGATCACGACCGTCTGGCTGTCGGCGCTGTCCTTTGTCGGGGCGCTCATCGTCGGCATCGTGCTGTGCGCCATGAATCTGCAGCGCGGCTGGCTGTTTCGTGTGCCGGCCAAGGCTTATATCGATGCGGTGCGTGCCACGCCCTTGCTGGCGCAGCTCTATTTTCTCTATTTCGGCCTGCCCCGGCTCGGCTTCGTCCTGCCGGAACTCGTCGTCGGCATCCTCGCGCTGTCGTTGAACAGCGGCGCCTATATCGCTGAAATCATTCGTGCCGGCATCCTGTCGATCCCGCGCGGTCAGGTCGAAGCCAGCGTCGCCTCGGGCATGACCTATGTCCAACGGATGCGCCTGGTCGTGCTGCCGCAAGCCTTCAAGGTGACGATCCCGCCGCTGCTTGGGCAAGCCATCGTGCTGGTCAAGGATTCCGCCCTTCTGTCGCTGATCTCGGTTGCCGAACTGACGCGCGCCGGCCAGTTGCTCGCCTCCGACCGCTTCATGCCGGCCGAAGGTTTCCTCACCATCGCCGCCTTCTATCTGCTGCTCTATTACGGACTGAAGGGACTGGCTGGCGTCTCCAGCCGCTGGCTCGGCACGGCGGGGGCGCGGACATGATCTGGCAACAACTGCAAAGCCTCGCCGGCTCCTATCCGCTGGCCCTGCGCGGCCTCGGCATGACCGTGATGCTGTCGCTGATCAGCCTTGTGCTCGGCACCTTGCTCGGCTTCGGCCTCGGCATCCTGCGCACCGGCGGCAACCAGCTGATCTCGGGCTTGATCGGGGCCTGGGTCGACCTGATCCGCGGCACGCCGTTCCTCGTGCAGATCTTCCTGATCTTCTTCATCCTGCCGGAGTTCGGCATCGAGCTTGACGCCTTCACCGCCGGCATCATCGCGCTGACCAATCTGGCCGCCTGCTTCATCTGCGAGATCGTCGTCGCCGGCATCCGCTCGGTGCCGACCGGCCAGGTCGAGGCGGCGCTGGCGTCCGGCCTGTCGCGCTGGCAGCGCATGCGCCAGGTGGTGCTGCCGCAGGCCATGCGCATCGTGCTGCCGCCGCTGGTCGGGCAGTATGTGCTGCTGATCAAGGATTCTTCCGTCGTGTCGGCCATCGGTCTCACCGACCTCACCCGCGTCGGCTGGCTGGTGGTGCAGCGTGTGCCCAACGGCCTCTTGGTCTTCTTCCTCGTCGGCGTCGGCTATTTCATCGTATGCTATCCCCTGATCATGCTGGCCCGTCGGCTGGAGCAGCGCATGGGCGCGGCACATGGCGAGGTGCAGTTGTGACTTCCAACCCCAAAGGTCCAGAAAACATGACCACAACGGGCCTTGCCAAGACCGGTATGATCGACTTTCGCGGCGTCAACAAATGGTTCGGCTCGCTCAACGTGCTCAAGGACATCACGCTCAGCGTCGAGCCGCGCGAAGTGGTCGTCGTCTGCGGCCCGAGCGGCTCGGGCAAAAGCACTCTGATCCGCTGCGTCAACGGCCTGGAGGCGATCAAGAACGGCGACCTCGTCGTCGACGGCCAACGCCTGGGCGACCCCGCCACCAACATGACGCAGCTGCGCACCGAGATCGGCTTCGTCTTCCAGTCGTTCAACCTCTACCCGCATAAGACGGCACTCGAGAACGTCACGCTAGCCCCCATCCATGTCCGCAAGATCCCGCGTGCCGAGGCTGAAAAAGCAGGCCGTGAATTGTTGGCCAAGGTTGGCCTCGCCGACAAGGTCAATGCCTATCCCGCACAGCTCTCCGGCGGCCAGCAGCAGCGCGTGGCGATCGCGCGTTGCCTCGGCATGCGGCCCAAGATCATGCTGTTCGACGAGCCGACCTCGGCGCTCGATCCCGAGATGATTTCCGAAGTGCTCGACGTCATGGTGGCGGTCGCCGAGGAAGGCATGACCATGATGGTGGTGACGCACGAGATGGGCTTTGCCCGCAAGGTCGCCCAGCGCGTGGTGTTCATGGACGCCGGCGCCATCGTCGAAAGCGGCACGCCGGACGAGTTCTTTTCACACCCCAAGACCGACCGCAGCCGCGCTTTCCTGAGCAAGATTCTCAGGCATTGATGTCACGCCTTATAAGACATGCTTCTTTTTCGGTGTATCGACGAACCTCCGTTTGGGCAATGCGGGGCTTCCGTCATTGACGACATAGCGCAAACGCGCTGCAAGCCGTGCTTCCGCTTCAGGCCAATCCTTGAGACTTACCGGAAGCCGCGCGATGAGCTTCAGTTCGCGATCGTAAAGATCCACATGGACGAAAGGAATAGCGACGACAACGACAATGACTTGTCCAAAGCCTGCCAACTCGGAGAGTGGGATCGTTTTGTTTCTGAAGAGACGACGGTAGATGATGTTTTCGCCTTCGATGCTCCAACGTGCGTATTGGACAGCAATCCCGGCCACCATGAGACCGACAAGGAAAACACCGATGACCACTCCGGACCAAAGCTCGGCCGGGGTCTGCGCTTCGGGATGCGTGAAAATACCATAGATCATGGCTGCCAATGCGCCCCCGGCGCCCAGACAAACAAACCATCCCAGCGTTCGTTTTGCTGACCCGGTCTTGAATACGATCATTCTGCATAAGATTCCACCTGGTTCACTGTGACCGCGGGTAGCGGGAACCCCGCGACGCATTCGATGTCGAGCCGGTCTTCCCGGCGCTCCATAAGAGCCAGGTTTCCGTCGGCAGTACACTGCGGTAGATGCAAAAGGGATTGCGGTCGATCCCCACTCTCAGCGTTCCGGACCCTTTTGCAGACCATCATGATCGGCGCCAGGTGCCAAGTCACGCGAGATGGGTCACGAACGCTGGCAGGCCGCCCCGCCGTCTGAGCAGCACGATGGCGAGGAAGGCGATCACGCCGCTCGCGGCGACGACGACCAGCACCCACAGCGAATTGGCGACGGATGTCCGCGCCATCATGAAGGCGAGCGCGAACGGCGCGAAGGCCGAGGTGAACTGACGGGCAGCGCTCGCCCATCCGAGCCGCGCACCATAGCCCTCGCGGCCGAAGAGTTCGAGCGGCAAGGTGCCGCCGACGATGCTGGTGAGGCCGGAACCAAGGCCGAACAGCAACACGAACAGGAAAGCGCCTGGCAGCCATGGCGTCGTCAGGAGCAGTGCGCACAGCCCTGCTGTGATCAGCGATGCGGCGATGACGGCGAGGTGCGTCTGCTGCAGCCGCCCGCCAAACAGCATGTTGATCAGCCGGCTGGCGACCTGCGCCGGCCCGAACAGGGTCGAGACGAAGAGGCCTGCGGTTCCGAGCCCCAGCGCCGCCGTCAGCGGCACCATGTGGATGAGGATCGCCGACAGCACGAAGCCCTCGGTGGCGAACCCCGCCAGCATGAGCAGGAAGGCGGTCCGGCCGCGCCGCGCATCGAGCCGCGTGCCCGCTTCATCGGGGGCGGACCCGCGCTCTTGCGGCATGACTGCTGCATGGCGGCGCGACAGGCGCATCAGCCACGCGTGGATCGGCAGGCATAGGCCGAGATTGAGAGCGGCGAACAAAAGATAGACCTCGCGCCATGTCAGATGCGCATGCAGCGCCGAAGTCAGCGGCCAGAACAGGGTCGAGGCGAACCCGGCGATAAGCGTCAGATGGGTGATGCTGCGCTGCGGTCGGGGAACCCCGATCTGCACGATCGCAACGAAGGCGGCGCTGTAGAGAACGAAGCTGGAGGCCAGTTCCATCGCCAGCAAGGCCACAACGAAGCTCACGCGGTCGGGCGCGACGGCGCACAGCGCCAGCGCCACGGCTGCCGCCACCGAGCCGACGGTCATGATGCGGCCGGCGCCGAAGCGGTCGGCCCACCGCCCGGCAGTCGGCGCGAACAGGCTGCCGGCAAACAGCGAGGCCGACAGCGCGCCGAACACCCAGCCTTCCGTGAGCCCGAACTCCCCAGCCATTGCCGGCGCCAGGATCGAGAAGCTGTAGTAGAGCGTGCCGTAGCCAATGATCTGGGTCAGCCCAAGCGCCCAGATCGCCTTGCGCAGGACGGATCGTTCAGGCATCGGCGCCGGCCGCCATATCCTCTCGCGGCTCGGTGGCCGGCGCGGTTGCGCAGCCGCAACCCGATGCGCCGGTTGCCTTGGCGTCCGCATCCCTGACGCAGCAGGCATCGACAGCGGCCGGCGCGGGCCCGCCACAGCAGCCGGCGCTTGCCGCTACCGTCGCGACACCGACGGCGCAGCACACGCCGGTCTCCGGCAGCACCAGCCGGACCTCGCGGGCCGCGGCATGGTCTCCGGCAATATCGGCCACCACCGAGCGGACCTGCTCGTAGCCGGTCGCCATCAGGAAGGTCGGGGCACGGCCGTAGGATTTCGAGCCGACGATGGTGAAGCCCGGTTCGGGATGGGCGAGCTCTGCAATGCCATGCGCGGGAACCGTGCCGCATGAGTGGAAGTTTGGATCGATCAGCGGCGCCAGTGCCGGCGGCGCCTCGACGGCGGGATCGAGCGCGATGCGGATTTCGCTCAGGAACGACAGGTCTGGCCTGAAGCCGGTGGTGACGACGATGCGGTCGATGGCCAGGCTGAACGGCTTGCCACCCAGGCCGGCATCGACAACAAGCCCCTCGCCCTGCGTCTTGATGCCGTTGACGGCGAAGGGCGCCAGCATGTTCAGCCTGCCATCCGCCATCGCCTGCCTGGCAGCCAGCCCAAGCGCGCCGCGTTCCGGCAACTGGTCGTTCAGCCCGCCGCCGAGCAATCTCTCGATGCTGGCGTGGCGCAGCGCCCAGAAGATTTCGGTGCCAGGCGCCGCATCCTGCAGCTCCATCAGCGCCAGCGCGACGTTGATGGCCGAGTGCCCGCCGCCGATGACCAGGATGCGCTTGCCCGCATAGTCTTCTCTCGCCTTGCCGAGCACGTCGGGAATGCCATAGGCGATGCGTGCCGACGCCTCGCCTTCGCCGGAAACCGGCAGCCCGTCGACGCCGATCGGATTTGGCCGCCACCATGTTCCGGACGCGTCGATGACGGCGCGCGCGAGAACGCGGTGTTCGCCGCCGGCATCGCGATAGCGGATGACGAAGGGCGCGTCCTTGCGGCCATCATTGGCGACCTTGTCGTGTCCCTGACGGGTGATCGCGGTGACCTCGGCGCCGAGCTTCAAATTGGCGGCGATCGCGGGAAGCCGGCCAAGCGGCGTCAGATAATCGCGCACGATCTCGCCGCCGGTCGGCAGGCCCTGGCTGTCCGGCGCCGTCCAGCCGGAGCGGTCGAGCAGCGCCCGCGCCGCCGTATCGATGTTGTATTTCCATGGCGAAAACACCCGCACATGGCCCCAATCGAGCAGCGCCGCACCCACGCTTTCGCCGCGCTCCAGGATCAACGGACGAATGCCGCGCTCGACCAGATGCGCCGCGGCTGCCAGCCCGACCGGGCCGGCGCCGATCACCGCGACGGGAAGGTTTGCCATCATGTCCATAGGTTCGATCCTTCCGGTATGTTCGAATTATAAGTGCAAAAAAATCAAACCAGTGCTTTGCCGACGGCGGGCGCGCAGACGGCGTCAGCGCAGCACTCGTCGGCGAGATAGCCGATCAGCGCATTCATGCCGGGATAGTTGGCGCGGCAGATCAGCGTCGTCGCTTGCCGCTCCTGCGTGACAAGCCCGGTGTCGACCAGCCGTTTGAGGTGATGCGACAGCGTCGATGACGGAATGTCGAGCTTGCCCTGGACGCTGCCGACGGCAAGCCCGTCGTCACCGGCGCGCACCAGGATGCGATAGAGCTGAAGTCGCGTCGGATTGCCGAGTGCTTCAAGCTGGGCAGCTGCTTTTTCGAGTTTCATGGAAATAAACTACGCGGCACTTTTCGCGCCGTCAACTTAATTTCGAAAAATATGGAAATAACATCAGCCGGCGCGTTTGCCCGAGGCGCCTGTGATCACCTCGCCATCCTCCTTGGTGAACGCACCGATCTCCGGGTTGGGCAGGATGTCCAGCACCTTTTCCGACGGCCGTGCAAGGACGACGCCGAGCGGGCTGTCCACGATCGGCCGGTTGATAAGGATCGGATGTGCCAGCATGAAATCGACGATCTGCTCGTCGGACCATTTCGGGTCGGCAAGGCTGAGTTCGGCATAGGGGGTGCCCTTCTCGCGCAGCAGGTCTCGCGGTGTGATGCCCATCGCGGCGATCAGTTCGACTAGCCTTTGTCGCGACGGCGGCGTCTTCAGATATTCGATCACCTCCGGCTCCTCGCCCGACTGCCGGATGATGGCCAGCGTGTTGCGCGACGTGCCGCAATCGGGGTTGTGGTAGATGGTGATGGTCATTTCGAGGCCTTCCCAGTCGACATGGTATTCCGGACGGCGCCACCCTTCTCGTACCAGCCCTTGCTGCGGTTCACGATCCACACCACCGACAGCATGACCGGAACCTCGATGAGCACCCCGACCACGGTGGCAAGAGCCGCGCCCGAATTCAGCCCGAACAGCGCGATCGCGGCGGCCACCGCCAGCTCGAAGAAGTTCGACGCGCCGATCAGCGCCGATGGTCCAGCCACGCAGTGCCGCTCGCCGCTGAGGCGGTTGAGCAGATAGGCAAGACCGGAGTTGAAATAGACCTGGATCAGGATCGGCACTGCCAGCAGCACGATCACCAGCGGCTGCGCAATGATCTGCTCGCCCTGGAAGCCGAACAGCAGTACCAGCGTCGCCAGCAAGGCAATCAGCGACAAGGGCTGCAGCGTGGCAAGCAGGGCATCGAGCCCGACCTGTCCCCTCGCTGCCAGCAGCCGGCCACGAACTAGCTGCGCGACGATCACCGGCGCGACGATGTAGAGTGCGACCGACAGCATCAGCGTGCCCCATGGCACGGTGATCGCCGACAGGCCGAGCAGCAGGCCGACGATGGGGGCGAAAGCGACGATCATGATCGCGTCGTTGAGCGCCACTTGCGAAAGCGTGAAATTCGGCTCGCCGCGCGTCAGGTTCGACCAGACGAAAACCATCGCCGTGCAGGGCGCCGCGGCAAGGATGATCAGCCCGGCAATGTAGGAATCGATCTGCACGGCGGGCAGCCATGGCCGGAACAGCCAGCCGATGAAGAGCCAGCCCAGCAGCGCCATCGAGAACGGCTTCACCGCCCAGTTGATGAACAGCGTCACGCCGATGCCGCGCCAATAGGTGCCGACCCTGGCCAGCGAGGCGAAATCGACGCGCAAGAGCATCGGCACGATCATCAGCCAGATCAGCACGGCGACAGGAATGTTGACCCTGGCGATCTCGGCCGACGCGATGGCTCCGAACACGCCCGGCAGCAGATGGCCAAGCGCGATGCCCGTGACGATGCACAGTACAACCCACACCGTCAGATATTTCTCGACGAAGCCGATGCCGGGCCGCACCGCCACAGCTGCGTTCAAAGCATGATCGGTCATGATGGCTTTCCTTGTTCGAACGGCGCGCGGCGGACAGTCACAAGCCCCTCAGCAGTCACAGGTCACGGCATTGATGACGGGACGGCAGAGCTCCGGCGCGCCATTGCAGCAATCTTCCATCAGATAGGCCAGCAGGTCGCGCAAGCCGGTCATATCGGCGACATAGCGCACGGTCCTTCCGTCGCGTTCGGGACGGATCAGCCCGGCATGGGCGAGCACCTTCAGATGCGCCGACATGGTGTTCTGGACCGTGTCGAGCCTCGTTGCGATCTCGCCCGCCGGGATGCCTTCCGGGCCGGCACGCACGAGCAGCCGGAAGACATCCAGCCGCGTCTCCTGGCCAAGTGCGGCCAGCGCGTTCAAAGTGTCCTTCTTATCCATATATCTGAATCCTTGGATTTATGGATACGTGCTACCGACTCCCCCACGATCTGTAAAGGGTCCGCCCACCATCAGGTGACGGCCAGCACCTTTCCCGTATCGTGCTGGCGCACGAAGTCCACGCGGGCGCCGTCCCAGTGGTAGCTGTAGTGGCGGCCCTGGACTGGAATGGTAATGACATCGGGCCAGAAGATGCCGATGCAGCCGCCGCCCGGCATGCGCACGCTGTTCCATACCAGTCCGTCGCTGCCTTCGGCCCGCAGCGCCCGCCCTTCCGCCTGCGAGGCGGAATAGTCGTCCGGGTCGAGCACGCCGGGCACGGCGTTGACGTCATCGAGGTCGCGGTCGACGCTGCCGATCAGCACGCGGAAATCCGCCGTCCAGCCCGGCCCCTCGTTGGTGGCACGCATGAATTTCTGGTGGTGGTGGATGGTCTCGGCCAGCGCGACGTCCTCGCTGTCGCCGGCATAGTAGATGCCGTAGCTGCCATCCGAAAAGCGTCCCGGCCGCAGCGTCGAGCAGTGCACGAAGGGCGCCATCACGAAGCTGGCGCCGGGGCCGGAAACCCGCCTTGCGGCCGACACCTTGCCGAGATCGCCGATCTCCAACCTTATGCGCGGGTTTGTCTTCGCCTCGACGGCGGCAAGCGCCTCCCAGTCGCGGGGGTCGGCAATGTCCTCGAAGAGGTCGATGGGCGGATGGATGGAGCGGATGATGCGGAAGGTCTGGTGCCAATGGACGCCGCGCCGGACCGCAAGCCCACTCACCATGCACTACGCTCCGCATCGAGCCATTCGCGCATCGCCGAGAGATCGGAGATTTCGCCGCGCAGCATCAGGTCCAGCGCCGACTGGCCGCCGAAGGTGGCATTGGGCTTGCGTATCCAGGCATAGCCGCGCGCCGGCTCCGTGAACAGATAGCGCAGGCCCTTATGGATGCCCATCAGATGCGCCAAGCGGGTGCGCAGGTCGCGGTCGATCCTGCCGACGCCGCCTTCCTTCACCCCAGTCTTCCAACGCGCCCAGGTCCGCGCCGACATGCCGCCGAGCAGGATGCAGGCCTCCAGGTCGGTGAGATTCCAGGCCTTGAACAGATTGACCGTGGTGCGCGCCAGCGCGCCAGCTTCTTCATCCGAGATAGCGGCTCCGACCGTGGCCGGCGTGGTGACGATGGACTGAAGCTGCATTTTGTGCCTCGCTATTGGCAGACATATAGCATGTATTTGCCAATTGGCAAGATAACTCCAACCGCATCTTGATGGGAAGAGGATGGCGGGACGTGGCAGGGCTTGGGTTCCTCGCCCCCACGGAAGTGGGGGAGAGGAATCCAAGTCCTGGAAGGTTGCCGCCAGTACCCCGCCTACTCCGCCGCCTCATACCCCGCGATGCCCTTGATCTCCAAAAAATCCTCGAGCCCGTATTCGGCATACTCGCGGCCGTTGCCCGACTGCTTGTAGCCGCCGAACGGCAGGCCGGCGTCCCATTGGGGATAGTTGATGTAGACATTGCCGGTGCGCATGCGCGCCGCGACTTCGCGCGCCTTCTTCATGTCCTTGGCCTGGATGTAGGAAGCGAGGCCATAGACGGTGTCGTTGGCGGTCTCGACCACGTCGTCGACGCTGTCATAGGGCATGATCGCCAGCACCGGCCCAAAGATCTCCTCGCGCGCGATGCGCATGTCGTGGGTGACGTCCGCGAATACCGTCGGCCTGACATAGTAGCCGCGGTTAAGCTCGGCCGGCCGGCCTGGGCCGCCCGCTACCAGCGTCGCACCTTCATCGATGCCGGCCTGGATCAGGTCCTGGATCTTGTCGAACTGGACCTGGCTGACGACCGGGCCGAGCTTGGTGCCGGCGGCGTCAGCGGGGCCGACGGTGAACTTTTCCGCCGCGGCCTTGGCATAGCCGGCCGCCTCGTCATGGCGGTCGCGCGGCACGAACATGCGCGTCGGCGCGTTGCAGGACTGGCCGCTGTTGCTGAAGCAGCCGGCGACGCCCTTGCTGACGGCGCTTGCGAGGTCGACATCCCCGAACAGGATGTTGGCCGACTTGCCGCCAAGCTCCTGATGCACGCGCTTGACCGTGTCGGCGGCGGCCTTGGCCACCAGGATGCCGGCGCGGGTCGAGCCGGTGAATGACATCATGTCGATGTCGGGATGGCTGGACAGCGCCTGGCCGACGCCGGGACCGTCGCCATTGACGAGGTTGAAGACGCCCTTCGGCACGCCGGCCTCGTCCAGGATTTCGGCGAAGATGATGGCGTCGAGCGGCGCGATCTCGGAGGGCTTGAGCACCATCGTGCAGCCGGCGGCCAGCGCCGGACCGACCTTGCAGGTGATCTGGTTGAGCGGCCAGTTCCACGGCGTGATCAGCCCGACGACGCCGATCGGCTCCTTGACCACCAGATGGTTGCCCTTGACGTGGCGGAATTCGAAACTCTTCAGCACGTCGGCCATCTTCTGCAGATGCGCAAGACCGATGCCGACCTGGCTGTCCAACGCCATCTGGCGCGGCGCACCCATCTCGCGGGACACAGCGACGGCAAGATCGCCACTGCGCTTCTTGTAGACCGCGATGATGCGGTTCAGCAGGTCGAGCCGCTCACCAACCTCTGTAAAACCAAAGCTGTTGAAGGCGCGCTTGGCGGCAGCCACCGCCTTGTCGACATCGGCCTTGGAGCCTAGCGAAATCTGCGCAAAGGCGTCCTCATTCGAGGGATCTATGACGTCCAATGTGTTGGGCACAACAGGATCGACCCACGCGCCATCGATATAGAATTGCAGATTGTGTGACATGGTTTTCTCCTTGGCCGCATGGCCGCGCCGGGCCGTCATATCTGGCTGGAGATAACGATGCACAAACGCCGCTGTCAAACGCAACCCCCGAAGTCGTTGAGCCAGTGCGGCAGTGATTGAGCCAGAGCGGTTGGGCCAGCGAGTAGTGGTGGGGATGGACTACAGCAAGATATGCCCGGCCTCGACCAGAAACCGCCTCGCGGCGGCCTGATCCGTCGCTTTCACCAACAGATGGTCACCATCGAAAGTGGACACCAGGAAGATGCCCAACCCGTTTTCCGACAACGGCTTGATAACCGACAGCACGATACCGGTTTCATCGAAGGCAAACGGGCCCTCGAGTTTGAAGGCCACCCAGTCGATATCCTGCTTGACGGCATGCGGCACGCGGTCCTGCAAGCAAACGATCGAAAGCTCGTCGTCAGTCCTTGTGATGCTGACGAAGCCTGGCCCGTCCGCCCAACCGGGAATGATCTCGCCCGCCTCCAGCCGGGAAACCGCGTAAAGCCCTAGGAGTTGCTTAAGCCTGACCCTGGCAGCCATTATCGAACTCCTTCGTCAGATTGCCGGTAATCCCGCGAGCCTCTTGCTCATATAGACCGTCATGCCGCCCATGAACGGCTCTTCCCGATCGATGACATAGCCCTGCCTCTTGTAGAGCGACACATTCGCCTCGAAGGCGCCATTGGTCAGCAGGCGAAGCTCGGCACGTCCTGCTTCGATTGCCTTGCGCTCGGCCAGCTCCAGCAACAGCCGGCCAATCCCTCTCCCCTGCGCATCCGGTGCCACGCAGACATTCTCGATCCAGAGGTGATCTGCGGCCAGGATGGTTTCGATCATCCCGACAATGCCGCCATCCTCGACGGCGAGATCGAACGGATGCTCGGCAACAGCCTTGTCGTAGTCGGCGCGCATAGGCAGCGGCTCGCGGCCGATCACCGGCACCCATTTGACATAGGCGGCACGAACGATATCCCGGATCGCGGTGGCGTCAGCGGGCTCGGCGGGCCGAAGCCGGATAGAAGAATTGTTGGTCATCAAAGTGCTCCAGATATGAAAACCCCCGCCGGCGGTGTCGCGGGCGGGGCTGGAAACGAACGAACCGGATCTATCCTGCCGGTCTTTGTCGTCGCGCAATCAGTCTGCCGCTCCGCACTGTGCAGGTGCGGCGTCGCTTGGTGTTGGTGGGCGCGAGGACGAACATGGCGCCAAGCTGGAACATGATGCGTGGCGCTGTCAAGGCGGCTGCTCGATCGGTAATGTCTCATGTCATGGAATCGCTGCGGGCCTTGCGATAAACGGCAATCGATGGACAAAATATGACCGGAACGCTGAACAAGGGTGCGGATGGTTGCCATCCTGAACCTGGCCTATTTCGGGATCGAGTTTGCCGTAGCCGTCTGGATCGGATCGGCATCGCTGTTCGCGGACAGCATCGATTTTCTGGAGGACGCATCCGACAATCACCGCCGCCGCCGTCGAGATGCAGGGACGCGCGGCAAGCAACAATTACTGGGCCAGTTTCTCCCTCCCCGCGCAACACAGCCTGACCGCGCCTTCGGGAATCGTTGCCCCCGGCGGCCGGTGGCGGCGCAATGCCCGGCCAATGGAACACCCTCCATCGCCGTCGCCGATATCCACACAAATCCGGCGGACCCGGCCCGGCCTTGGCGGCGGACGGGAATCTATCAGCCGCATCTGGTGGACGACGACCAGCGGAGCAACGACCGCGGCATGTTCTAGGCGACGCGCCGGCAGGCGATGTCGCATCTGGACTGCACCCGCAGTCGTTCTATCTTTTTGCTCGACCCAGACCAAGCACCGGAGCCATCGCCGTGACCGTTACCGACCTCTATCGAGGCTACATCGCCTGCCTCAACAATCAGGATTGGCAAAATCTGCATCGCTTCGTCCATGACGAGGTCCACTACAATGGCGACCGCGTCGGGCTGTCGGGTTACCAAGAAATGCTGGAGCGCGATTTTCGGGAAATCCCGGACCTCTATTTCGACATCCAACTGCAAATCGCCGAACCGCCGTTCATAGCCAGCCGGCTCCAGTTCAACTGCACGCCGAAGGGAACCTTCTTCGGCCTGCCCATCAACGGCCGGAAGATCTCCTTCAGTGAGAACGTCTTCTATGAATTCCTCGACGACACAATCAGGAACGTCTGGTCGGTGATCGACAAGGCGGCGATCGAAGCGCAGCTTTAATCCAGGTCGGCCAGAAGATGACGCACAGCCAATGCCCGACCGATCGTTCGTAAAAACCGATCATTATGACGAAAATAATTCGTTGGAAAGATTATTTGAGGAATGGCATTCCTCCGGCACACCCGTCCGGAGCATTGCATTGTCTTCCATTTCCCACTTCGCGAACGATATTCCGAAAAGCGCTTTTCCTGCCGATCTGACACCAGGACGGAAATCCCTCAACTGGAATGGCATCGTCCCCGGCATCGTCTTGGTCACGATGATCACTGCGGTCGCCTTCTCGGCCCGCAATGTCTCCGGCTTCGCCTTGTTCAGCCCGATGATCCTGGCCGTCGTTGCCGGCATGATCTACTCCAACGTGCTGGGCACACCGGTGCACGCCAAAGCCGGTATCGCATTCTCGCAAAGGCGCCTGTTGCGCTTCGCCATCGTGCTGCTCGGCTTCCAGCTGACGCTCGGCCAAGTCGTCTCGATCGGCGCCGGCGGCGTCGGCATTGTCGCGGCCACGCTTGGTGCCACCTTCGTTTTCACCATCACGCTCGGTCGGCTGATCGGCGTCGACGCCAAGCTGGCGCAGCTGATCGCCGCCGGCACCTCGATCTGCGGCGCCTCGGCTATCGTCGCCACCAACATCGTCACCGATGCGCGCGACGAGGACGTCACCTACGCCGTCGCCTCGATCACCTTGTTCGGCACCGTCGCCATGCTCGGCTTCCCGCTCATGGCGCCCATGCTCGGCCTCGACCAGCACGCTTTCGGCCTGTGGGCCGGCGCCTCGATCCATGAAGTGGCGCAAGTCATCGGCGCCGGCTTCCAGAACGGCACCCAGTCCGGCGAGATCGCCACCGTCGCCAAGCTGACCCGCGTCGCCATGCTGGCGCCGATGGTCGTCGCGCTCGGCCTGATGGCGCGCCGCAGGAGCAGCAGTGAGGTGGCGGCGCGGCCGCCCATGCCGTGGTTCGTCGCCGCCTTCGTCGCCATCGTGGCGCTGAACAGCCTCGTCACCGTGCCGGCCGAGGTGAAATCGGCAATGGCGCTCGCCACCACCATCATGCTGACCATGGGGCTGGCCGCCATGGGCCTGCAGGCCGACATCTCGCAGTTGCGCTCACGCGGCCTGCGCCCCTTGGCGCTCGCCTTCTCGGCCTTCCTGTTCATCGGCTGCTTCAGCCTGCTGCTGGTGAAATTCGCCTAGTCTAAACCGGGCCTAGTCCTCGAACGAACTCGACGCGGCATAGATCGCCGCCAGCGTCTCGATGCCGGCCTGGTCGGCCTTGTCGAAGCGGCCGGGCAGCGGACTGTCGAGATCGAGCACGCCGAAGACGCCTTCATCGTCCTCGAGCAGCACCACCAGTTCCGAGCGCGAGTCGGCATCGCAGGCGATGTGGCCGGGAAAATCATGCACGTCCTTGATCAGCATCGAGGTGCCGAGTTCGACCGCCGTTCCGCACACGCCCTTGCCGACGGCGATGCGCACACAGGCCGGCTTGCCCTGGAACGGCCCGAGCACCATTTCCTCGTCCGACTGCAGGAAATAGAACCCGGCCCAGTTGAGGTCCGGCACCATCTGGAAGATGAGTGCTGCGGTGTTGGCGGCGTTGGCGATCGAATCGCGCTCGCCGTCGAGCAGCGCCTTAAGCTGAGTGGCGAGGTCGCGGTAGAACGCGGCCTTGTCTGAGGTATCGATGGCCTTGGCCGCAAACATGAACGTGTCTCCGTATCGAGGATAGCGGTTCGTCCGATCGCTTCACAAAGTCCCGGCGAGCTCCGCAACCAGGACGGCCGCCTGCACAGTCTAGCGTGGATTGCGTCCCCTCCGAAAGCCGCAAGATCAGGGGTGCCTCCCGGCGCTGAGCCGGACGGCAAGGCAGCTATGCGTAAACTTTGCGATCATCTTGAGAATCATGACGGCCCCGATCGGGGCCGTCATTCACCTCTCAAACAGATCGGACAAGTCCCGGGTTTTAGTAGCCGCCCATACCGCCACCGCCGCCCGCCGGGGCAGCGTCTTTCGGCGGAACGTCGGTGATCATCGCTTCGGCGGTGATCAGAAGGGCCGCGATCGAACCGGCATCCTGCAGTGCGGTGCGCACCACTTTCGCCGGATCGACGATGCCTGCCTTGATCATGTCGACATAGACCTCGTTCTGGGCGTCAAAACCCTGATTGTGGTCCTTGCTGTCGGTGAGCTTGCCGACGACGATCGAGCCCTCGACGCCGGAATTCTCGGCGATCTGGCGGATCGGCGCTTCGAGCGCCCGCAGCACGATCGTGATGCCGGCCGTGACATCGGCATTGGCGCCGGTCAGGCCGCCAAGTACCGAGCGGGCACGCAGCAGAGCCACGCCGCCGCCGGGCACGATGCCTTCCTCGACCGCCGCGCGGGTGGCGTTCAGCGCATCGTCGATGCGGTCCTTCTTTTCCTTGACTTCCGACTCGGTGACGCCGCCGACGCGGATGACGGCTACGCCGCCGGCGAGCTTGGCCAGCCGCTCCTGCAGCTTCTCCTTGTCGTAGTCGGAGGTCGTCTCCTCGATCTGGCCCTTGATCTGGGCGACGCGCGCCTGGATCGTCGCCTTGGTGCCGGCACCGTCGATGATCGTGGTGGTGTCTTTCTCGATCAGCACACGCTTGGCGCGGCCGAGCATCTCGATGGTGACGTTTTCAAGCTTGATGCCGAGGTCCTCGGAGATCATCTGGCCTGATGTCAGCACGGCGATGTCTTCCAGCATCGCCTTGCGGCGATCGCCGAAGCCCGGCGCCTTGACGGCCGCGACCTTGAGGCCGCCGCGCAGCTTGTTGACGACCAGCGTCGCCAGAGCCTCGCCCTCGACGTCCTCGGAGATGATCAGCAGCGGCCTGCCGCTCTGCACCACCGCTTCGAGGATCGGCAGCATCGCCTGCAGATTGCCAAGCTTCTTCTCGTGGATGAGGATGTAGGGCTCTTCCAGCTCGACGCGCATCTTGTCGGCATTGGTGACGAAATAGGGCGAGAGATAGCCGCGGTCGAACTGCATGCCTTCGACGACATCGAGTTCGGTCTCTGCGGTCTTGGCTTCCTCGACGGTGATGACGCCGTCATTGCCGACCTTGTCCATCGCCTTGGCGATCATCTCGCCGACGCTGGCATCGCCATTGGCGGCGATGGTGCCGACCTGTGCGATCTCGGCCGACGACTTGACCTTCTTGGCGCGCGCCTGGATTTCCTTGACCACGGCGGAAACCGCCTGGTCGATGCCGCGCTTCAAATCCATGGGGTTCATGCCGGCGGCGACCAGCTTGGCGCCTTCGCGCAGGATCGAGGCGGCCAGCACCGTGGCGGTGGTGGTGCCGTCACCGGCGAGGTCGTTGGTCTTCGAGGCCACTTCGCGCACCATCTGGGCGCCCATGTTCTCGAACTTGTCGGCAAGCTCGATTTCCTTGGCGACGGTGACGCCGTCCTTGGTGATGCGCGGCGCGCCATAGGCCTTGTCGATGATGACGTTGCGGCCCTTGGGGCCGAGCGTGACCTTCACCGCATTGGTGAGGATCTCGACGCCGCGCAGCATGCGGTCGCGCGCATCGGTGGAGAATTTGATTTCCTTGGCAGACATGATTTTTATCCAGTTCGTTCGGAGAAAATGAGGTCAGGCAGCTTTCTTGGCGGCCACGGTCTTGTCGGTTACAGCCGTCTCGCCCTTGTCGATGATCCCGGTCTCGCTCTTGTCGATGACGCCCATGATGTCGGCTTCCTTCATGATCAGAAGGTCCTCGCCGTCGATCTTGACCTCGGTGCCCGACCATTTGCCGAACAGGATGAAGTCGCCGGCTTTGACGTCGAGCGGAACAAGCGCGCCGTTTTCGTCGCGTGCGCCAGGGCCGACGGCGATGACTTCGCCCTCCTGCGGCTTTTCCTTGGCAGTGTCGGGGATGATGATCCCGCCCTTGGATTTGATATCGCCTTCGGCGCGACGAATGACGACGCGGTCGTGGAGTGGCCGAAATTTCATGGGAACTTTCTTTCTGGGGCCGGCACAGGCGGCCACGCCCCTCCTCTATAGACGCGTTGGCACTCGATAGATAGGAGTGCCAAAAATTATTCGCGGACCACATTAAATATTCAAAAGTATTATTTCGGCTGGCCGTTTCGTGATATCCGCAGAATGTCAAATAATTCAAAAGATTGAATTTTGCCGATCGAGTGCCTATTTATCGGACAAGTTCACTTTCACGATTTCAGGCACAAGGGAGATTTCTTCGATGGCCGAAGGCAATCAGACGATCATGGAAAAAGCTGAAGCCCGCTTTGTCGACAAGCAAAAGAAGACAGCGGAGAAAAACAAGGCGACCGCCGAATATATGTCCGAGGCAAGAGCCAGGGAGATCAAGACGGCAAGGCTGAGGGAGCTTCGGTTGGCCAAGGAAGAGGCCGATCGTGTCGCCGAGGCCCTCAATCCGACGCCGAAGAAGAAGCGGGTGACCAAGAAAGCCACGGAGGCCAAGACATGAGCCTCACCTTTCCCAACCGCAGCCGCAGCTATGACGAAGCGGGCCAGCGCATTCGTTTCGTTGGCCATGACGGCATGTTTCAGATCTCGTTTTCCGTCGGTGCCGACGCCATGGCCAAGATGCGGCCGGGCACAGCTGCCGATGAAGCCGGTTATCTCCAGACATTCGACACCGAGAGCAGCGCCATCCGCGAGGTGGCGTCGAAGGCCTATGACCGCACCCGCAAGAGCATGTATGTGCTGACGGCGGCCGATTTCGGCTGAAATGGCGGCGAGTTGGCGCTGACCGCGATCAGGTCTTGCGCTCGGCCCTTTCGCGGCGTCTGACGTCGCGGACATTCATCTGCACGACCATGTCCTCGGCCTCGCGCGGCCCCATCCCGACCATCACCTTTTGCCGGACAACCGCAGGCTGGCCGGTGAAGACATCGATGATGCTCCAGCTCTGGGGAAGCTCCATGCGCAGCGTGTAGCGGTTGGCCATGGCGGTCAGCCTTGCATCGTGAAAAACACGGCGCCCAGGATCAGCACCGTCCAGGCGACGACCGACAGTTTCAGCACCATGCCGCCATGCACGGCCAGAAGCTTCCGCAGGTGCGGCACACCTGCCGACGAGACCGGTGCCGCCGCCAAGGCGACAGGGGCCTTGAGGCCAAGTTTTCCAAAGACGGGCAGCAGCGACGGTTCACGCACGAAAGGCCTCGAATGTCAGGGAAAAGCGAAGCAACTACGCTCGCACCCCTTCCATAGCACTCTTTTCGCGAGCGCCTGCATGCCAAATTCAAGACAGGATTGCTTTGACGGCCAGTCCGTACTGCCTTCGCAACACACAATCTATTCGTGGGAACTGACTGCGCCCGGGGCAGATTGGGACGCCAAATTTTGGGGGCCTCGCCTCGGGATCGAACCGAGGCTTCAGAGATTTGCCGTCTCCCGAGGGATTGTTCAGAATTTTCGGATCGAGTTTCAGAGCGTTCGCCAGCCAACCTTGCCGGGTCTCGCTTCCGGCGCAGAGTTGCGATCCTTCACGCCCCAAGCGGCAGCCCGCCCCGTCTCGACCGAGGGCCTCCAGCACTGCGACTGACGTTCTTCCCCAGAGCTACGCGCTTCCGAGGCTGCTTTTACCCCGCGTTGCATTTTGGAGGAGAGGAGCGGAGGCCAACCAACTTTTCCCCTTGAACAGCGATTCGATCTGGCTTAGCTTCTTCTGAGAAAAGGTTTTCCCAAACAATCGTCGTCGGGCTCGGCCACCTGCCGGGCCTCATCCGGCTCGGTAAGAGAAAACCTTTTCCCAACCAAGGATCTCGGCGCGATGCCATCGGACGATCTGCCTGTTCCGGTCATTTCCAAGCCAGTCACCTTGCGTGACGTGGCCGCCCAGGCCGGAGTCAGCGTCGCCACCGCATCCAAGGCGCTCAACGGCCAGGGCCGGATGACAGCCGAGACGCGCGAACGCATTCGCGAGACCGCCCGGCGGCTTGGCTTCCGGCCCAACAGCCTGGCGCAAAGCCTGCTCCGGCGCCGCAGCTTCACCGTCGGCCTGCTCACCAACGATACCTATGGCCGCTTCTCGCTGCCGCTGATGTCGGGCATTTCGGACGCGCTGGTCGACAATGGCGTCTCGGTGTTCCTGTGCAATGTCGAGGAGGATCCGCGGCTGGGCCAGATGCATGTCGACGCCATGCTCGACAAGCGCGTGGACGGCATCATCGCCACCGGCAAGCGCATCGATCGCCATCTCCCCGTCGACCTCTCCAATCTGCGCGTCCCGGTGATCTATGCTTTCACGCAGCCAGATCCCGACGCCGTCGCTTTCGTCTCGGACGATGTTGGCGGCGCCCGGCTGGCCGTCGAGCATTTCTGCCGGCTGGGCCGCAAGCGCATCGCCCACGTCACCGGGCCAGCGAGCTTTGCCGTGGTGCACGCGCGCGTCCAGGCTTACCGCGACGTGCTCGTCGAAAACGGCCTCCCGGTCAGCGAGCCGCTGCTCGGCTCCTGGTCGGAAGCCTGGGGTCACCAGGCGGTTGCGCAACTGTTCGAGGGCAAAAGCGAAAGGCCGGACGCGGTCTTCTGCGGCAACGACCAGATCGCGCGCGGCGTCATCGATGCTCTGCGCGAACGCGGGCTCGACGTCCCCAGTGATGTCGGCGTCATCGGTTTCGACAATTGGGAGATCGTGGCCGAGGCGACGCGCCCGCCGCTGACCTCTGTCGACATGAACCTGGTCGCGCTCGGGCGCGAGGCCGGGTTGACCCTGCTTTCGCTGGTCGGCGGCAAGCCCGCCGCGCCAGGCATTCGAAAACTGCCGTGCCGGCTGGTGGTGCGGCAGTCATGCGGCCATCCGCCGGGTGGCTGAAAACGAAGCGCCGCGCAATCGGCGCCGAGCCGCGGACCGCGGCCAACCTTGGAGGAGGAGAACATGAGGAACCTGATTGCCAAACTGACTCTGGCCGCTGCCGTTTTGGGTGGCGGTCTCGGCACTGCCGCCGCCGAGACGGCCAACATTTGGGTGCGCGCCGACGGCTCGAATTTCATGCCGAGGATCGTCGATGCCTACAACAAGGCGCACACCAACCAGGTCAAGCTGGACATCATTCCCAATGCCGAGATCATCCCGAAATACGGTGCCGCGGCCGCCGGCGGCACGGCGCCCGACGCCCTGTCGCTCGACCTGATCTACACGCCGTCCTTCGCCGCAGCCGGCCAATTGGAGGACATCACCGACTGGGCAAAGTCCCTGCCCTATTTTGCCAGCCTGTCGCCGGCGCATGTGAAGACCGGCACCTACAAGGATCACATCTATGGCCTGCCCTTCTCCGCCGACGCCTCGGTGCTGATCTGGAACAAGAAGCTGTTCAAGCAGGCCGGCCTCGACCCCGAAAAAGGTCCGGCCAACTGGGCCGAGATCGCGGCCGATGCCGAGAAGGTCAATGCGCTCGGCGGCAACATCAAGGGCTTCTACTTCTCCGGCAATTGCGGCGGCTGCAACATCTTCACCTTCACACCGCTGATCTGGGCGTCTGGCGGCGACATCCTGAGCGAAGACGGCTCTAAAGCGACGCTGGACAGCCCGCAGCTGCGCGGCGCCATCGATCTCTACCGCTCGATGGTCAAGAAGGATCTGGTGCCGGCGGGCGCGCAGACCGATACCGGCGCCAACTTCTTTGCGGCATTTGCCGCCGGCAATATCGGCATCTCGCCGTCCGGCGCCTTCGCCATTGGCGCGCTCAACACCCAGTATCCCGATATCGACTACGGCGTCACCTTCCTGCCGGGCAAGGACAGCGGCTGGTCGTCCTTTGCCGGCGGCGACAATTTCGTCGTCACCAAGGGCACCACCAAACTGCCCGTGGTGAAGGAGTTCCTCGACTTCGCCTATTCGCTCGAAGGCCAGACAATCCTTGCCAAATACGGCAGCCTGCCGGTGCGCGGCGACATCGCCAAGGAGGCGCTGAAGGATCTCGATCCGCGCTACCAGATCGCCGCCGAGGCTATGGCCAAGGGCAAGACACCCTATTCGGTGGTGTTCAACGACCTGATCAACTCCGCCAACGGGCCGTGGACGCAGATGATCAACGAGGTCTTCTTCGGCGACGATGTCGATGGCGCCATAGCCAATGCGCAAGAGACGATGCAGTCGATTATCGACCAGGCGCCGCAAAAATAGCGGCGGCCTACCCGGCCACCCGCCCGTCTCCCTGGGCGGGTGGCCGGCGCGTTCTTTACCCTCCCTCTTGTGGCGAGGGTCGCTGCAAAGCAGCGGGGTGGGGGCAGCGCCAGTACCCCCACCCGGACCTTCGGTCCGACCTCCCCACAAGGGGGAGGTGGGGCGGCCAACTGTATCCGACGGAAGAACAGGCACGGCATGAGCTCTATCACAACCGCAGCAACCCCTGCCCCGCCCCGCGCCCGCAGGGTCGCCAGCCGCCAACAATGGATCGGCCTGCTATATGTCGCGCCGGCTGTCGCGCTGGTCGTCGTCTTTTTCCTGATCCCACTCGGCATGACGGCGTGGATGTCGCTGCACAACTGGCCGCTGATGGGAGAGCACAGCTTTATCGGCCTCGGCAATTACGTCGCCATCCTGCGCGACACCAGGTTCTGGAACGCGCTGCGCTTCACCGCCTTCTACACGGTGATCGTCACCATCGCGATCTTCGTGGTGGCCTTTCCGCTGGCGCTGTTCGTCGAACGGCCGCGGCCGCTGACCAATCTCTACCGCACCATGTTCTTCATGCCGGCGGTTGTCGGTTTCGCCTCGGCCAGCCTGCTCTGGTCGTGGTTGCTGAATGTCGATTCCGGCCTGTTCAGCCCGGCCGCTTACGACCTCGGACTGATCGACAGGAAGTTCAACCTTCTGGCCACCTTCCAGCCGGCCTTCTGGTCGATCATCGCCATGGTCGTCTGGAAGGTCGCCGGCTTCACCATGATCATCCTGATGGCCGGCCTGCAATCGATCCCGCAGGATCTGCAGGAGGCGGCCGTCATCGACGGTGCCGGGCCTTTCGCCCGGTTCAGGGCGATCACCCTGCCGCTGATGCGCCGCACGCTGGCACTGGCGCTGATCCTGTCGGTCGCCGGCTCGATCCTCGCCTTCGACCAGTTCTACATCATCCTGCGCGGCGGCCCGCGCAACCAGACGCTGACGGCGGTCTACTGGATCTTCAACCAGTCCTTCGTGTCGTTCAAGCTCGGCTATGGCGCGGCCCTGTCGATGGTGCTGCTCGTCGTCCTGGTGGCGCTCAGCCTCGTCCAGCTGTGGCTGCTGCGCAAACCCGAGGGGCTCGACTGATGGCGCAGGCCGCCTCCCGCAACCGCCGGCTCCTGACCCGCATCGGCGAGCATTCGACAGGCATCATCGCCTCGGTGTTGTTTGCGGCGCCGATCGTCTGGGCGGTGCTGTCGGCGTTCAAGCCGGCGGCCGAAGCACGCCTGCCGCCGCTGCCGCCCTGGCCGACGTCGGGGTTCTCGCTGGAGAACTATGCCACGCTCAACAGCTTCGGCGACGGGCTGTGGGCCTCTGCGCAAAACAGCATCTATGTCTCGGTGATGACGGTCGTGCTGTCGGTCACCGTCAGCGTGCTGGCCGGCTACGGTTTTTCGCGCTTCCGGTTTCCGTTCAAGAACCTGTTCTTCATCCTCATCCTGTCGACGATCATGATCCCGTTCCAGTCGATCCTGACGCCGATCTTCCTGGTGCTGACCAAGCTTGGCCTGCACAACACCCTGACCGGCCTGGTCGGCGTCTATGTGACGCTGCAACTGCCGTTCTCGATCTTCATGATGCGCAACGCCTTCGACGCCGTGCCGCGCGAAATCGAGGAGGCCGCCCGCATGGACGGTGCCAGCAATCTCACAATGCTTTTGAAGGTGATGCTGCCGCTGGTCTGGCCGGGCGTCGTCACCATCGCCCTGTTTGCCTTCCTCGGCGCCTGGAACGAATTCCTCGCCGCCCTCGTGCTGATGACCGACCAATCCAAGTTCACGCTGCCGGTGATGATGACCGCACTGCAGTCGGGCCGCTTCGGCGCCATCGACTGGGGCGCGGTGCAGGCTGGCGTCACCGTGATGATGGTGCCGTGCCTGATCCTGTTCCTGGCGCTGCAGCGCTTCTACATCCGCGGCCTGATGGCCGGGGCCGTCAAATAGACAGACCGAATGGAGTAAGTTTCATGACCGCATCGCCATCCGCAAAAACCGGAAAACCGAAGCTCGCCTTCCGCCCGCTGCCGGTGCCGCAGGTCGACGTGCACGGCTTCTGGGGCGACCGCGCCGACGCTGTCGCCACACGCACCGCCGACATCCTCTACGAGCGCTGCGTCGAGGCCCGCATGCTGGAGCAGATCGATCCGGACCGCCCCTCGCCCGGCATAGTCATCCCCTTTCACTCGCCCTCTCCCGACGAAGCCGATCGCCAGGGCGCGGAATTCACCGGATCGACGGTGACCACGCAGATGTTCTGGGATTCCGATCTCGGCAAGACGATCGAGACCGCGGCCTATTCGCTTTACCGGCGCAAGAACCCCGAACTGGAGAAGAAGATCGATGCCGTCATCGACATGTATGGCAAGCTGCAGCAGGAGGACGGCTATCTCTCGAGCTGGTATCAGCGCATCCAGCCCGGCAAGCGCTGGACCAATCTGCGCGACTGCCACGAGCTCTATTGCGCCGGCCACCTGATCGAGGGCGCGGTCGCCTATTACCAGGCGACGGGAAAACGCAAGCTGCTCGACATCATGTGCCGCTATGCCGACCATATCGCGTCGGTGCTCGGCCCCGAGCCCGGCAAGAAGAAGGGCTATTGCGGCCATGAGGAGATCGAGCTGGCGCTGGTCAAGCTGGCGCGGGTGACCGGCGAGCGGAAATACATGGAGCTGGCCAAATACTTCATCGACCAGCGCGGGCAGCAGCCACATTATTTCGACGAGGAGGCCCGCGCCCGCGGCGCCGACCCGAAGGCCTATCATTTCAAGACCTATGAATACAGCCAGTCGCACATCCCGGTGCGCGAACAGCACAAGGTCGTCGGCCATGCGGTCAGAGCGATGTACCTCTATTCGGGCATGGCCGACATCGCCACCGAATATGGCGACGACACGCTGCGGTCCGCACTCGACCTTCTGTGGGACGATCTCACCACCAAGAGCCTCTATGTCACCGGCGGACTGGGACCATCGGCGCACAATGAGGGGTTCACCAGCGACTACGACCTGCCCAACGAAAGCGCCTATGCCGAGACCTGTGCGGCGGTCGGCCTTGTGTTCTGGGCCAGCCGCATGCTCGGCATGGGGCCGAACGCGCGCTACGCCGACATGATGGAACGCGCGCTCTACAATGGTTCGATCTCGGGCCTGTCGCTCGACGGTTCGCTGTTCTTCTACGAGAACCCGCTGGAAAGCCGGGGCGCCCACAACCGCTGGAAATGGCACCGCTGCCCCTGCTGCCCGCCCAATATCGGGCGCATGGTCGCTTCGATCGGCAGCTATTTCTACAGCCTGGCCGACGATGCGCTGGCCGTTCATCTCTATGGCGACTCGACAGCTCGCTTCGACATATCAGGCACACCGGTGAGCTTGACGCAGGCAAGCCGGTATCCCTGGGACGGCGCCGTCGAGATCGCGCTCGAACCGCAGGCGCCGGTCGAATTTACCTTGCACCTGCGCATTCCCGCCTGGAGCGCCAGTGCCCAGTTGAAGGTGAACGGCGAGGCCATCAAGCCGGCTGAGATCACCAGCGACGGCTACGCCGCGATCAAGCGAACATGGACGAAGGGCGATGATGTCCGGCTCGATCTCGAAATGCCGATCGAGCGGCTCTATGCCAACCCGCAGGTGCGCCAGGATGCCGGCCGCGTCGCGCTGTCACGCGGCCCGCTGATCTATTGCGTCGAGGCATCAGACAATGACAGCCAGCCGCATCGCCTGACGCTGCCGCGGACGGCCACCATCGAAGCGCAGCAGCGGCCGGAACTTCTCGGCGGCGTGGTGACGCTGTCGACCGCGGCACTTGCCGATGTCCCCGACGGCTGGCAGGACGGGCTCTACAGGCCCGAGCCGCCGACCACCGCCGAGACGCGCCTGACCGCCATTCCCTATTTCGCCTGGGACAACCGCGAGCCCGGCGAAATGCTGGTGTGGCTCAGGGACGGCTGAACGAGGTCGGTCTATGGGCGATGACCGATCCAAGCTCAGCCGCGGTCGATGCCGCAGTTTCGGGCTTTCGGTCCATATAGCGCAGACGCAGGCGCAGGAATGGCGCCTCGACGCAGGTGTAGCTGAGATAGCCGATCGGGATCGTCGCCACGAAGCACAATGCGGACCAGAGGCATGCGACGTAGAAATTGCTGATGCTCATGACATTCGTGTCTATGAACGCCGCCAATTGCATGACGAAGAACAGGTGCAGAAGATAGATCGAATAGCTGTAGGCCCCCGCCTTCTCCAGTATCCTGAACGGCGGGCTTGTTCGCTTTTTCGAAAAGCTCGTGTCGTAGTAGGCGATGCCGAAAGAATAGGCTGCCGCCTCCAGGGTCGGCAGGATGATCCATATCCAATGAGGCGACGGATAGCGGCCCAGTTGGTAAAATCCGCCGGCTGCATCGAACCACCAGAAGAACCCCGAAAAAGCCATGAGAACGGCCAGCGCCAGCCAGTGTTGGTTCTTCGCGTGGGCACGCAGGTGGAAGGCAAGAATGCCGGCCAGGAACTGATCCGCATGGCCTATGATGGTTACGGACGCCGCCGACTGCACTTCGCCGATCTGCACATACAGGACGGACCTCAGCACAATGGCTGCCGCGATGAACAGCAAGGGCGCGAACACAAACCGCCTGGATGCCATCAGCAAGAACGGCAGCAACAGGTAGAAGTGCGCTTCGATCGTTACCGACCAGCCGCCATTCGGGAGGGTGGGAAAAAGAAACCCCAATCCGACGCCCGTGAAATACCCGTCGAGGGACTGTCCGGCCAGGTACCTGCGGCAAGCCTCGATACAGATCACGACCAGCAGAAGCGGAAGCAGCCTGAGGGCCCTGTTGGCAAAGAAGGGCAGATAGTTGATCTGCTTTCCATCGAGCAGCTTGGCGAACAGGTACCCGGAAAGCGCCATGAACAGGGAAACGCCAGTATGCCCTTCATCCAGAACGCTGAAGAGGGGAAGAGCCGGCACGAAGTCATAAGGCACCGGGCCTTCAGGAGACGCATGAAGGAAATGCCAGGAAAAGACAAGAAAGGCCGCCAGGCCACGAACATGATCCAGCGCTGGGTAATGCTCTCCGGTCGAGGATTTCATGATTTGCCCACGCGCACCGTGTCCTGCGCCGGTGTTCAGGTCATCGTTGGGCCAGAACTGTTTTCAATTCATTAAACCCTCACTGCGGAGACTTTCGAAATCAGAGATTTGCTTCAAAAAGTGCTGTGGCCTGCAAACATCCGGGGCCAAACACGACTGAAGCGTGCCGCGTCTGAGCGGATCACTTCTGGGCGGATCACTTCTGGGCGATGGTCAGCCCGATCTCCACGGCCACCAATTCCTGCAACCGCCACAGATTGCGGTCGCGGATGCCGCAGGCTTCGAGGTGGCGGATCGTCTCGAAAAGATATTGCGCGCCCGAGCCCCAATGACCGGCGGCTGTCACCAGCGTCGCCGCGATCGCCTGCTTGTCGAGCTTGCCGGCATAACGCGGATTGGCGGGATCGACGACGAAGCCAAGCGCGCGACATGGGCCGCCTTCGGTCCTGACCTGCAGCCAGCGCGGCACGTTGACGGCGGGCAGGATGGTCATTTCGCGGCGCAGCAGCGCTTCGAGGTTAGCCGCCAGCGGCTCCGCGATCTCGAACACCATGCCCTGGCACTGGCCGCCGCGATCGAGCGCCATCATCAGGCCGGGCTGCTCGACCGTGCCGCGAAAACGCTGCACCGTGAAGCAGAACGAACGATGCCAGCCGCTGGCCACCGCGCGTTCTCCGCCCCTCACCTCACCGGCGGGCTTCCACAACAGCGAGCCATAGGCAAATAGTTTCAGCGGCCCGGCCGGAGCGCCGGCCAGCACCTCGTCGCGGATGCGCGCATAGTCGGCATCGGTCATGTGAACCATGCCCGGCGTCGGCCCGGCATCCTCGACAGCACGCATGGTGCGCGCGATGAGATCCTCGGTCAGCGCCATCGGCGTGTTGCGCGGGACCCTCGATGATGCGGTGGAAATAGCCTTGCTCATCTTCGCGCTCCCAGCCCTACCGCCATGTTGCCGAAGGCTGAAGGATTCTCAAGGGCCGTGCAGCCGTCTTGGAACGATGTTGCCGGCAAACTGTTCTGTTCCTTGCCGGAGGATGCCATGAACGACGCGTCGGCAAAGCCCGCTGGCCCCGTCCTTTCATCGGCGGAGCGCGTCAACACGCTGTCCCATTTCCACCGCGCCGAGATCGCTCGCATGGCGGGATGGCGCGACCGGCTGGACAGGACAACCAACTGGGCAATCACGGTGGTGGCGGCGCTGCTTTCGGTATCGCTGTCGACGGCCAGTGCGCATCACGGCGTGCTGCTGTTCGCCATGCTGCTGATCCTGCTGCTGCTGTGGATCGAGGCGCGCCGCTATCGGTTCTTCGATTTCTATCGGGCGCGCGTACGCCAGTTCGAACGCCACTATTTCGCCCAGATCTTTTCCCCACAGCCCGACTTCGCCTCGGACTGGCTGCTCATCGTCGGCGAAGGCCTGCGCGCGCCGAAATTCCTGCTGTCGCAGCGCGTCGCGCTAGCCCGTCGGCTGCGGCGAAATTACATCTATCTGTTTCTGATCCTGTTGCTGGCCTGGGTGCTCAAGATATCCACACCCAGCCTTCAAACCGTGGGTGTCAGGGCCGGCTTTGCCGGCTCGCTTCGCGAGGCCCTAGACAGCGCCGCCCTTGGCCCCGTTCCCGGTGTGGCGATCGTGGTTGTTGTGGCCGCATTCTATGTCGGGTTGCTTGCCATCGTCTTTTTCACGGCCGATGACGACGGCGAACTGTCCTTTGGCGACGTCCATGTTTGACGTTGATGTCCGGCGACACGCCGCTGCAATGTCAACGGCGCCCCGCGGCGTTGACATCCGCCGGGACGTTTGGGGAACGGAAGACCCTGTCTTCGCGGCTAGATGCCGAAGAACTGCTTGCCAATCATGTAGCCCAGTGCCGCCACGACCAGCGGAAAAAGTGCCGGCGCGGCTTTGCCAAGAAGGGAGACCTGCTGGTCCTTCGCTGGCGTATGACGTGCATTGCCGAGATTCTTGGTCATTGCTTGCCTCAGGTTCGGAGGATTTATTAGCAAATGCTTATTAAAAGCATGGCCGCATTAACGGCCTGATAGGAAATCAACTCTGATCAGAGGCAAATTCTAATGATCGGCACTTGGACGGCAAAGACGCGCTGCCCTATTTAGCCCGTTCGAAGCATTGGCCGCGACGCGCGGCCGTTCGCGCCAATCGGTAAAACCGCGCCTGAACAACAAGATGGCTCAGGAACCCGATTTAGCAGGTGAACGCCAGCTCCAGAGCCGGTGCAGTTCGTCCGCCGCCTCGCCCGACAGGCGCGGGGTCGAACGGCATGCCTGTGGGTACGCAGGCCGTGCGCCTCAAAAAATTCGCAAACCCAAAAAATTCGCAAACCAATGTCGGACTGGCTAGCCTTCGTCCGTCCTTGGGGTATCGAACAGGCATTCATGAAAGGATCCAGCAATGCCCGGCACCGTACGTTTGCACCGCGTTCTGACGACCAGCCCGGAAAAGGTCTATCGCGCCTTCGTTGAAGCGGACGCGCTGGCCAAGTGGCTTCCGCCAAACGGCTTCACCTGCACGGTCCATAATTTCGAGGCAAAGGTCGGAGGCACGTTCAAGATGTCGTTCCGCAATTTCACCACCGGCGACAGCCACTCCTTCGGCGGCGAGTATCTCGAACTCGTTCCGGGCGAGCGCCTGCTTTACACCGACAGGTTCGACGATCCCAACCTGCCCGGCGAGATACGAGTGACCGTGGTCTTGAAAAAAGTGTCGGTCGGCACTGAAATCGACATCACCCAGGCGGGCATTCCGGACGTCATTCCGGTCGAGGCCTGCTATCTCGGCTGGCAGGAGTCGCTCAGAAATCTGGCAAAGCTCGTCGAGCCCGAGATCAATCAGTAGGCTGAGAGTGGCTGGGAGAACGGTCGTTTCTGGCCTGCCGAAGCCCGAAACTTGGACTGTGGCGGGAACTGCCCTTTATCGCTAGCAATTCATCATTGCGTTTGACACCCCCTGTGACTGGACGTGTCAATGAAATGAAGAGTGCAGCGGAGGCTGAAAAAGCATGACTTTGACCAATCGAGACATTGTCGAACTAACCGAATGGCGGCGCAAGCTGCATCAGCAACCGGAAATCTCGAATGAAGAGGAGAAGACCGCAAAAGAGGTCGTCGCCTTCCTCGCCGATACGGGGCCGGACAAGGTGCTGACACAGCTCGGCGGGCACGGCGTCGCGGCCATATATGACAGCGGCAAAGCGGGGCCGACGGTGCTGTTCCGTTCGGAACTCGATGCCTTGCCTATCGAAGAACTTTCAGGCGTGCCGCATTCGTCGCGCGTGCCGGGCAAGTCGCATATGTGCGGCCATGACGGACACACCGCGATCCTGGCATCCCTTGGCCGTCAGTTGGGGCGCGAGAGGCCTGCAAGCGGCCGCGTCGTGCTGATGTTCCAGCCGGCGGAGGAAACCGGCAATGGCGCGGCCGGCGTCGTCGCCGATCCGCGCTTCGGCGAGATCGTGCCGGATTTCGCTTTCTCATTGCACAACCTGCCCGGCGTGCCGTTCGGCGAGGTGCGGCTCAAAGCCGGCGTGGTCAACTGTGCATCACGCGGCATGCGCATCGTGCTGGAAGGCAAGACCGCCCATTCGTCCATGCCGGAGACCGGCATCTCGCCGATGCTGGCGATCAGTGAGCTGATGCCGGCGCTGCCGGCGCTCGGGCGCGGGACCTTCGCCGATAACGACTTCTCCATGCTGACGGTCACCCATGCCGCGATGGGCGAAGCCGTGTTCGGCATCGCGCCGGCTCACGCCGAGGTGTGGGCAACGCTGCGCACCCGGCGTGACGAGCGCATGGCAAACCTGTGCGCTGCTGCCGAAGCACTGGTCGCCAGGATCGCGGGCGAGCATCGCCTTTCCGTCCGCTGGGACTATCACGAGATCTTCGTCGCCAGCGTCAACGCGCCGGACGCGGTGGAGCATCTGCGGCGCGCGCTCGATGAAGAGGGCGTCGCGCACGGCGAAGAAGCCCTGCCGATGCGCGCCTCTGAAGATTTCGGCCTGTTCGGCCATAGTGCCAAGTCGGCGATGTTCTTCCTCGGTGCAGGCGAGCGGCACCCTGCCTTGCACAATCCCGACTATGACTTTCCCGACGACCTGATCCCGATCGGGTCAAGGATCTTCATGCGCACGGCACGTAATTTGCTGGGCTGACCTCCGCCAACTCTAACACCGAAAGGAACACGCAATGCCAACGATGCCAAAGAACACGATTTGCCTCTGGTTCGACAAGGACGCCGAGGCTGCGGCTCGCTTCTACGCGGAGACCTTTCCCGACACCAGGGTGGGCGCCGTTCACCGTGCGCCGAGCGACTTTCCGTCCGGCAAGAAAGGCGACGTGTTGACGGTCGAATTTACCGTTGCCGGCATTCCCTGCATCGGATTGAACGGCGGCTCCACATTCAAGCAGAGCGAGGCCTTCTCGTTCCAGATCGCCACCGACGATCAGCAGGAAACCGACCGCTACTGGAATGCCATCGTCGGCAATGGCGGCCAGGAGAGCGCGTGCGGCTGGTGCAAGGACAAATGGGGCGTGTCCTGGCAAATCACGCCGCGCACGTTGACCGAGGCCATGGCGGCCGGCGGCGAGGAAGCCAAACGCGCCTTTGATGCGATGATGGAGATGACGAAGATCGACGTCGCGGCGATCGATGCAGCCCGGCGCGGCTGACCTCGATCGCAGCTGAGTTGCTATCTGACCTTGATGACGACCTTGCCCTTGGCGCGTCCTGTTTCGACATAGGCCAGCGCCTCGTTGGCGGCTTCGAAGGGAAAGACCCGGTCGACAACCGGGCGGATCGCACCAGCTTCGATGAGCGATGCGATCTTGCTCAATTGCTCGCCCTGCGCCCACATGAAGAGAAACGAGAACGTCACGCCACGGCGGTTGGCTCTCGCTCGAATACCGCGGCTCAGCAGGCGAAGCACCAGCTTCAGCACCATGTTCAGTCCCTTTTCCCTGGCGAAGTCGGGATCCGGTGGGCCGGAGATGGAGATGAGCTTGCCTCCCGGTTTCAGCACATTCAGTGACTTTTCAAGTGTCTTTGTGTCCTGGCTGTTCAAGACGACGTCGTAGCCCGACAGCACTTTTTCGAAATCGTCTTTCTTGTAGTCGACGACGACATCGGCGCCGAGCCCCTTGACCAGACCGGCACTCGCCGCGCTGGCGGTGGTCGCAACGGTCGCGCCGAGATGCTTTGCCAGTTGGATGGCGAATGTCCCCACGCCGCCGGATCCGGCTTGAATGAAGACCTTCTGTCCCCTCTTCAGGTTGGCCCTTTCGATGAGCGCCTGCCAGGCGGTCAGGCCGACCAGCGGGATCGAGGCCGCCTCTTCCATGCTGAGGTTCCCGGGCTTCAGCGCCACATCCGCCTCATCCATGGCTATGAACTCGGCAAATGTCCCGATCCGGCCATCGCGCGGCCGCGCATAGACGTCGTCGCCGAGTTTGAACTTGCGGACTTTCGATCCCACGCGGACAACCCTCCCGGCCACGTCGTGACCCAGGATGAATGGTCGGCGATAGGGCAGGATCAGCTTGAACTCTCCGGTTTTGACCTTGGAATCCAGCAGGTTCACCGCCGCGGCGTGGACCTCGACAAGGACATCGCTGTCCCCGAGTTTCGGCTCCGGCATTTCGGCCAGCCGCAGCGTGCCGTTCTTACTATACTTGTCGACGACGAATGCCTTCATGGCAGTGACTTTCTGAGAGATTGTTGATGTTCGGGACGAAAGCCGCCCGGTGAGAGGTGTCAGGCCTCGAGAAAGGCCAATGCTTTCGGAACGAAATCCGCGTGGTTCTGGAACACCCCGCCATGGCCGGCATCCGCATAGATCACCAATTGCGCCCCCGGAATGCGGCGGGCGAGATCGTGGGTATTGACGCTCGGCACCATCCTGTCGTGATCGCCATTTGCGATCAGCGCGGGGATGCGGATGGCGCTCAAATCTTGCGGCGCCTGTAGTCCATAAGCCTTCACCGCCCGGAGTTGCGCGCCGAATGCGCTAAGCGATATCGGCCTGTCGCGGTCGGCCTTGCGCTCTGTCAGCCGCTGCAGGAACGCCTTCGCGGCGCGACGCCCATTCACCGTTCTGGTGAAGAACAGATAGTATTTCGGATCCCGAAAAGTCAGCGCACCCTTGATCATGTCCACGATCGTAAGTGGTGTCATCTTGTCGATGCCTTGGCCGCCGGCCGGTCCGGTGCCGGCCAGGATGAGCTTGCGCACAAGCCTGGGTTCGGTCAGCACGATCTCCTGCGCCACGAAGCCGCCGAGTGAGAAACCGAAGAGATCGACTTGATCGAACCCCAGCGCCCGGACAAAGGCGACCGCATCCCGTGCCATCTCGGCGACGCGTGACGGCGTTTTGCCGCCTGAAGCACCAACGCCCCTGTTGTCGAAGGCGATCACCCACCGGGCCGCGGCGAGGCCATCGACGATGCGTGGATCGAAATTGTCCAGTTGAGCGCCGAGATGGTTCAGCAGGATTACCGGCACGCCCGTCCTTGGTCCGAGCTGCCGATAGACGAATGCCGTGCCGCCGACATCGACGGAATGCGTTGGCGTGTCCTGGAACGATGCCCGTAAGTGGGGCGACCGCTTGAACCCATGTGTCATGCTTGGCACCTCCGCCTTGTGGGGGCTGGCCAATCGTGTTGTCGTTCCTAGACGCATGTGCGTGAAATCCTCTGCTCGTTGTTGTTCAAACCGGCAGGCGGAACTGTTTGCGCAGGCTCTTGTCGAATATCCCTGCGGGAGCAAAGCGACGCAGCAGGCTGACTTGGCGCGCTGCCTTGCCGGCGGTGTAGCGCCGTCGCGGACGGGCATCGGTCGCTGCTTTGACGACCACCTGCGCCACCACTTCGGGCCGATCGGCGACAGGCATCACATCGCGAAGCAGCGCTTCCAGCGTAGCTCGAGCCTGATCGTATTCCTGCAAAGGCGAATCCGGCTGGAGCCCGTTCTGGTCGAAGACAGTACGAACGAATGCCGGCTCGATGACCGAGACACGGATATTGAAGGCACGAACCTCATGGTCGAGCGATTCCGAATAGCCCTCGAGCGCGTGCTTGACTGCCGAATAATGCGCTGAATACGGCGCCGGCACCAGTCCCAGCACAGAGCCGATATTGACAATGCGCCCTTCGCCACGCCGCCGCATCGACGGCAGCACCGCATTGGTCACGCGGATGACGCCGAACAGATTGACGTCGAACAAGGCCTGCACCTGTGCAATCGAGAATTCCTCGGCGCCTCCAAGCTGGCCGACGCCGGCATTGTTGACCAAGAGGTCGATCCGGCCGGTTTGCGACAGCACCGTCGAAACGAGTGCGGCAACGGCTTCACCGTCGGTCACGTCGCAAACCAGCATGGTCACCCCGTCCGGGCCGTCGTCGGCCTTGCGCCGGCTGGTTCCGAAAACCGTGAACCCCGCCCTTGCCAGAGCCTCGGCACTGGCGCGGCCAATGCCCGAAGAGGCTCCCGTCACAACAGCGGTTTTTCCGGAATTCGCATTCATTTCGTGCTCCAAAATCATGAGGGCTAGCTTTTTTGCGCCCGTTGAATTACATTCGTAATATCAGATTACGCTCATAATGCAATAGCAGAAAGGAATAGCAGCCATGCGCTACGAAAAGGGCCGGAAGGACGCTTCGCGCGGACGGATCATGGAGGTCGCAGCGGAACGCTTTCGCGGCGACGGCATAGCTGCGTCCGGACTGGCGACCATCATGAGCGACGCCGGGCTGACGAACGGCGCCTTCTATCCACACTTTCAATCCAAGGCGCAGCTTGTCCGCGAAAGCGTGGCGGCGGCGATGGAGCTTCAGGCGCAGCAACTGGCGGAAGCATTGGCTTCGGGCGTGGAGATGGCCATCGACACGTATCTGTCGGCCGAGCACCGGGACAATCCCGGAAAGGGCTGCGCGTCAGCTGCGCTGCTGCCGGAGCTCGCCCGTCAGCCGCCTGAAACGCGTGAAGCCTATACAGACCACCTGCTGGCTTTGGTGCGCCAGTTGGCGCAAGCGCTTCCGAAGGGCAAGGATCCGGAGGGCGTGGCGCTGGCTGTCTTCGCAACGCTCCTCGGCACGCTGCAAATGGCCCGCGCCGTGGGCGGAACGGAATTGTCCGATCGCATCCTCTCGGCGGGGAAAGACGCGGCGAAGACGCTGATCGAGCAGCGTTAGCGCTCCAGGAAAGATCGTAACGGCGTTGCCGGCCATATGGCTGACATCGGGTGATCGCGAAGGAAGCTGATCGTGAGGAATATGCCGGGCGTTGACGGATAGCCGATCCGTCAGATCTTCCGGCTGGCCAGCAGCCTTGTCAGCCAGTCCGGATTCATTTCCGGAACAGAGGACAATAGCCGTTCGGTATAGGCCGCGTGCGGTGGCGTGAGAACTTCGCTCTTCAATCCTTGCTCGACGACTTTGCCGCGGTGCATGACGACGATTTCGTCGGCTATCGCGCGCACGGTAGCAATGTCATGGGTAATGAAGATGTAGCTCATTCCGAGTTCACGTTGGAGACGTATGAGAAGCTTGAGAATTTCCTCTTGGACGATCTGGTCGAGCGCGGACGTGATCTCGTCGCAGATGATAAGCTCCGGATCGGCAGCCAACGCGCGGGCAATGCAGACGCGCTGTTTTTGGCCACCCGACAGCTCGCCAGGCAGGCGTTCCAGAAAATCTTCGCTCATCTCGACCATGTGCATAAGTTCGCCGATCCGGCGATCCCTCCGCGCGCCCCGAAGGCCGAGGTAGAATTCGAGCGGCCGCGCTATGACCTCTTCGACCGTTTGGCGCGGATTCAGGGCGTTGTCGGGCATTTGATAAATCATCTGTATGCGGCGCAGGACCTCCTTCGGCCGCGTCTTCAGGCCCGTGGAAAGAAGCTGGCCGGCAAAAGAAATCGAACCTGAAATTGGCGGCAAAAGGCCGGTGACGACTCGAGCGAGCGTCGATTTCCCCGAACCGGATTCGCCGACCACAGCCACGGTTCTTCCGCGCGGAACCTTGATGGAGACATCCTGGAGCACCTTGACCTTTCCTGCATAGGCCGCGGTAACGTTGTCTATCGTCAGCAGATTGTCATCGGCTGGAACTTCGGGCTTGGCGAGCTTGCGTACGGCCCAGAGCGTTTTTGTATATTCCTGGCTGGGCGAGGCCAGCATCTGGCGTGTATCAGCCTCCTCCACGGTACGTCCGTGGCGCAGAACCATGATACGATCCGCCATTTGCGCCACCACCGCTAGGTCATGCGTCACGTAGATTGCAGCGGTGCTGAATTCCTCCACGATGTTGCGAATGGAAGCTAGAACTTCAACCTGCGTGGTCACGTCGAGCGCCGTTGTTGGCTCGTCGAATATTATGAGGTCCGGACGACAAGCCATTGCCATCGCTGTCATTGCCCGTTGCAACTGCCCGCCGGAGACCTGATGAGGATAGCGAAAGCCTATGGTCT
>NZ_RZRV01000043.1:0-53026 GCF_004023085.1 Mesorhizobium sp. M7A.F.Ca.US.010.02.1.1 | reverse complement strand
GCATCTTCCGCCCATGCCAGCAGCTACGCCGCCAGAGCGTCATCCGCAGCCTGCTTGATCAGCCATTCGATGTGATTTGACCACATCTGCAACACCTCGCGCTTCTCCTTGACGTTGCTATAGAGATTGTAGATTTCGCCAATGTCTGTCAAGGACGCCGCCTTGTGATTCAGTATGTGCTCGATGACGTGTGGCAATACCTGCCGCCTGCCGAGATTTGTCGCGAGCGTCCTGCGCAGATCGTGAAGGGTCCAGTTCTCCAAAGCCACCCCGTCAGTATTGACCTTGCCGTCTAGAGCCTTCTTGCCCTTCGCGTAGCCTGAGAAGTGGCTTCTTTCGTTGCCCCTCGCAGGGAAAAAAACGTGTCATTGGTCTTCGGTACCGTCTGGGGGACCGACACCGCCAGTGTGGACAGCGGAATAAGCGTAGGCTCTTCGTTCTTCGTGCGGTCACCCGATAGTTCCATGTTCCGGCTTCAAGGTTGAGGACCAACGCATCGCGGCAACTTCCGTACGCCTCTGTCCGGTCAGAATGAGCAGCTTGACGATGGAGCCGAACGAATAGCCGATATCGCCCGGTTCGGGCTCACAGCCCGTTCATATAGCCGCCAGTTCGGCATCGTTCACCACTCGCTTGCGCTTGACGATCGGGGCCGGATCCGGATTTTCCAATCCCTCGCGGGGAAACCGCGGATGAGCCGTTGCGGCGGTTTGCGACACCAGTTGAAAAATGCCCGCATACACCAGAAGGCCGTGTTAGCCGCTTGCGGGTGACCCCCGGCGACGATCTTCTTGGTGATGTTAGCAATGTCGGTGTCGATCACATGGTGGATAGAGCGACTCCCGAGGGCAGGCACAAGATACCGGTTCAGGCTGGCCTCGACCAGTGCGGTGTTTTGAGGGTCGTTACTCGGCGGCCTGGAGGTGACCGCCATCGCCGTCCTCGGTATCGTCAGCGCTGATATGCGCCTGATCGGCAAGGAAGGCTGGCAGTTCCGATGGAGCTATGCTGGAATTTGGGTGACGAGGCTGATCAAGCGGCGCTCTGCGGCTTCGTTTCGATGACCTGGATTCCGTCCAGGAACCTGGCACCTGCGATGAGTTTCGGCAACTGATTTTGTCCTTTCAATCGTCGCCACTTCCTGGCCGCGGCCAACAGCTTGAAGACCATCAGCTGGGCGGTTTTCGAGGATAGCGAGCCCTTGGTACGCACCGTGCGATAGCGAACGGTTGCAAAGACGCTTTCGATGGGATTGGACGTTCGCAGATGATCCCAGTGTTGGGCGGGGAAATCGTAGAGCGCCAGCGACGCAATATGATCTTTCGTCAGGCAGTCGACCGCCTTGGCATACGCCTCGGCCTCCATCTCGATCGCATGCGCAAGCAATTTGCGCGCGCCGCTGCGAAGTACATCCGTCAGGGTATCATCGATTTCGTCGGGCTGACGAAGGCGAACAATGTGTTGATAGTCTCGTTCATGGCGTATCACTCTCCTTGAGAGGTACTGGCAGGCTTCATCCCCCGCCTCGATACGCCGCTCTCCTCAAGCCGCCATCATCCAGTTTCCGCCATGGCTCCCCCTGATTGATCCGCTTCACCTGTGCAACTGCACAGGCTGCCCTAGCGGGGAGATTGGCCTCCAATGGCGAAAGCTTGCCGCAGGAGACCCTCCGATGACCGTGCCTATGGCGCCGCCGCTACGACAACTTGCCGACAAGCAGCGTGCGATCCACTGCCGCGCTACTGCGCCTTCAAGGGACGTCTGGATCGCGACGCAGGAGCCGATGACCGTTACGGGATCAATTCCAGGTCGCGCTGGCCGTCGCTGTGCCAGTTCGACGGTCTGGTGGCAATTTGGGCACATCTTCTGTCGCCGACAGTGGCGATGGCTGACGCTTCAACGAAACGGGGTCTTCGACGTCTGCTGCCTTCGCCGATGCTTTGCGAAGTGGCATAATGTTTCGACGCACGCAGGCGCGGGCAGGGGATGTCAGTCATGAATCTCCTGACTGGCGCGGATCAGGCCGATTGGCGGGATGAAAGATCATACGACTACACCGCTGGCCTGACGCTGCGGGAGTGGGCTTGGGAGTTCTTACGCCGCAATCCAGCGTTCCAGCGCGATCTGACCGCTGCGCGCCAGCATTGCAAGACTTGGTCTCTCCAATCCTTTCTCGATATGGTCGCGTCGGCCGGCGACCTGTCACGCTGGGGTGTTCTGTTTCGCGGAGTCTTGTGGCCGCGCTTCGGTCGTATTCTGGTGTCCGCTCTGGTGCGTCCATGTGCTGCCGGTCATTGCGGAACGGTTGCCTGCCTCGTCGCCGACACCGCCGTTCGAACTCTCGGCATTGCCCTGTCGTGCAATCGTCCTGCTGGCGCCCGACAAGAGCCAGCATGTTCTTCTTCGCAATGCGGACCACGCGCTGCAGCTCGCCGTCTCGGGCGCGAATATCCTCCACCCTGTTTGCCTGCATACGCAAGCCATCTGGCCCGCGGTGCTTTTAAAGCATCGACTGAGGGGACTGGAGTGCCTCAATGCTCTCAGTCTAGGGCAACAGTTGCCCCCCCGCTTGTTTGCGCCGGAAAAGCGCGGCGTTCGTTTGTCCTTCGTTCTTCGTGCGCTCGACGGTTCGCTCGCCGGAGCACCTCATCGCGAGCTCGCCGAAGTTCTCATCGGTCAACGGCGCGTCCATGCCGACTGGGCGGATCCTCGCGATCATCTGCGCGACCGCATCCGTCGGGCCGTCTCGCGTGGCCGCGCGCTCATGAATGGTGGCTACAGAGATTTCCTAATTTGAAAAGCGACAGTCCGCGCTGTGCGTCGGTGGATGAACGTTCGCTCGCAGCTGTACCCGTCACCAACAGTTCGCCCGCCGACAGGACTGCATGGCGCCTTGCAAGTGCGCTCTGGTCTAGCTTGTCGATGCCGAAATGAGATGGGCGAGGGTGCCAAGGCGGTGGTTCATTAGGGCCGGCCTCGACCTGGACGCACATCATTGGTCGGAAAGCGGCGTGCACCGCAATGTCGCCATAGCAGCCAAGATCCTTTGAGGCCGGACCTGCAGTCCTGTTGGACCGGCGGGTGCAACAATATGGAGGGATCTGAGGCCTCACACCGTTCCCTGGTCGACAGCTCGGTCAACATAGCACCCACCGCTTGATTATGGAAATGGTGTGCCTGGAGTGCAGCGAGTAGCGGCTTGCTGCGCACTGTCCTAAGAATAGCAGTCATGACCCGTCTGGGGTTCTGCAACACGACGATTCAACCGCTTGGGCATTGTCGCATATCCCACAATGTAGAATGCGCAACAGGGCAAAAGCTGATCCATCGGCGGTTTATCAATGCTTTTTGGCTTGGCACGGCACATGCAACGCAATCGGCAAAAGGCGCACGAACTGAGTGGCCCATCGGCCCTAGGAGCGCTGACTTATGCCCTCCCAAGGCATGTCCGGCCCGACAGCGAGCTCAGTCTCCTGCCGGGCATCCGTGTTTCAGGTCAACGGCGTTTGGAACTTCCAATTAGGTGGCGGCATTGACCGCAGGCCGCCCCCCGGTGGGGCGGAGAGACAGTGCAGCAGGTTTCAAATCCCGCCCATGCAAAGATATTTCATTTCCAGATAGTCCTCGAGGCCATGACGGGAACCCTCCCGCCCGATGCCGGATTGTTTGATCCCGCCAAACGGTGCCGCCTCCGAGGACATGCGTCCCGTGTTGATGCCAACCATGCCATATTCCAGAGCCTCTGCCACACGCCAGACCCGCTTCAGGTTTGAGGCATAGAAGTATGCGGCGAGGCCGTATATCGTGTCATTGGCCTCGCGCACGACCTGATCCGCATCGTTGAAGCGAATGATCGGCGCGAGCGGCCCGAATGTCTCCTCTTGCGCGACTGCCATGACGCTGGAAATCTCGGTGAGGACCGTGGGTTCGAAAAACGTGCCATTCTTGCCGATACGCTGGCCCCCGCATCGTATTGTGCCGCCTTTCGCAATGGCATCTGCGACGTGAGACTCGATCTTGGCCAGAGCATGCTTGTCGATGAGCGGTCCGATGTCCACTCCGGCATCGAATCCGTCGCCAACCGACAAGTGCCGGATTCTTTCCACGAATTTCTTGACGAACTCATCGTGAACGCTCGATTGGACGTAAATGCGGTTCGCGGAAACGCAGGTCTGGCCGGCATTGCGGAACTTCGCCTGGACCGCACCGTCAACAGCACCGTCAATGTCGGCATCATCGAAGATGATGAAAGGTGCATTGCCGCCGAGTTCAAGGCTGACCTTCTTGATCTGGTCAGAGCACTGACGCATCAGCAGCCGTCCGACCTCGGTCGAACCGGTGAAGCTGATCTTTCGAATCTTGGAATTGGTGCAGAGTTCACGGCCCACGCGATCACCTTCGGACGCATAGATCAGGTTGACCACGCCATCGGGAAAGCCGGCCTGATGGGCGAGGGCGAACATTGCGCCAGCCACGAGCGGCGTCTGTTCAGCGGGCTTGAGCACGATTGTGCAGCCCGCAGCCAAGGCCGGCGAGATTTTGCGCGCCACCATGGAGGCCGGGAAATTCCATGGCGTGATCGTGCCAACAACGCCGATGGGCTGCTTGATCACTAGCATTCGGCGGTCTGTCGAGGGTGCCGAGATCGTCTCGCCATAGACGCGATTGGCCTCCTCGGCATACCATTGCAGATACGCCGCCGCATGCGATACCTCTGAAATGGCTTCGGCAAGCGGCTTGCCCATTTCCGCAGTCAGAATCGCGGCGAGATCGCCTGCATGGTCGATGATCAGCTGATGCCATCGCCAAAGAACGTCGCTACGTTCTCGGGCCGTCAACGCGGCCCATCCCGACTGCGCAACATAGGCCTTGTCTACCGCAGCACGTGTCTCCTCCACGCCCATATCGGGAAGCTCTGCCAAAACTTCGCCGGTCGACGGATTGACGACCTCGAACGTCTTATTGCCAACTGGTCTGCCGAGTGCCGGCAGGCGGTCGATGGCTCCAAACAGGTGCGGGGATTTCAGACGGCGGATCATCGGCAGGCACAGGGGCAATACCGGATTCCTCCTCAACGCAGCGAACATCCAGGTCGACAGGCCGTCAGTGTGTATTCTGCACCAGTGGGTTCGTCGTAGGGCCTCGGCAAAGCAGCTGGTAGACCACGCTAGCCCGATGAAAAGACAGCAGTTTCGTTAGTTTGAGTGCCCGCGGTTCATCAATTGATGGATTAAGCAGTCGGATGTTTGCTTCATCCACCATGCCTGCTGGTGGCATGCGACTGAATTCTGCAAAAAGGCGGCATACATGCTGAGGAGCGCCATTTCGGCGAGAGGCCGCCGGACCGCCAATGCCGCGCAAGGTCGGCGAAAACGACTCCGCGCGTCTGCATGATCTGCTTGGCCCACGGGCCTCCACATTCGCTCTTCCCACGAGAAGCCCCGATGAAGAAGGAAGGTGAGATGAGTTTCTTTACTCATCCTTGCCGCCCAGCGGCGGGCCGACCACCAAAATGGCGGGCTCGGCCGAAAGCAGCTTTTTGGCCGCCGCCTTGACCTGTTTGAGCGTCACCCGACCGATGCTGCGGGCGCGACGCTGGTTGTAGTCGACGTCGGCCTTGTGAATCTGCAAATCCAGGAGCCGGTCTGCAATCGAGCGGGTCGAGCCCAGTTGGTCGATGGCATAGGCGCCGATCAGGTGCTTCTTCGACGCCTTGAGCTCGGCCCCGGTCGGTCCTTGCTGCGCCATCTGCTTTACCACATCTCGCACGATGCTCAGTGTTTGGGCAGCGCAGTCCGAGCGTGTCTCTGTCGTAACCAGAAGCGAGTCAAGGGTTAGTTCAGAGCTGACGTGATAGGCAAGGCCGCGTTTTTGACGTACCTCCTCGTAAAGGCGGGAAGTCAAGTATGAGCCGCCAAGGATGTCGTTCAGCAGCACGGCCGCGTAGAAATCCGGCGCGCTAGGCTTCACGCCAGGCCAGGCCAACGTCAGCGAAGTCTGCGGCAGGTCGTAGTTCTCCTCCACCAGTTGACCGAGTTTCGGCGCGACATCGTAGACGGGGACGAGGGTTTGTTGCTCAGGCAAATCACCAAACAGCTGGTCAAGCCTTTCCCTCAACGTGTTCGCGTCAATGTCACCCACCACGGCAATATGGAGCCCGTCGCGAGCGAAAATGGCCTGGTGGAAGGCGCGGAGGTCGGACGGCGTGATGCCGGGCAGGCTCTCTTTTGTGCCTTCTCCCAGCCTTGAACAAGGATGCGCGCCATAGATCGCGCGCAGCCATTTGCGCTGAGCGATGGCGTTAGGGTCTCGCTCGCTGCCGACGATGCGGGAGACAATCTCGGCGCGGACGCGATCGATCGGCCCCTGCTCGAAGCGCGGCGCGTTCAGCGCGAGCCGAAGCAGGCCGAACGCCGCGTCCTGCTTTTTGGAAAGCATGCACATCGATCCGTAGATGTCGTCGCTTTGCGCGTCCAAACTCATTTCGGCGCCGGCATGGTCGAGCTTCACCTGGAAGGCACCGCTGTCGTAATGGCCAGCGCCTTCGATGAACAGGCCGGCCATCAGTTTGGCCATCCCCTCCTTCCCGACCGGGTCCTGCTTGGTGCCGCCCTTGAAGGCAAAGCCGATGTTGACGATTTCCACTGTGTGGTCCTCCACCAGCCAGGCGATGATGCCCTTTTCGGACTTCACCTCCTGGATGTTCATCGCAGCATGGGGCCGAGCGCCGAGCGTCATCTCTTGATTCTCCGTCTTGGGCAAGAGATAGCCCGTGGTCGAACGGTCGAACGCGAGATAGCGGGCGGCAACTGCTTTGATTTGCTCGGGGGTAACCTTGCGGATGCGATTCGGCCGTTCCTCGACATCCTTCACGGTACCGCCGGTGGCCAGCGTCGAGCCGTAGATGCTGGCGAGCCAGTCCAGGTTGTCTTCCGCAAAGATCATATTGAGCAAATAGTGGTCCTTGGCCTTGCCTAGTTCCTCGTTGCTGACACCATCCTCGGCAATGCGGGCAACTTCGGCAGCGGCCGCCGCTTCGAGATCAGCCAGCTTGGCATCGCCGCGCGGTGCGCCATAGATGGCGAACTTGGTGTCGTCGAGCATAGTGCCCTGGAAATAGACGCGGGCGCTGGAAGCGATACCTTGCTGGACAGCGAGCGCCTGGTAGAGCCGGCCGCGGTTACCGCCGCCGAGAATTTCGGCCAGCAGGTCGAGCGCTTCGGCCTCGCCCGGCTTGGCGGTGTGGTAGGACGGCACCACCCACTGCGTCGAAAAACTGGGCACGCTGACGCGGGCGTCTGAGAGCGTGACGGTGCGCCTGGTGTTCTGCTCGGGCTCAACCGGCCGGATGCGCGGCGGCAGGTCAGGTCCGCGCGCCACCTTGCCATAGGTCTTTTCGGCCAGCGCCCGCACCGTGTCCGGTTCGACATCGCCGGCCACGATCAGCACGGAGTTGTTGGGCCAGTAGTACTTTTCATAGAAGACGGTGGCGTCGACGCGGTTCAGCTGCTCGATCTCCTGCATCCAGCCGATGATCGGGATGCGATAGGGGTGGTTCTGCCACAGCGTCGCGTCGATCTCCTCATGGAGAACGTCCTGCGGGTTGGTGTCGGTGCTTGAGCGGCGCTCCTCGATGACCACATCGCGCTCGGTCTTGACGACATCGTCGGTCAGGATGAGGTTTCGCATTCGGTCGGCCTCGAAGCTCATCATCAGCTCGAGCGCCGACGGCGCCACTGTCTGATAGAAGGCGGTGTAGTCGGAGGAGGTGAAGGCGTTGTTGGAGCCGCCGATCTCGAACACTGCGCGGTCGAATTCGCCGCCCGCATGGTTGGTCGTCGCCTTGAACATCAGATGCTCGAAGAAATGGGCGATGCCGGATTTGCCCGGCGGCTCGTCGGCGCTGCCGATCTTGTACCACACCATGTGGGTGACGATCGGCGCCCGGTGGTTGGGAATGACGACCACCTCCATGCCGTTGTCGAGCACGAAATCCCTCGCCTTGCCGTCCTCCCATGCGACGGGGATCGGAGCCGGCCCCGCGCCGACCAACTCGGACGCAACGGACGTCCTGCGAAGCCCATGAGTGCGGGGCTTGCTTGGTAGTTCTGGTAGGGAGAGTGGGGTTATGGGCTGCGTTCCTGGCAAAGTGATCTGTTCCTCATTTTGAAGGATCTATGTCTCCCGAACGCCTATTGGGAGAAAGTGGATCGGCACGCGACGCCGAGCCACATGAGCCGTCAGCGTGTTGCTGGGCCTGACGCGAGCCTCATCTTTGGATGCGTCCGGGAAACTTTCGGCATGGTGAGGCCATGGGAAGTCTGCTCGTTATCCATTGGGTGTTTGCGGATACCTGAGCATGCCCCGTGCCAAGTAAGAAAGCCCCGATTCGCAAGGTTTGATCCAACCTTGATACTTGCGATATCCGACATTGTCGGGCATCCGACAGAAAGCGCCTTTCGCCGGCGCGCCGGCTATGACGCTCGCCTCCTCCGGCGTGACGACGATCCTTTGGCGGGCGCCGCGCACACCGATCTGCCCGCCTATCAGCACCGCGACATCGAAGGACAGCGCGATCGTGACTGGATGGGTCTTACGCAAACATGCAGCAGTGCCACCGCGATCAGGACTTCATCCGCCCCACAAAGACCCGAGCGCGAGGGACGACGTGTAAGGCAACATGTCATCCTCGATAATGATGCCGCGCATAAAGAGGTAAGGTCCCTCGTCGTACCGGCGAGCCCCTTCGCTGGGTCTCGCGAGGGTCTGGTTTGCGAACGTCGACCGACAGCATCACGGCATGGGCGGCCCCATCGGTAGGCAAGCATTGACCGTGCCATCAGCGTTGAGGCAGCGCAGAGCCCAATTTCCCGGTGCCAGCCGGTACGTTGGAGCTTCAACTGTGGCCAGCCAAGCGGGCCGAGGCCGTGAAACTCCTGATACCCTGGACCGTCCGGATTGCAACGCACGACGCCTTGGTCTCGCGCCAACGTCCATTGACGCTCAGCGAAGCATCATGCGGACGAGCTGGGAAAGCTTGGCCGGGCCGGCGCCTTCCCAGGCGCATGGGACGCGCGACGACCCATGTGGACCTTGGATTTCACTACGCACTTACGCTGCTTTGGCCTTGTCAGCAGCCTGAGCATAAAGCGTGCTCAGCTTTCAGGGCGAGCCTCTTTCATGTTGATAGCATCTGTCGTCATTCAGGATCGCCCCATTTTCGCATGCCGCTTGCAGCTTTCAGACTGTTGTCAGCCAGGGCCGCCATAAAGGGTCTCGTTTAACGCATTCGGGAGGCTTCATCACTCGACCACATTAATTTCGGGCCGTTCGCCGGCGCTCCGAATGGCACTTAACACCAGATCCTCTCCAAACCCGTGATGATCCAAGAGGAAAACGAAAAATCCCTAAATCATAAAAAAGCACCGATACGGTCGGCTCCAGGCTGATGAAATTGCGGTCTCACTGGCCACGCACGATACTTGCGATGGCGATGGCCATTGCAAAGGCCGGTCAAGCACCCAAGACGCTGACAAGCACGCCTCCGACCAAAGCTCGATCGTTGGCAGCCTTTCTAGCCGTATACTTGGGGCATTTTGGGACGGCGATCCGGACGCCGATTAAAACCTGCCGGTCGTCTAAATGGAATGGTTGGTCCGGGTCCTTACTGGACCTGCGCCAACCCGATCGGGCCGGCGCACAGGGGCACCCAGACAATTGGACACGTCGCCTTTGCGCGGCGGCTTGCACTTTCTCGGATGGCCTTTTTTCTCCCCGGGCGAAATCGAGCGAGCGGTGAGGCGGAGCCTTCGATTTTGCCGATCATGTCGTGTCGCTTCGATCGAACTGCTCAGACGATGATAGCGGCATTGATTGCCGCGGCCGAAATGCGTTGTGTGAAGTACGATTTCTACGCCGTATACATACTGCCGTACAGTTCGCCCTGTCAGCAGCCTTGCCAGCAATCCGCCCTGTGTCCAACTGTCGTCGAATTCACCGGTGTCATTGAGGAATTCGTATGATCGCCTCGAAACCATCATTGCGACCGCGGGCGGGCGACGCAAGCTCTAGACTGCCACCGATCCGCTGGATAACCATGTTAGCGATATGTAGACCAAGGCCTGAGCCCGCAGCAGGAGTAGCACCACGACTAAATCGCTTTGTAAGCCCTTCGAGGTCGGGGAGGGGCACCACCGGTCCGGCGTTTGCAATAGCGATGGTTCCATCAGTTTGGACGGAAACTGTTGTCGGAACAGTGGGCAGTCCATGTATCAGCGCATTCTCGATCAGGTTACGAAGGAGGATCCCAAACGCATCGACATCCACTTTGCGCATCAAAGTGGGGCAGCCGTCGACGTTAAGATGCAGGCGTCCGGCATATTGCGGCTTTTTCCTCAGGTCATCGATTTCCAGCCGAACCGATCGGACAAGATCGATCGCGTGATCCGCCATGCCAACCCCCGATTCGGCTTGAGCGAGCTGAAGCACTTTTTCGACAAGGCGGCCAAGGCTCGACAGCGCTTGCTCGATGCCGCGCGCACGCATTTTGGCCGACCCATTGGGAAGCTCGGCCACTAATCTCTGCATCTGAGCGATTGAACCTGCGATCGGCGTGCGCAGTTCATGCGCACTGTTTGCGGCGAACTCGCGTTCGGCCTCGAGAGCCGCCCGCAGACGATCGAGAAGCCGATTGACGGATGCCGCGATTGGAGCCAACTCTGCCGGGAAATCGCCCAAGTCCATTGGTGACAGATTGCCGCCGTCGCGCGATCCGATCTGCTGTCGCAGTACCTCGATTGGCCGCAGCGAGCGCCGGATCACGATCCACCAAACAGCTAAGCTAAAGGGCAGGAGCACGAGTGTCGGAAGGAAGACAAAAAGTGCGCCCTTCGCGATTGTGGTACGGCGGCCATCAAGCGGTTCGGCCAACTGATGATACACGCCGTCTTGGATCTCCTCTGTGTAGACGCGGTAATCAGCGTTTCGCCAAAAGCCGTTACTCAGGGGAGCATCAGGGAAGGGCTGCTGACCCTCTTCCGGTTCAGAAATAAGCACTACCCCGTACTTATTAATAACCTGCTCACGATAGGTCCAGTACTTTTCATAAGTTGGCAAGTGGTTATTGTATTGATCAACGTGTTTTCCATTCAAGACCTTGATCAGCTCTGGTTCTCTGTACTCTGCGCTCCCCTGGAGCAAGTCATCCGAACTTTCGTTTACATTATTGCAAAAAATGAACGCAGCAATGGTTGGGGCGGCGATCCAAACCAGGAGCGTTGCCCCGCCTAACCACGATATCAGCTTTCTCGTCATGCTGTTCGAGTTCGTCATGTGACCACGAGCCTGTATCCGGAGCCACGCACGGTTGCTATTCTATCCCCGCCGATCTTCTTGCGGAGCCGGCTGACATAAACCTCCACTGTGTTGCTCTCGAACTCCGAATTGAATGAATAAAGCGCGTGCTCGATCCTCCCCTTTGAAACGACCGAACCGGGCCGGCGTAGAAGGCAGTCGAGCACCGCCCATTCGCGTCCAGACAGGTGGACCTCCTGCCCGTCGCGGAAGAGGCGTCGCTCGGCTGCCTGTATGGAAAGCGTCCCAACCGAAAATTGCGGCTCCGGAAAATGCCCTTGGCGACGTGCCACTGCACGGATGCGTGCCGAGAGTTCCCCCAGATCGAACGGCTTGACCAAATAGTCGTCGGCGCCAGCGTTGAGCCCCTCGATGCGATGCGAAATCCGATCGCGGGCTGTCAGAATGATGACCGGCGTTGTATCAAGCCCCTTGATCAGCTCCCGCAGATAGTCGATGCCATTGCCGTCCGGCAGGTGAACGTCGAGCAAAATAACGTCGTAGCCGGCCACAGCTGCATGACCGCGCGCTCCGGACAGGCCCTCGGCCCAGTCGACCGCGTGGCCACCAGCCACCAAATGATCGTGCACAGCACTTCTAAGGTCGTCGTCGTCTTCAATGAGCAGTATTCGCATCAGGCTGCCGAGCTCCGGTATGAGGGCAAGGCTCCTGCCTTATTGATCGAAGCTGACAGTAGGCTGAACCGGCGCCAGCGAATATCTGGGGGCTTTCAGGCTGCTGTCAGCTACAATTGCAAGAAAGGGGTCGTTAACAAAGCCAAACGAAGAGGCCTTATGAAACCCCTCCTGATCTCGGCACTTTTGCTCAATGTGACCACCGGCGGCTGTACACTGGTTGGCGGGCAATTCGACGTGGCGGTCAACGAATGGCAGCCGCGCCACGCGTCAATGTCCAGGCTTGAAACTGACAGGTGTCTTAAATACGAGGGCACCGTAGCGGGTGCCTCCAGTTATCGAACAGTGCCTAGCAGGTCAGAAGTGCACTTTGACCATAGGGGTCGTCCGTATTTTCGGCGCTCGCGAACAGAGTCGACGGTCAATCGATGCGCCACTGCCAGAGTCTGGAACGGTCAAGTGTTTGTTATCCCCCGTCCGGGCCATATTCTCTGCCGAGGACCAAGAAGGCCCTATTTTCGGTGCCCACGAACAGAGCCAACGGTCAATCGATGCGCCACTGCCAGGGTCTGGAACGGTCAAGTGTTTGTGATCCCCTGTCCCGGCCGTGTTCTCTGCCGAACTCGCCCTTGTAGTCGGCACACCAAAGATCGTTAGGGCGACAGCCGTTTGAAAGTGGTGTCCCCGTCGCCCTGTTGCGCCTGCGCTTGCGGCGCTCGACCATGCCGTGGCGGTCGAGCACGGCATGCACGGCCGAGATCGCGGGCCGGTGCACATCCGGATACAGCCGGGCCAGCCGCTCGCGTATCTTCGGCGCACCCCATGTCGGCTTGTCTTGCTTGAGGCGCACAATCAGCTTCTCGATTTGAAACGGAAGCTGATTGGCGTGGCGATAGGGCCGCCGCGATCGGTCCGTCAGCCCTCCAGGCCGCTGTCGTTGTAGCGCGTGAGGATCTTGTAGCCGGTCTTGCGCGAGATATCGAACTCCCGGCAAAGCACCGCCATCTTCTCGCGTCCAGCAGCCGGGCGACGAACTTCAGCCGCTCTTCCATGACGTTACACTCCTTCCAAGGCACCTTGCTCTCCTTGCAAAGGGCCGAAAGTGTAACCCATCTATCCGGAATGAACTGTCACCCATCTCTCGGGAAGGAAAGTCATGGCCAAGGCAACTGGAAGCCGAATTTTCTTTTAGAGTATGAATCAGCGCCGTCTGCCGAAAAGCGCGTCCACGATCTTCCCTTTTGAAACGACCGTGCAGGGCTGGGGCAGACGGTAGTCGAGCACCGCCCATCCGCGTCAAGTCAGGTAGACCTCCTGCCCGTCGCGGAAGAGGCGTCGCTCGGCTGCCTGTATGGAAAGCGTCCCAACCGAAAATTGCGGCTCCGGAAAATGCCCATGGCGACGTGCCACTGCATGGATACGCGCTGAGAGTTCCCCCAGATCGAACGGCTTGACCAAATAGTCGTCGGCTCCAGCGTTGAAGCCCTCGATGCGATGCGAAATCCGATCGCAGGCTGTCAGAATGATGACCGGTGCCGATTCAAGTTCCTTGATCAGCTCCCGCAGATAGTCGATCCCATTGCCGTCCGGCAGGTGAACGTCGAGCAAAATAAGGTCGTAGCCGACCACAGCTGCATAATCGCGCGCTTCGGACAGGTTCTTGGCCCAGTCGACCGCGTGGCCACCAGCCACCAAATGATCGTGCATAGCACTTCCAAGGTCCTTATCGTCTTCAGTGAGCAGTATTCGCATCATGCTGCCGAGCTCCGGTATGAGGGCAAGGCTCCCATCTTATTGGTCGAAGCTGACAATAGGCTGAACCGGCGGCAGCGAATTATTTGGGGAGCTTTCAGGCTGCTGTCAGCTACAACTTGCAAGAAAGGGGTCGTTAACAAAGCCAAACGAAGAGCCCCTATGAAACCCGTCCTGAACTCGGCACTTTTGCTCAATGTGACCCCCGGCGGCTGCATCAGCAAATTGATTTGGGAAACAGGCGCGCCGGTTCTAATGACCGACGCAGGCCGAGGTCTGGAGCTGGACCAGCGAACGGCGTCTTCGGTTTTTCAGGCAACAGCCACATGGAAGAATATGATTGGCTCGACCATGCGCCGAGCTTTGTCGAACGGATTGGTCGCGGGCGCACTACCACAGATTATGGCAGGGTTACGCCCTGGCCTTGACACCCGGGGTGATCGTCACCGGCGGAGCCGCGGCGTACTGATCGGATATCTAACGTCGCTGAGTCTCTCGTCGGTGCAGTGGATCTCTCGGCTTAGCCATCATGCAAAAAACGACGGTTCCGCGACACCACTTTTCAGGTCCGTGACACAGGCTTTGTGAGCCGATCTGTTGTTCTTACCCCAGGCTAATGGCTGAACAGCTCTGTCGCCGGCTCGATGCGCCAGATGGCGCGATGTTTTGAACCCTTTCACGAGGCGACGGCAGCAGCCGACCGGCTCTCCTATCGCGGCTCCCGCGATCCACACACCCAACAAGGGAATCTACCATGGTAATGAAGGCACCGGTTGCCGACGCTAGGAATGGGTCGGTAGTAGATCGGCTGGTCGGCATCGACCTCGCTCGGGGCCTGGCTGTCTTCGGGATGTATGCCGCCCATCTCGGTCCCGACCCCGGCGAAGGAGGACTAGTCGGGTTTCTGATGGAACTAACCCATGGGCGGCCGTCGGCCCTGTTTGCCGTATTGGCCGGTTTTTCAATCCTCCTGATTACAGGTCGCAAGGCGCCGAAGTCGGGGATAGCCGGTAGACAGGCCATCGCCAGAGTCGCAATTCGTGCCCTTGTTTTGCTCGCGCTTGGCTCAATCCTGGGCTGCCTCGGTACCCAGGTCGAAGTCATCCTAGAATACTACGGAATTTGCTTCTTGTTGGTATTGCCGCTCCATCGGCTCAGCGCATATCAGCTGGGCTTGATCGCTGCCGCTACGGCATTAGTTCTCCCGCAAGTCCGTTCCTCCCTTCTGTCGGTTGCCCCCAACCTCCTCGACCCGGTCTTCAACCTCATGGTCAACGGCTACTATCCCGCGGTGACCTGGGTTCCTTTCCTCATCGCTGGCATGGCCATCGCGCGCCTTAATCTTAATACGCTAGCAGCGCATTGGCGCCTTGGTCTGGCGGGGGTCGCGCTGGCCGTGTTGGGCCATGGGGGATCCTTGCTCGCGCTGAGTTCCCGCGCTTTGACTGAAACCTCCTTGTGGTGGTCTGACGTTGACGGCGCTTTTGAGCCTTCCAAGTCGTCATTTATAGTCAAGTCGTCATGGATAGCCGCACCTCATAGCGAAACGACGCTTTCGATCGTGGGCAGCACCGGTTGCGCAATGATCATCTTGGCGGCTTGCATGCTCGCTGTGGATGCGCTCCCGCGTCTGCGAAAGCTGGTCTGGCCAATAATCGCAGTCGGCTCGATGTCTTTGACGGCCTATGTGCTGCACATTGCGGGAATAGCCTATCTTATGAAGATAAACATTTTCAAAGACGAGAGCCTGTCCACGCTCTTTGGCTTCGTTGTGGTTATCAGCACTTTTGCGGTGCTTTGGCTGCGCATCTTCCAGCGAGGACCGATGGAAGTGCTGATGGGTAGGGTCGCAGATCTCGCGCGTCACATCCGCTGAGCACCGCCGCGCCCCGGCCTCCCGATCACATTACGGACAAGGTGGGGCTTTGTCCAAAGCTTGTTCGCGGCAGGGGAGGGTACTTCCTCCCAGCCTGCCGCCTTGTTGATGGAAGCTAAAACGGTCGCGCAGGCGCTAGAGTTGCATCGGCATAATCAGCTTAAACTCGCGAAGTTAAACCCGCGGTTGGTCTATCTCGGCCCGCCTCACCTGAAAGGCTAAGGTATCCGTTTCGGTCAAGGGTTTTAGGGGCCATTTTCGCTGCGCCTTGAGGAGAGCGTTTGCTAGGATGAGGAGCTTTCGCAACAAGATGATGACCTTTGCGGGTTTGCCTGCCGCCTTTAGCGCCTGGTATTTTGCCTTGAGGTCGGGGTTGAAGCGCAGGGCGAAGGGCCGGGCATGTAGAGGGCCTGGCGAACATTGGCCCGGCCGCCCCGGATGAAGGCGCGGCCGCTCCATTTTGCCGAGGCCGGCGAGGCTTGCGGCCTTTGGTTCCGAGTTCCGGCATGTCGATGGTGAGTGTGCAGGCGGTGGCATCCGATGCGCCATATGCTGGTCAGGATTTCGCGGCGCTGGACAGCGTCGGGATCGGCTTTCATGAGGGTAAGCATCGTCTGATCGATATCGCTGAGTTCACGTGGATCTGCTTCCAGCCACTCGTTGTTGTGGCGCCTGAGCAAGGCAAGCGGTCAAGGTCTGGCTCTGGTGCTGGCTGCGGTGCGATCCCCGCACGGGCCAGGTGCCGATCGTGTCGACGATCCACCTCGCCGCGACCAGAGAGCTGCTACTCTCTTCCGCTGTTCATTCTGGCCTCTTCGCAATGAATGTCATAAAATCACCTGTCGCAATTAATGGTTTTTGATTTGGCTCCTACAGCTGGCAGATATCGCCGAGAGTTCCGCAGAGAGCGTCGAAAGTTTTGGCCGCCTTCTTCCGCAGCCGCGCCTTGAGTTTTGAGCAGACCTGTCTTGATCGGGTTGAGATCGGGCGAGCATGGCGGCAGGATCAGGAGCCAGTGCCCCTTTGGCCAACCAGTGGGCGGCGCGTACCTTGCCGACAATCTGGGGTTCCGAACCCGACAGTTGGTTTTCAACCCGACAGTGGCCCGCCTCAGAGCAGGCTACCGCCCTTCGGAGCAGGCAGAAGCTAATCGAGGTTCGCGGGTTCCGGTTTGAATGTGCAGGTCGCTGCGCGCCTGATCTTTCGGTCTGGCGGCACATGACAAAAACTCTCATTTTGGCCGACGATACCCGGTCAGGAGCGGGTATCGCAGTCGAGAAGCGACCCGAGCACGTCCACAAGATGTGCCGAGTTTGCAAGGTGTGTCATTGTTTCTGTCAACGTTCGAGCGACAGCGCACGACGAAACGTCTGGCATACGCCTCGTCTGGCACGCGCCTCGCATATGTTGCAGTTGCTGCTGGAGATCAGGCGATCGAGTGGGCCTTGCAATTTTCCGATTTTGATGCGCCTAAAGTCTCGTGTACAAATCAGGCTGGCGTGAATGGCCTGCCTAAGTTGCGACTTATTACAAAGGAATGGATATGGCGACTGGAACGGTGAAGTGGTTCAACAGCACGAAGGGTTTTGGTTTTATTCAGCCTGACAACGGCGGTCAGGATGTCTTTGTCCACATTTCCGCTGTTGAACGAGCGGGCCTGTCGACCCTTAATGAGGGCCAGAAGATCAACTACGAGGTGGAACAGGATCGCCGCACGGGAAAGTCCTCTGCAGGCAGCCTCAGCAAGGCTGGCTAACGGTCCGGGAAAGCCTTGGCAAGGTTCGTCATCGCCGGAACGCATTGACGGCTCGAAACCCGGGCCGGAGCATGCAAGTTAATGCCGCGGCAGGGATTGCTGGAGCCATCATGAATTACTCTGGAAATGAGGCTCTTGGACGGGAAAGGCGGGGCTCATCCCCGCCCTTTGATTCCGCGCAGATTGGGCCAACGGCTGCTGCGCGTCCGAACGACTGTTGATACGGATTTAGGCTGCGACCTTCTTGCGGGTCCGTTTCGCCGGCGCCGTGGCTGGGGCTTCCGGCTCTTTCGGTTTGCGGCCGAGTCCCATGGTCTTGGCCAAGGCGGAGCGCGCAGCGGCGTAATTCGGCGCCACCATGGGATAATCCGACGGCAGACCCCATTTGGCGCGATATTCGTCTGGGGTCAGACCATAGTGCGTCGCCAGATGGCGCTTTAGCGATTTGAATTTCTTGCCGTCTTCAAGGCTAATGATGTAGTCCGGTTCGATCGACTTTTTGATCGGGACAGCAGGTTTTTTTACAGGCACAGGCTCTTCTGCCGGTATGAGTCCAGCCGTGCCGTTTAGAGCCCCGTGCACTTGGGCGATCAGGGCAGGAAGCTCCCCCGCCGGGACGGGGTTGTTGGAGACGTAGGCTGATACAACATCGGCAGTGAGCTCGATGAGGATGTCGGTCTTGTGGGGTTCTTCTGTCATAAACTTCTCCGGGCAGCTTGAAACACAGTTGGGCGAAGTGTCGCTTCATAGTGGCGGTTGCCGCTGAAAGCAAATGGATCGACGGGTGCGCTGCTCCTCCACCATTGAAGTCTCGGCGACGCATCCCGTCATCGTCCATCGCTAAAGGCAGCGTATTGAATTATGGGAGCGGTCGCGCCCGCCCCACCATAGCGATACAGCAAGACAATCAAAAAAGCCGGTCTTTGCTTGGCCCCAAATCTTTTCTCCTTTCGTGAACGCTGAGCTGCCAAGCTGCTACAGTTCACCTCGCGGGGCAACCGTGCACAACACAGGAGTTGCCCGAGCGATACATTCTTCACTTGCCGCTTATCAGCGCTGGTGATTGCACTTTGCAGCCTGCCTCCGGACCCGCAGCGCTCACGCTGTTGGTTTTGCGCCTGCAGGCGTCGGAAGTCGGATCGCCGCAGCTAATTTCCTCAGGCGGACGAATTCAACAAATCGATTGTTTGGATCGAAGGCATCCACACCATCGATGCCTCTAGAATATGATCCAGCTACAATCACCGTGCTGTAATGGCAGGGACGGCCAGCACAAGCGCGACACGATCCGGCGGGTCCATCGCTGCGTTACGTATTCATGGCTACTGCATCGGGCGCTCGGTCGACCGCCTTAAGCCAGGTCGCCGCATTGCGAGACGGTGACCGGCGAGGGAGAGGGCGCTCTGGCAACGAAGCGAGGCGGGTGGCCTTGCGGGTGGCCGCGTGATGTCATCCGGCTCTCCTGCCGATCTCTGCCGGCCAGATCTGGAGCAACTGTTTTGCATAGATATGGCTCTCTTCAGGGGGCCATCTATGATGGGAGCCGAGCGCGTGTTCGAGCCGGGGAACAGGCTGCGCATGCACTGTGCCCACCTATTGCGATCGTGCTAACCTTGGTTGTTCGGACTTGCCGTTAAAGGCAAGCGACAGATTGAAGTTATGCTGCACCATCTGATTGCCTGGCTCGTTTTCGAGAGCTCGCCGATACAGGGCCTGTGCCGCGTCATGCCGCCCCTCAATGTCCAAAATCACGCCCTTCGCATTCAATGCACGTACGTTTCCTGGGGCTGCAACCAAGACGCTGTCGAGCACCTCAACCGCTTCGTGCGGGCGCTTCTGGCCCACCAAGGCATTTGTAAGTCGTATCGCCGCATCAACATTGTCCGGGTGCTGCTTCACCTCATCCCGCAAAGCCCGCTCTTGAACATCCTGACCAACTTCGCGCAAAATGCGTTCGCGCATAGCCGGATCGATTTGATCGGCGCTGAGCAACTCGGGGGAAGATGTCTCCTGCACGGAAAGAGCCGGCTTTTGCCAGCTGGCGCAACCGCCCAAAGGCAGAATGGCGAGTACGGCAAAAAGAAGTGAGTTCCGGCGCAGAAACATAGGCGATGGAGAAACTGTATTACTATTCATGTTATCTCTCAGTTATCGGGGAGGCGCGTGGCGTTCAGTTAGGAAAGGTGGGACTACTCTAACAATCCGCTGTTCGATCCGTGCGGGAGTGTGACGGATCCTGCGGGGCGAATTGTAAAGTCGGAGGCGAGGTCTTGATAAGACAGCACGGCGAGATCAACCCCGTTTCGCGTCAGAAAGCCGCGGACGAAACGTCGGACATCCATCGACGTCAACAGAATAGGGCGGGTTTGACCCGGTTCTGCGTTCGAAAGGACCTGACGTATCTGTGATAGCATCGCTTCGCTTTGCCGATCCTCCAGTGCGAGATAGGGGCCTGCATCCGAATCTCGAACCGCGCCACGCATCACATCCTCGCTCTCGCGCTCGACGACCAGGGCGGACACGATGCCCTCCGTGTTGGCATGGCGGTGGCAGATCTGTCGCTTCAAACCAGAACGGACATATTCCGTCAGCAGGGCAACGTTCTGCTCACGCTCGCTCCATTCGGCCAATGCCTCCAACACGAGACGGGTGTGGCGGATTGGGATACCTTCCTCCAGGAGGCGGCGCAGAACATCGGCAATCCGAGGAATCGGCGTCGTGCGTAGCACCTCTTTCACAAGCTCAGAATATTCCTGCTCCATTCGGCCCAGGAAATGTCGGGTCTCTTGGATGCCCACCAATCGCGGTGCGTAGCGGGTCAACGCTGCATGGACGCGCAAGGCGAGGAGTTCGCCGGGAGCCCTATGCTCCGTGCCGGCGCCCGTAAGGGCCTTTGCAGGGGTATGTTCAACCGGGAGTCTGTCCGTTTTCGGCTCACGTCTAAGGGGGACACCGCTCGAGTCGACGTGCGCTACATCGGCTCGGAGCGCCATCTGGTTTGGATCTAAGGCGTCCTGTTCGACTGGCACGCCCTCGACATCAATTCGGAATTGCGATTCAGGCAGCTGCTCGTCAACCAAGACAGGGATGCGAGGAACGATAATGCCCAGATCGGCTGTGACCAGGAGCGAAACGCGCCCAATATGTTTTTGCAATTCGGCTTGATCGACCGCCTGCATAAGATCTGGCGCTAGAAAAAATGCGATCGGGAATTCCTTCGCAGGCGCGGCTTGCTTAGGCTCCGCTGCAGTTCCACCTTTCGCATCGGCAGTGCCGGCGCCCAGCACATCAGCCTTGACAATGCTTACCGCAGCGAACACTGCGGCCAGCATCAGAAAGACGGGGAGGGGAAACCCAGGAACGAACCCCATTACAACCAGGACGCCGGCCGCCAGTCGCAAGGCTCGAGTGCTGGCCGTGAGCTGACTGACCATTTCTGTACCGAGGTTGATCCTCGCCGTCCCAGTCACACGGGTGACGATGGTCGCCGCAGTAATGGAGAGCAGAAGGGCCGGAATCTGCGATATCAATGCATCGCCTATCGTCAGCAGAGTGTAGTGATGCAGTACCTCGCCGAAGGACATGCCCTTGGAGAGCAGGCCGATCGAAATTCCACCCAGCATGTTGATGCAGATAACCACCAGCCCGGCGATGGAATCGCCCTTCACAAATTTCATCGCGCCGTCCATCGCGCCATAGAGTTGGCTTTCCTTCTCCAATTCGGCGCGCCGCCGGCGGGATTCGTTGGCATCGATGTGGCCGTTGCGTAGCTCTGCGTCGACCGCCATTTGCTTGCCCGGCAGAGCATCCAGCGTGAAACGCGCCGCCACTTCTGCCACCCGTTCGGCACCCTTCGCGAGGACCATGAATTGCACCATGGTGACGACCAGAAATATGACGAAACCCACCACGATATTGCCTGAAATGACGAAATCGCCAAAAGTATGAATAATGCTGCCGGCCTCCCCCTCGGCCAGGATCAGTCGCGTCGTTGCGACCGTGAGCGCGAGACGGAATACAGTGGAAATCAAAATAACGCCGGGCAAAGAGGAAAAATCAAGTGGAGTACTGACATACAGGGCAACCATCATCAGCAGTATGGCCAACCCCATATTGAATCCTATCAGGGCGTCGACCACCACGACCGGGATAGGCATGACCATCATCGCGACAGCCAGAAGCAGCATCAACGCAACCATTAAATCCGGGCTGGCCGGCGCACGCTTGATGAAGTCACGCAGGACGTTGGCCATCGAGACACCTTTGCAATCGGTTGAGACTTACTCTGCTGTTACGCCATGAAACGTGGCTTTCGAACTCCGAAGGCGCCTCAGCCTTGGCCAGCGCGTGACCCTGCATGAGAGCCACAAGCAGGCGCGAAATGGCTGGGCAGCAAATGTTTCCAACGCAGCCAGCTTGTCAGCACCGAGCGCGACAGGATGTTTGGCTGGCCATAGAGTGCTGCTTGATGGGGCCTGCGAGCTTTCAATATTGGAGAGCAGCAATGCGGCCATTCCTGCTCAGCAGCACACGGCTGTCCTCAATACGTTCGACCACCCATCCATCAGCCAAAATGGCGCCGACAAAATACTTCTCGCTGTCGATGACAATATATGGTTGGACCCCATGCCACACAGCTTCGACCGCGATTGCGGATGGCGCCTTCTCCTCTTTGATGAGCACTCCGTTCACCAGTGTTAGAGTACCCTTGGTGCGACGATCGAACGATTGCTGAAGCTTCTGCCAACTGATGACCGATTCAGACGTGACGGTGCCTTCGGCGGTCACAACACCCTTTGCCGACCCAATCTTGACGTCGAGAAGACCCGCTCGATCGACTTCCTCCTGCAGCTCTTGGGCCGCTGCCTCCGTAAGTTCATTGTCAGCGCGGTGACTGATCGTTCTGGACGCGACTTCAGCCCGAAGTGAATTGGGGCTCGATCCACTTGCATTGCCAAGATAGGAGATCGTGCCTGAAAGCGCGCCGATCCCGAGTGAGCTGATTATGACCATGGCGAGCACACCGATCGGTAGGCGCGGTATGCCGGTCGAACCAGGCGGCTCTGCATCCTGCACGGACAAAGCAATGGACATCTCGCCTACGAGCAGGACGACAGGAAGGGGCACAACAACGGACTGGCCTGCGGCGATATTCCGGTTGCCCTCGATACTGAGTCCGGGTGCAAGCGCCTCCAGTTCGATCGACTTGCCAAGAAGAGTTACACGAAGGTGATGCGGTGCCAGTCCCTGCTCGACAAAGACCAAATCGGCATCGAAGCCGCTGCCGATTAAACACTTTTGAAGATCCGTCTTGCCGGTCAGACCGCAATAGTGCCCCGAACGCACTTCGAAACGGAGGGAAACGGCGTCATCCACAGAGCATCTCTCAAACAGGATAGAAGCCGCATGGCAATTGCCATGCGGCTCATTTCGGGACTACGTCGCGTCAATAAGGAGACGCGCTAGGGGGCAGTCTAAAACCCGCTTCCGACATTACGAAACGCGTTCGTCGGCGGCCTTCTTGATGGTCTGGAGATTGGTCGTTAGAGTGCGCAACTGGACACTCCTTTTCGTCGCCTCCAAGCTAACATTGGTTAGTTCCTGCACTTGCGCCTGAAAAGCAGTAGCATCAGCTCCGCTTGTATTGCCGGGAGTGCCACTGTTAGTTTTATCGGTATTGCCGGCGCTACTGGTATTGGTATTGCCTGATTTTTTATTATTATCAACTGCAGCCATGATCATTCCTTTTTCTGTTGGAGTTGTGCCGTCAATAACGGCCTGTATGACCTCACGCCGGATTTCCCGCGTCAGGCATCTTCTGTGTCATCCAAAGCTTCATCGGCCTCAGCCATCGCATCGTTCGCGAATTGGAACGCGAACGATCGCAGGATACTTTGGAAGGCTTCACTTTGTGCTGCAGACTGTGAGTTGTCTTGAAGTTGATCATTTGAAACGGTCCGGTTATCCGCCCGATCGTTCCCGCCAGCTGCCTTGCCATCATTCCCACCAGCTGGCTTGCCATCATTGCCATCAGCCGGCTTGCCATCACCAGAATGCTCGGATTTCGAATCCCCATGGCCCTTTCGGATCAAGGAAGTCCCGAGGTTGCCAACTCCACTCCCAATTGCTGCTATCATCAGGTACTCCGGCATTTGCCATTGGCGGCGACGTGTTAAAGGTTAGCCTCGATCAAGCTAAGGGCGGGAGCTTTCGAGAACCTGACGGCTTTTGACAAAAACCGGCCAGCGCAAAAACGTATGCTCTGCAGGATGTTGCTCTCGCATCGAACAGTCGACCACGATCTCGGCTGTTCGGCCAATCCCGCCGTCCACGCATGCCGCGACCGAATGGCAGCCGCAGCAGCTCGTTTGCATCCTCGATGCTGTGGTGTCGAACAGGAGACACGGTCCACGTGCTGCATGACCGCAATGACCGTATTCTTGCTGGCTCCACGGGCGCACGCAACGAGCAGGAACTCGGTCTTTGCATCACCATTCTCTCGCCTGCACATCACGGCCCGGCGCGGTGAGCTCATTGGCTTCGAGAAGGTCGGCGACCGTACGAACATGGGATGGTCTGCCGGCTTTGGGAGGCCGGTGCGGATCCTCTTCTCACCATATCGAAAGCTTGAAGCGGTCGGATTTTCTTGCCCTGTTCGTGAGAACTCCCATCGTCAGCTAATCGTCAGCCAAGCGGTCTATCTAGGCCGGCCGTGCCTGACCTTCGGATCCAAAGGTCCCGTCTCGACACTTTTTGTAACTATAGATCGAAATGGTCCGCGTGATACGCAACGCACACGCTTCTCTGAAGCAAATGTGTGACTTTGTCGGTGGCGAACGAGAGGAGTGACGCATCAATAAAATCGTCAGGCACGTGTCTAGGAAGGGGAGCTAGCCGAGTTGGTCTGATTTCATTCGCTGTTCCTGGAAATCGGCGGACTGAAGCGCTGATAATCTCAGGACATCGATGGCAACGTTGCGAAAGTCCTGTGAGCTCGGGCCAATCTTGGCCTGCTACTGAGAAGCACTTTGGCGGGAACATTACGCCGTCGCGGGTCTGGCTGACCGTGACGTTAACCGAAAGATGCCGCTGGTCTCGTCAGCCGCCAGCACAATAGCAGCACATTCTCGCCTACTACGGAGACGCAATATGAAGGGCATTGGCCGACCACGGAAATCGCAGGCTGAAACTGGAGCCAGCCGCGCGGGGCGGGCGAGCAGTTCCCTTTCGCAATCAAGTCTTGCTGCGGGAGAAGGTGGACAGTCATTCGATTCCGTTGTGGAGCAGATGCGCTCTGGGGACGCCGATAGGAGGCCCTCCTCCCTTCCAGTTGCGCGCGGTCCAGGCGATGCCCGCGAAAGTCTGCCAGGCGCCTCGATTGGCGAAGATCAAATCCTGAACACACCGCCACGTGGAGCCGCTGCGCCACCACGCGGAACCGTAGCGCCACGTGGCGCAGCCGCAAGGCGGCGCGGTTCTCCCTCCATGTCTGAGGGCGAAGCCATGGCGCCGGTCGGTAGCCAACTATCAACCGCGCAGGTGGAAGGCACCAGCTCATCGTCAAATAAAGATATCAGTCCGACACAGCTCAGAATGAACAGTCTTGTTCAACAACTGACTGATTGCGAGGCTGCGGCCAGGAAAACCGACGTCCCCGAGGAGGCGGTGGAGCTGATCAGTGGGGTCGTCGATGCAGCCTCAGCAATTCTGGAGTACCGCGCTAGCCTGCCTGCGGCTGAGGCGCAGACAATTATGCCAGACGACAAGGTGCGTAGATGTTGCCAGATCGTGTGCGACGCCGCGAATGAAGTAGACAAACTTGGCCTGTCGACGATCACGAAATTGGACAAAAAGACCAAGAAAGCGGCAGGTATGGTCGATAAACTCTACTCCTACTCCCAGGCGGACCGGCAGGAGCTGTTGATTTTAAATGTGGAGAACCACCATACGGCGGCAATTAAGTGGTGGGAAAAAAAGGCATGGCGCTCCGAACGGCAGCGATCCGCCTGCGCTGCCACCGCTAGCCTATCCAGTGGAACGCCCGTGATGCGGGAAGCCGAGCGGTGCGCACTGCGGCTGCGTGCCGGCTCGGTACTGAGTGTCAGGATCTGGCTGGTCCGTGAGCGGATCGGTCTTGCGCGGGCCAAGATTGAACTGCGGGCGAGCAGGTTCGAGCCAGATTTGAAGGAACTCCTCGTCGGTCGAAATGGAGTGGTGCAGCTGATGGCAAGCGCCGCTCAAGAAGCTCTTCGCGCCCTCTCTTTGGCGAAGGGCATAATGGATGATGGCAAAACACTCAACGCTCATGATTGCGCGGTTGTAGAAAAAATCATGGAGCGGCTTTCGGATTTTGGATTGGCGTTGCACGAGGTGCATACCAAGCTAAGCCATACCTACCCAGATGCCGGCCTCCCATTGAAACTGTTCGAACGGATCGTGGACGATGCATGGATCACTGCGCACGATGCCATGCACTTGTTGAACCTGCAGTCTCCGCCGTCAGCCATCATGGCGCCACAGGCCCAGGCGGGCGCTGCGATGCCGGCCAGGGCAGGCGCTGCGATACCGGCTGACACTGCTGGTACGGCTGCAGTGTCAGAAGGCACTACAGCGCGAAGGAAAGGGAAGTCAAAGCATAAGTCGGCAGCTCGCGCCGGGACTTCTGCCGCCGGGCAGCCATCAACACCAGTCGCTGCGAACGCCGGCACAGTGCCAGCAGCCAAGGTTCTCGCGCGCTCGGATCAAGTTGCGAGTACACAGGTGAGAGCGCAAGAGGTGGCTGCGAGTTCGTCGGGGGCAGGCTCGACAATCGGGGGCGCCGCGTTGTCAATGGAGGTATTGACGGAGCGGCTCAAACGATTGGACGAACTTTTGCAGTTCGATCTGGCCGGTCAGCAAAGCGTCGTCTCCCAAGTGCGCCAGATGAAGCCTGAGGAGGCCGGTAAGGTCGTGGACGATGTGGCCCAGTACCTGCGAGCCCAGGCCATTGAGATGCAAACCTGTCTCGCCGGGTTGCAGGGGCGTAATGTACGCCTGCTACTCACCTCCACCCAGCTACCCAAAGTGCACGAACGCACAGACCAGCTCAAAGGGTTGCTGAACATGGTGCTGGGACAGGCCAACGCATTGAATGAAGGAAAAGCCGGCATTACGACTGATTGCATGAAGACCTACGCATTTCCGGCGCAAAAATACCTGGAACATTTGTGCAATGCCGACGAATTGATGCCGCCGGAGGCACCGGTCGCGCTGCGTGGCGAGCCAGGAAAGCTGTTTGAGATGAAGCTGCAGCCCAAGATGCTGGTCAATGGTGCGATGCCGAGCCCGATGTGGGTGCACATCCACACGAGTCGCCCCGTCATGGCCAGAAACTTGGAAGGGCTGGCTGATTCCGAATTCACCGCTTGCCACGTTAAATCCAACGAACAGCGCGGCTACAATCGAGAGCGAGAGGAAGCCGATGCTAGGTCCGGTCGCGAGAAGGTCATAATTCATCGCGGCAAACTCACCCCCGCTTTCTGTAAGTCCTTGTTGACCTCAGGGCTTGGCCGCCAACCACGCCATTCGCGTGCCGAGCTCCCGTCGGCGCAGGCTGCATGACAGGGCACTCAGAATGCGGCCGGCCACGCTGTGAGTCAGCGAGCATTTCTCCTGGCCAAACCGCGAATGCCGCTGCGCGAGTTGCGGTCCGGCGATTGGAGTCGATCGGCTACCGTCAGGGCCGATTTGCGATGTCGCGTTACCGGCTGTTGACGTGGCGGCGTATCTTGCCTCCCATCCAACTTATCGCCGAGATCGCGCCGCCAAGATCGAGGCGGAAGGTCTTCCTGCGAGCGCGGAGCAGGCATAGCCGATCCGATCGGGATCGGCGCATCGCAACGACCCAACGGTGTGGTGGAGAAAATTGGATTCGGGAGAGCTCGGTTCCAAGAGGCGGAGTTCCGGCCCGAATACAATCCGCTCGCAAGCACCCACGATGCGCATCCGCAGTTTATTGTCTGGGAGATGGGCTGGATTGCTCGGCGGCGCTGGCGCTAAGGCGGGGCTGTCGCCGGACAATTAGCATTCACTGCCAACAGCCTTGCAACCGTCACCAGTTGCAAGGCTCGGCGGCGGGTCGACAAATCACATGAAATCGTCGTCGGACCCGCTATCGCTGCTGTCGCTATCCTCGGTTTTGTGGAGATAGAGTGGAGGTTTGCCTGCACGCTGCCACTCACCGGCACTGTTCTTCGTCCATTTGTCGGGATGCTGCGTAGGGTCAAGCACCAGGTCGCCATGATCCACTTCAACAAACCCCATCGTCTGCGCGCGCGCTTGTGCTTCCGGATTAGCCGCACGCCAATTCAGCAACGGTCGGTCGCCGTCTATCCGAAGTTGATGCTCCAGCAGAATATCGCCCGCATTTTCGACGAGCGGATGGGCGACTTGAAGATCCACTATGGAAGTGACCTCAGTTCGACCAGGAAATTGTTCCCGCCAACTTTCCGATTCGAACTCGTTCATGCTGAATCCGCCTTCCATTCTCAGCAGTCCGGCACTCCGGTCTCCCAATTGGTAACTGAAATATCGCGCGTGCTCCGTATCTCGACGGATGCCATATTGCTGAGCAACGTCCGCGGTGCGCCTGGCTCGTGACGATACGAACTCCGAATACTCTTGAGGATTGTCGGCGATGTGCGTGATTTCATCACCATGAAATTGCCTCACCTGTCTCCTGAAGGAAGTCCTGTTGATCTCCACCACAGGAGGTCGGGAATTGAGGGAGTATGCTTGGGGAGCCGCCGATGATGAGGCGCCGCTACCTTCCGATCCGGATAAGTGCATTCGGGCAAATGTGTCCGCGAACCCTTCGCTTCCTGCATCCGATTGCTCGCCGGCATTATGCGCGCGGTAACTATCGGATGAGCCACCAATTCGACCATACATGACGATTCGTACTCCTATGTTTCGCAACCGAGCTCAAGTTAGCACGGCTGTTCAACATAGGGCGCTTAGTTGACGACTAGCTGACGAGGGCATTCCAACGGCTGCACCAATCAAATCCGCACTGCCGGCCTCAAAACCTCGGACTGCGCCACGCACCGGCCAGCAGAGGCTGCAAGGTCATGCCCGGAGGACTTGCCGTAGTTGCTGGGTGGCAGATCCGAGGGGAGTGATTGCCCCAGGCCCGCGGTTGCGCGGTTGGCCTGACAGAGACACTGGGGCACGGATGGCCAGCCGACATTTGCCACTAGCATGGAGCCAGGTCAGTTTTGAACTGGGCAGTCGTGGACTTCCATGACTAGGCCAAGCCTGCGGCAAAGAATGCTTTCGCGACAGGCTGGAAATATTGCATAGGAACCGCGTGGCCGAGTTTTGTAGTGCCTATCAGCTGACGCGCTAAGACATGGTCATGGACGATCGTCAGGCGTAGTGCCCGCGCCTCGCTCAACACATGTGAAACGCGCTCACCTTCGGCACGGCAAACTAAGAACGGCACCCCGGTTTCACCGCGAACGTAACGCAGACCGATCAGGACCGCCCTTCCTGTTAAGACCAGCGTGGCGCGATGCACGCCAAGCGCAGGCTCGTCGGCCGCCTCCTCGCGGATGCGACGCTGTTCACCTTTCAACTCTGGCGCTCCTTGCTGATCCTTCGACTCGCGCGTCACTTCGGTATTGGTCATGCGCATTTCGCGCAGATACAACGCGCGCTGGAGCAGAAGATCGATCAGTCCGCCGACCAGCAGTGCGCCGGCGCCAATTCCCATCAGCAATTTTGTCTCCATAAAGATGAGGCCAACACAGCCCATGCCGCAGATCGGCAGAGGGACCATTGTCTTCCACATCCCGAGAAGGACAATGGAAAAGGTTGCGCTGAGAACCAATACCTTGAACATGGTCTTGCAGACTTCGACCATGGAACGAGCAGACCCCAAGCGCTTCAGCCCTTCAAAGGGGTCAATTTTCTTAAAGCTGAGCTTCATCGGCTCCAGAGAGAAGACAAATCCACCATTGGCTAGCAGGCTGGCCAAAATCACCGCGGCGACAAGGGTTCCAAGCAGCGGGCCAACAGCCGCGACTGTGAGTTGGACGAGCACAACCAATGCCTGCGGCACCGCGGTATCGAAAGGTAGGCTCTGCAACTTGGTGGCTAATAGGAGCGCTTCCCGGCATTTGTCCTCGATCACGCTGCCTCTTAGCCAAAGGTAGCCGAGCCCAGCGCAAGTCCCGACCGCGCGGACGAAATCGGAGCTACGTGGCAGCTGTCCTTTTTTGCGCGCTTCACTTAACTTCTTCGGGCTGGCGGCGTGTGTCTTCTCTTCACTTGTGTCGCTCATGGCAGCAATTTGTCGAACCACTCCAGCACGCCGTTGGCACGTGTGACCTCCAGTTTCATGCTCTCCACCAGATAGGCAGCGTAGGTGACCATGAGAACTGGAAAGACAATGTTCTTGATTGCCGGAGACAGTTGGCTCGCCTTAAATTGCGGGGCAAAGCGACGCAGCAGCATCATCGATATATCAATCAGTATCAGGAAGAACACGACAGGCCCCGAAACCAATAATGCCGTGCGCATTATGCTGTCGAGAAGCCCCAACAACTCCATTGCTCCTGGCCCGCTCAGTGTCGGGTGAAACTGATACACCGGCCAGATCAAGTAGCTGCGGTACAGGACACTGATCAAAGTTTCCAGGCCTCCTGATCCGACGAATATGGCAATCGCAGTGATCCCCAGAAAAACGCCCATCGCGGAAGCCTGACTGTTCGTCGCGGGATCGGCCGAAGCGGTCGGGCTGCTGATGCCGCGTTGGTTGTCGATAAGCTCCCCGGCAGCCTGAAGGCCCCAAAGCGGAATGCCAAGAAAAGTGCCAAGGAGTACACCGACAAAAACTTCCTTGAATCCGAGCAGGGTTAGCTGGATCAGGCGCGTATCAGGATCCAGCGCCGGCAATCCGCCGCTGACGTGTGCCAGGCATGGTAGTGCGAAGCCAACAGCCAAACAGCCCCGGATCAGCCCACTGATCTGCGAGCGTGTGAATACGGGAAAGATCAGCATGATGCCCATCGCGCGGGCTGCCCCAAGACCTGCCGCAACGACGAGTTCGAAAGCCGTCTGGATCAGAATTTGAATATCGGCCGATGGCGCGTCCATGGGGCGGACTAGTAGCTAAGTGTCATTGCGGGAAACTCGGTGAAGATCTGATCGGCTAGCTCTATGAGCGGGGCGCTTAGCACAGGAGCAAACAGCCCAATCACCGCGACAACGACCAGAAGCTTCACGGTGAGCGGCAAGCTTTCATCCTGGATCTGCGTCGCCGCCTGGAGGATGCCGATGACGAGGCCGACAACCACTGATGCAATGAGCGGCGGTAGAATCCAGATCATGAAAACCACCAGTGATTGGCTCATAAGAGTAATGATGCTGGATTCAGTGATGATCAGCCTCCCGGTAACGTATAACTCAGCACAAGCCCATGCATCAATTTTGACCAACCATCAATGGCAACAAACAAGAAGATCTTGAACGGAACAGATATAACAGTTGGTGAGACCATCGACATACCCATTGCCATCAAGATAGTTGTCACTATCAGATCTATAACAATAAAAGGCAGATAAAGTAGAAATCCTATCTCAAATCCGCGCTTCAATTCTGATAGCAAGAAAGATGGTACAAGTATTGCAAAGTCATCAGGCGTGGCTGCAGCGTGCATTTCCTCTGGCCAGACCTTTTCTGTCGAAGATAGGAAAAATCGCCGCTGCTCTTCATTTGTGAATTTCTTGAGATGCTCGCGCAAGGGCTCACTTCCGGCTTTAGCGGCGCTTACCCAGTCGTCGAATGTCTGATAGTGGAGCTTGGGATCCGACATGCGGTCATAGGTCTGCTCAGCAACGGGCGCACTAACGAACATAGTGAGGATCATCGCCGCGGCGTACAGCACCACATTGGGTGGTATGGTCTGGGTCCCGAGCGCATTGCGGACGAGGAAAAGAACAATTGATACCTTTACAAAGGCCGTTGTCGTGGCAACTGCTAAAACCAGCAGACCGAGTCCGGCGGTAACCGCAAGAAGCGCCAGGATTGTCGGCTGAGCTTCACTCATTGCATGCAAACCCGCCACGGAGCCTGATGCCCAGCTCTTCTCCGATGCGGACAATGTCGCCACGCCCGATACGCTGACCATTGGCCACTATGTCGACCGGGCCGTCGATCGGCCATCCAAGTTCAAAAATATGCCCTTCGCCGGCACTTCTTAATTCCCCAAGAGAAATAGGCCAGCGGCCGCATTCAAAGACAAGCACGATCTCGACATCGTCGAGATCCTTAGTAAGCTCCAGTTGCGATCCGGGTTGTGTCATATGCGCACTCTCCAAAGGACACGGTCGCGGGCGGAAAGGCCCCCGCAAGATTAATTCATCGCCGTCAAGATCCGCCTCGGCGCACAACTGGCCGACAGCTAGGGTGATCTGGCCGCGGCCGAACGGCGCAATATCGGGCAACAATGCATCACCGACACATGCGCTTCGAAGAAGCGCCGCAGGAAGGCGAAGCGTGCCGACCTCTCCTGCAACAATGAGCGGGAGCTCTGGAGGCAGCCCGCCCAGCTGCCGCGGCAACTGGGCAAGCAGTTCGCCTAGCGCGCGAAACGCAGGCGGTACTAAGCCGTCAAGTGGCGTGAACAGGAATAGACGGCCCTTGCCCTTGACCGCGCCGAAAATGATGTCGAGTTCAAGATGAGGAGCCAGCATCGTGGCTTCGCATACCCGCACGAGTTGCACGTTCAGACGCGTCGTCTCCTCCAGTCGAGTGACAAGCGGCTCCAGAGCGAGTTCGAGAATTAGCGAAGCAGTTGGCTCGGAAGGGAAGGCCAAGCCGTTCTGCACTGTCGTGATGAACTCCTCTACGAGCGGGCGCGACAGTGACAAGATGACCGTTTCGGCTCCCACTCTCCAGACGCAGTCAAGCATCGGAATGGCAGCAGGTTCCTGCTGCCAGACAAGCCCTGCCGTTCGCACCGATAGCGGCACCTCGTTGATCCGGCTTTGAAACGGCGTGCGCGGCGCTGCTGTATCATTGAGCCACGAGACAACCGTGTGGGACAGTTTCAGAACTGGTTCGAACATGGCGGGTGTGACCGCAGCGCCTATCAAAGACTGCACGGTCGTGTCATTCGGACGACCTCTTGCGACCGTCGGATCCGGTTGCGCGGCATTTAGGCAAGCGACCCCCTCGCATATTTCAGCAGTATCTCATCGTCGGCCTCGATCTCGGCTGCGGCCTCCGAATGAGTCTCGACGGCGCGCCGCACGTCGTCCTCGATTTGTTGCCATTTGTCCCTTGCCGCCGAACATATGACCCATAGCTCCCTCGTCCTGGACGCCGCCATCTCAGCCTCCTCTTGAGCGATTTGGGTATCATCAAGCATCTGCCGTCTGGAATTGATCTCAGCGGCAAGTTGTTCAGTGTGAAGGCGGTGACGGTCGAGCGCTGCGCTAGACAAGTTGTCGAGTGACATCAGATGCTGATAGAGCGCTGCTTCTTTTCTTGAACAATGTTGCTGTATCATTGCAAGCTCCCTAGAGGCATTTTGTACGGCTGAGGCGGCCACATCGCGCTGGGCTTCCTTCTTGGACAGCTCGCCAAGGGCACGACGCTCTTGCATTTCCTTCAGAAGCCGTATACTCGAAGACTGAATCCAGTTTACGCGGTCAGACGCGACATCCATGCGACCGTCTCCTCGAAATCTGACGCGTCATCTTCGCTCTGGCGCAGAAACTCCCTCAGTTCGTCGATTGACGCGACAGCCCGGTCAGTCAGGGGATCTCCACCTGGCTTGTATTCGCCAACATTGATCAAGAACTCGGTCTCGGCATAGCGCGACAGGAGCTCGCGGAAAATGGATGCTGCCTTGCGATGTGTCCCCGAAACGACTGCATCCATGACGCGGCTGCGACTCTGCAGCACATCAATAGCGGGGAAATGCGATCGCGCCGCAATAGCGCGTGAGAGGATGACATGGCCATCGAGAATACCACGCGATTCCTCGGCGATTGGATCACCCGTGCCATCACCCTCTACAAGCACCGTATAGAAGGCCGTGATTGAGCCCCGCTCACCCATGCCGGCGCGCTCGAGCAGGCCTGGCAGCATGCCAAAAACGGAAGGAGGAAAGCCCCGTCGCGTCGGCGGCTCACCCGCAGCAAGGCCTATTTCGCGCATAGCGCGGCAGAAGCGCGTCAGCGAATCCAGCATGAGAGCAACGCGTAGGCCTTGATCGCGGAAATATTCCGCGAGCGCAGTCGCCATTGGAGCGCATTGCGCACGCTCTACCGCCGAGCGGTCGGATGTTTCAACCACGACGACCGTACGGAGAAGGCCCTCTTCACCAAGATTCCTTTCGATGAATTCACGAACTTCCCGTCCACGTTCGCCTATGAGCGCCACTATGACGACGTCAGCGGCGGCACCCTTTACGATCTGTGACAACAGCGTCGACTTGCCACCACCTGGCTCGCCATAAATCCCGATCCGCTGGCCCTCGCCGCACGTCAGCAGACCATCGAGGACACGGACCCCAAGCGGGAATGGCCGCTCAATCATGCGCCTCGTCATCGGATTGGGGGCTCTGCCATGCAGGGGCCGAGTTTCGACGGTCTTGATTTCGCCTTTGCCGTCCAATGGGCGGCAACGACTGTCGATCACGCGACCGAGCAAATCGCCGCCGACGGGCACCTCACGCATTCGGCCAGTGGCCACGACCTCTGCGCGGCTGGATAGGCCCACCAAGTCCCCGATCGGTGTCAGCAATACACCATCACCCGACAGGCCGATCACCTCGGCCTCGAGCGACAGCCCGGTTCGCGGGTCCTCTAGGAGGCAAAGTTCCCCAATACGAGTGTCTGGCAAGACGGCATGAACCAGTGTGCCGATAGCCCGCGTGATCCGACCGCGCACCGCACGCGTGTCAATTCGCTTGGCCGCAGCCCTCAAAGACGAGATTGCTGGAACGAGAGCTCGAGTGTGGGCGTCAGCGTTATGTTCTGGGACGGGCTTTCTCATAGCTCGCCTTTCTCACAGAGCGTCCCGAAACCAAGGCGCAGCGCGCGCATCTGGGCGTCAAGTCCAAGGTCAACATTGCCGTACTCGCTCCACAGCACGCAGCGTTGCGGCGACAATGTCGGGTCGGGCTCGATCCGCACCCTTGGTCGACCATCCTGGCCGTCGCATCGAGCAAACTCTCGTGCAAGCATGTCGACTTGCATGGGAGAAACATGAAGGCAAACGTCGGCGCCGCTGTATTGACACTCTATGGCGTGACGAACAGCCCTCACCAATAGCTCGCCCGGATCGAAAGCGCCGATAAGATCGCTCAATATTTCCATCACGAGCTGCGGCAATTCCTGCTCCAGAGCCGCCTTTCGTCGCGCGATTTCGGAGATTGTCTCCGCAATCAACCCTGCCATCTCCTCGGTGCCTGCATTCGAGCCCTCCATGTGGCCGCGCGCCCACGCCCGCTGGTAAACCGCGCGTGCCCAGTTTCGAACGCGCTGCCGATGCCGTTCTGCCGCGGCAAGGGCTTGCGCGGCGCTGTGCCAGGTTTCGAGCTCGCTCGCGGGTATCAGTGGTCCGACTGGACGCATCTGCGGCGCTATTGGCCCCTCGGAAAGTTCGACTGTCATTTCACCGGGGTCTCTGTCTCAAAATGAGCTACTACAAGTGAAAGCAATTGGCCGGCGGCGGTCCAATGCTCATGTGCTGGAGTCTCCGCGGCAGTCCCCTCGGGCAATCGAAGAAGCACGCGGTTACGCTCGGTCGCTGAACTGTCCTGGAGCCAAGCTCCAAGACATGCGTGTCCATCGTATTCGATTTGCTGAGCGAGTTTTTCTGGGTCCGAGATCAGTCTTTTGTCAACAGCATGCAGCAGGTGTCGGATTCCGAATGCGTGTGCATCCACGCCGATGCGTTTAACAAGGATGGCAAGCTCAGGCTGAGAGACAAACGCGACCAGCGAACGGGCATGCCAGATACTACCAGCAAGAAGGGTCGCTCGATATGGATCATGCCCGCGTAGAAGGTCCGGCCTGCAGCCGATGTGGTTCAGATCCACGTCATCGTTGCCCAGCAATTCTGCCAGCCTTGGATGCAGTCTGGAACACTTCTGCAACTTCACTAACGTTTCGGCCGATAACGCTGGATCAAGACGCGCCGCAAGACGGGTTGGATGGGCCGAAGCCGCAAGCTCGCTCGCGCCCGGAAAGTGCGGACCATCAGGTCGGGCGGTCTGTATAGGCATTGGCAATGAGATGTCACCCACGTCCAATTGCAGGCATTCTTTTGCGAATGGCCTCGACAGCAGAAGCATCCCGGCGCCCCTCGACCTTGGAAACGCCGGTTGATTGCTTGCGCCGACGCGTAACAACGCCGATCAAGAGATAACAGGCCACGGCGAATACGGCTGCGGCAAAACCTGTTACGGTCGCCAGAAGTGGCGCAGGAAGAGGTAGTGATGCTTGTGGCAAAACAGCAGTCGGATCGGGCCGTTGCTCGTGTGCGGAACGTTCTACCGGCACCAAAACCACTTCCACCTTATCGTAGGACAGGCCTTCGATGCTGTCGGCTACAAGCATCTTTATCTTTGGCAGCAGAGCCGCGACATTTGTTTTTGCGTCGTGCCTGATAAACACCGAGGCCGAGGATGGCGTGGCACCGGCTCGCACAAGGTCGTTATGCGGCAGCACGACGTGAACACGTACAGAAAAAACGCCATCGATATCGCTGATCGTCCGCGACAACTCTTCGCTCAGGGCATACACGTAACGGGCACGCTCTTCGGTCGGCGAGGCAATCAGGCCTGATCCTTGGAATATCTCACCGAGGTTCTTGAAGGATTGGCGCGGCAGCCCCTTGGCGTTCAGAAGGTTGATTGAGAAGGCGAGCAGCTTTTCGTCAACCTGGATCGTGCTGGTTCCATCCTTGGCGACCACCCGGATCGCGGCGACCCCGTTGTCTTCAAGAAGTGCGAGCATTTCATTTGCCTCACGCTCTTGCAATTGCGTGTAGAGGTCGGCTTTGCAAGCAGTGAGGGCGACGAGAACTGGCAGCATGACAAGTCTAACCGACCGCCACCCTGACAGGCCACGCATGATTTCGCCCTCGGCCAAGCCAATCATGCGCGCGGTTCAGCCTTCCTTCAAAAGTTTATTCACGGATGATGTGACGCCGCTGACGCCTTTGGAGATAAGCGCCACCTGGGTGACGCCGTTGTAAACATCCCGAAGACCAGCCATCATCGTTTCGAAGTCTTGCCCTTGTTGGGGAATGCCCGAGATTCCGGTTCCCGCCTCACCTGGAACGGGAAGCTTCTGCGCCGGTCCCGGTAGAGCGCCCTTCGAAAGGGCTATGTCATGGTCGAGCGCGGGGAAGGAAACAGTGTTGTGTGGATATAGGGAGGAAATCGTCTGCAACACGCGATCGCCCATGCCGCTCGTCGGCGCAGCCGCGCGCTGAACATCCATCGCCGCAGCAACTGGCGCCGCACTCGCTGGCCCCGCGGCGGCATCGTTTTTCAGCGAGTCGGCTGCATGCCCTAAGGCGCGCTCAAACTGGGCCTGCTCGACAATCGACGGTGATCCGACCCTGGGGAGGCCAGCCGTTAGAGTGGCAGAGATCGACGTGACAGGCATCATCATGTAAGGACTCGGTTGCTCTCTCTGACCGGGCGAGCCCCGCCCATTCATCACCCGGTGTCGGCGCAACACTCCTAGGGGGGCAAGCTGACAACAAGCTGACTAACGGCGGCGTCATTTCGACAATCTAAAATCTCTTCGGCAATTTAGTCACTTGTGATGATTTCAGCGTTTGGTTTATCAGTGCGACATGCCGAGAACGCTTATCCAACCCGTCACCCTGCATGTTTTGAGACTTCTTTGTGCCGGGTTTTTTCTGTCCACCGGGATTCACCCGGCGCATGCAGTCCCGCTGTCCCTTCCGGCGACACCCTATAGATACACGGTTCTGGATCAGGAGCTCGCTGCAGCGTTGCAGGAATTCGGCAACAACCTGAATATCAGGGTCAACATCAGTCCTGCGGTGAAGGGGCGAATTCGCGGACGTATGCCTGATTTGCCACCGCGCGCGTTCCTCGACCGCTTGACGAACCTTTACGGTCTACAATGGTACTATGACGGCCTTGTGCTCTATGTGTCTGCTGCACAAGAATCGCAAACTCGAATGCTTTTGATGACGTCGATTCGCTTCGATGCGTTCAAGGGGGCTCTCGACAAGCTTGATATCTCCGACGAGCGCTATGTGGTCAAACCCGTGCCAGGCAATGGCCTCGTCTTCGTTTCCGGTCCACCGCGCTTCGTCGCACTCGTGGAGCAGACCTTTAACGGCTTGGTGGCGCAGGCGCAGGCGCAGACTCACATAGCGGCAACGCCAAAGGAATCAGTGCTGATCTTGTTTCGCGGCTCCTCCACTACGGTCGTTCGCGACGGACGACCGGATGCTTCTTATTCTTCTGACATCCCACAACAGGATAGCGTTGGCGGGAAGCCTGAGCTGGGCAAGAAATGAACATTGAGGATTTCCCGCAGCTCTGAAGAACATGACTGCGGCTACCCCTTTGTGAACTCTTCGCAAACTCGTCAGTTTCTCGAAAGCTAATCCGCTCATGATGAGTCCCGGCAGCTCTCGCGGTGACTCCGGCCATTGTGTTGGACCGAACCTTGGAGCCGGCCCGGAACACAGCAATTGAAGGCAGGGCAGGCGCATTCGTGACCTGCCGACGCTTGGAATTGTCGAATTTTGTGAAACGCAAGGGATCTTCTGTCGGGGTCTCTTGTGGGGATTTCAACGTCACGTCTGAGGATGCATAATGTCGGCCAGTAATCTTTCAACTTTCTACCGCTCAAATTCGCTACAGTCCGCAAGGGGTTGGCCGGGCCTGAAAGTTTCCCATTTTGCGACCCAGCATCAGCAAAGTGCATCGTGCTTCGAAGCGATGCTGTCCACTTGTGTGCTGGCAGACAAGCCCGGCTCTTTCGCGCAAGGGGATCTGCCAGCGTCGAATCTTGATTCGACAATGGATAAATTGCGGCAGGACCCTTTGGGCCATCTGGCACCGGATGTCTTGACATTGAATGGCTTGGAGCAACACCCACTGGATCTGCTGCCGCCAAATATGAGGGCGGCTCTCAAGGAGGACCAATCGCAACGCTCCAAGGCGACTGAAGCCCAACATCTGCTCGGCGTCACTCCGAAGATCGAGCCGGCTCCCAGGCCGAGCCCCGGAATCACGTGGAACGGTGGGTCGCTGACCACGGCTGAGTTGCAGATTGTTGCGGTACTCAACCGTCACAAGGACCAATGCCCGCTTACTTGGAAGTCGTTGACCGACAAAGCCAATGATCCCTCTACGCCACCGGATCTGAAAGCGGCGATCCAGGGACTGCAGCAGGATTCGGGACTTTTTTATGCGATTGGCTCGCAGGGCGACGGCCGCTGTGGAGGCAAGATCAACGCCAAGGACTTGGCCGGATTTTCAAACCACCACCCACAAGTTGCTGCATTTCAGGAAGCCCAAGCGCGAAGCTACGAGCAGAACTACATACCATCCGACGGCAGCGGAGGTTTGCAGCCTTCGGTCATGACCTTGAGCGATGCCTTGCGGGAGTTTTACCGGTACTCCGAAAATCTGTCCAAGGACCTGAGTCTGGATGAGTTCAAGAAAATGGTCGGCGGCGAATCGAAAAACGGCAAATTTCCGCCCCAGGTCATTGCGGCGGCGCAATATTTCCTCGATCACCCCGATGCTTGGAACCAGTTGTGCGGTGGCTCGAAAGGGAAGATGCACAAAGAGGATTTCCTGCAAGTCGCCTCATCGTCGATGAGCCTCACGCAAACTGAGCTGAATACGGTCGAGATGATCAAGGACCATCAGGACACGTTCTTTGGAAGCGGTGTTCTGACTCGCGACAAACTGGCGAAAATGAAAGACGACAAGAGCCTTGATCCGAAAGTGCGGGAAGCAGCCTCTCAGCTCCTTTCAGATCCTCTTTTGTTTGGCCTCCTGAACAATTCGATCACGGGCTATAAGACCCATCATAAATTCTTCGACTTTGGCGGCGGGCATACGGTTGATTCCGGCAATATCAGCAAAAAAGACTTTGCCCATTTTTGCACAAACATGTCGTCTGCGAACCGCAACGTTCAGCAGCCAATCACCCACGGCGCCCAAACCGCAGAAGAGCAGAATGCCGTCGCGGACATGAAGATGGGCCTGATGGACCAGCCTGACATTAAGTCAGCCAAAAAGAACGGCGGGGCCGTCATGCACGTCGTCGACTCCGTGCTCAAAATCGAGACGAAAGTGCTCGACTTGGCGGCAACGGCGGTGGGACTGCTCAGCTTCATTCCGGGCCTCGGACAAGTAGCCGATCTTGCCTCGATGGTTCTCGAGGCTGAGTCGCAAGCAGCCAATCTCCTGCGTACGGCCATTAACGGAGGCGATATGAAGCGAGCGCTGGAGGAAGCTGGCCTCAATATGGCCGCGCAGGCGATCGGCCTTATCGCAGGCCCCGAGGTCAAGCTGGCCATTCGAAATGGGCTCGTAAAGCACCTGATGGAAGAGGCCTTGGCGGCAGGCATTGATCTTTCGGTCTCGACGGCGCAGGACTACGCAGAAGGCTATGTGAATAACCTCAAAGCGCGCCTTGCAGGCGGCCCTGAGCAAAGCCTAGGCCTTCCGAGCATGCCATCATTCCAGAGTGTGGCAAGCAATGTGCCCTTCGTCGGCATTGCCTTATCCTAGCCGTCGCCTTGCGCGGAAGCTTTGGCTCGCGCGCTGACATAAGGGTCATTGTGGCACAAGCAGGGGTTCATCCGCATCAACGCAAGCGGTGTTCCTGACGCCATCTGGATCGGACTGTGAGGGGGATGTCCGAAGTCTGTGAAGACTTCGGTATATGACGACTTCAGAGTTACGCTGAGCCCAGCCATCTCGAGCCGGTGCGCCGGGTCGAGGTTTTCACGGGCGCCGGCCGGTAGCGGGAATGGTCTCCGGAAGGCACGGCGCGGATGGTGGCGGAGCGGCGCAGCCGAAGGAACGGCTGTCGCGCGCCCAGGGCGGCCTCCCGAACAGCAGACGATGATCTCCTGCCTTGGGCCTATATCCTCGTGCCACGCTCAAGGCAGTCGGCTGAAAACAGCGCTGATTTAAAACAGCATTATCCTGCACTGCACCCTCGATCCTTGCGCTCACCGATCGCTCGTCGACACGCACGCGGTCAAGTCGTTATCGGCGCTATGCCGATGGGCTTCGAGAGCAAGGTGGACGCTGAGCGGTGCGTCAGCCTCAGGGCGCGGCTGGCCAGCTTTGGGTCTCACGCTCTATGACGGCAACACCCGGCTGATCCACTTGGCCTGTTCGCGGGCTCCCGGCAGCGGCGCGGAAGCCACGGTCCGCCTTCCTCGGCTTCAGGCCAAAGATACCGCAGCATGCTCCAGAGCTATGTCTGCCGCCTTCGCCCCATCGTCGCTGGTCATGTGGAAAGGACAAGCAGGCTACGCACCCTATAATCCCGTCGGGCAGGATTCGACAGTCGACGGCGAGACATTCGCCAAACCTCCCCCTTGATTCTCAGCAACGTTAAAAAAAATTCACATAATGTTCGTGAGTGTAGTCTCCTGTCAGGTGGTACATTAGCCCCAATATCTGGCGTCTTAGTCGTAGAAAGGACTGTGATCTATCTTCCATTAGCATCCATACCAGCGGATTTACAGCAAATGACGAGAGAGGTCTCATGCGGATTGATGGGGATAGAAGGGCTAGCGGCTTGCTGCATCCCGTCCGGGTTGATGCTAACCAATGTTGACACTGGTAAATCGCCTAAGGACGGCAGCGCATCTTGATCGCCTTCGAATCCTGGGCCTTTGCGCGCATGCGGATCTAACCGTCGGCGAGCTGGCCGATATTACCGGTCTGCCTCGCGAGCAGGTTCGACGCCACGTTCGGCGGCTGGTCAGAGCCAACTTTCTTTGCTGCAACGAACAACGTCCGCAGTCTTCGTACCATATGCAAGCAGGAGGCAAGGATGGCGAGCTGGCTCAATTGGTGGTCGATCTCCTGCCCCACGATGATGGCCATCATAAAAGAGACCTACAACGCCTGGAAGCAATACAAGACGCGCGGTTGAAGGGACCGCCTGCTTGATCGTGAAATAGATCAGTCCAAATGGAGCGCGACTACCATGGATAACTCCGCCGGCGGCGCCATCGCGCAGCCCGACACTTACGGGCGGCCTCACTTAGCCGCCGTCGACTCCCGCGTTCACGAACTGCTTCTAAGACAGGAGCGTCAGGAGCGGACAACTCTCAAACTGATCGCCTCCGAGAACTTTGCCTCCTCGGCGGTGTTGGAAGCGACCGGGTCGATTTTCACCAACAAGTATGCCGAGGGATACCCCGGTGCGCGCTACTACGCCGGAAACGAGATCGTCGATGAGCTTGAGACCCTCGCGATCGAGCGCCTGAAAGCGCTATTTGGCAGTGAACATGCCAACGTCCAGCCTTATTCAGGCTCGCCAGCCAACCAGGCTGTCTATCGCGCGCTTTTGAGCCCCCGTGACAAAGTCATGGGCTTGCCTTTACCCGAAGGCGGCCATCTGACTCACGGTTGGTCCGTCAATTTTTCCGGCAGCGATTATCAGCGCGTCCCGTACAGGCTGCACGAAAAGACACAGCAAATTGACTATGACCACTTGCGCGAGACCGCCAAGCGGGAACGCCCGAAGCTAATTTGGGTCGGCGGAACTGCTTATCCGCGTATTTTTGACTACGCGGCAATGGCCGAAATTGCTTCGGAGGTGAACTCGTATCTGGTGGCTGACATCGCCCACATCTGCGGCCTGGTTGTCGCAGGAGTGCATCCGAACCCCGTGTCCCATTGCGATGTGGTCACCAGCACCTCTCACAAGTCGATCCGCGGTCCCCGGGGTGGCTTCATTTTATCAAGGAATGAAGACCGTTATCAGCCCCTCCATCATCCGAAGAGCAAACACAATCTGGCCAAACGTATAGACCGCGCCGTGTTCCCTCTTCTGCAAGGCGGACCGCATATGAATACTATCGCCGCGCTTGCCGTCGCTTTGCAGGAAGCAGCGAACTCGTCCTTTCGTGTCTACGGTCAGCAGATCGTCCACAACGCCAAGGCTCTGGCCCAGGCACTTCTGGAGCGAGGTTATGAACTCGTCACCGGGGGCACTGACAATCACATGCTGATCCTTGATCTTCGGGACCGGTCGCTGTCAGGCAAAGCCTATGCGGAGCGCTTATCGCGTGCAGGCATCATTGCGAATTTCAATATGGTCCCGGGCGACCGGCGGCATCCGGCGCTGACAAGCGGCATCCGCTTAGGGACACCAGCGGTGACGTCCATGGGCATGCGCGAAACGGAGATGGTGCAGATCGCCGCTTTCATCGACTCGGTCTGCCGCCAGCCCGATGACCAGGAAGTTCATGCGAGCGTACGAAGAGACGTTGCCGACTTCTGCACTGCGTTCGATGTTCCCGGCATCCCCGACCGATAAGCCACCCCAATCCAGAAACTCCTCACTAACTCCAGCACTTGAAGCGAGGGCATTTTTATGACCAGGCAGTTCGTGTTCTCTTCCGAATCCGTCGGCGCGGGACACCCCGATAAGATGGCAGACAACATCTCCGATGCCATTCTCGATGCGGTCCTGCGCACCGATCCGAAGGCGCGCGTCGCCTGTGAAGTGTTGGTGAAGACGGGGATGGTCGTTGTGGCTGGCGAGATCACCAGCCATGCCCACATCGATTACAGCCAAGTCGCCCGCGATACGATACTCGATATTGGCTACGACGATGATGCGATTGGCTTTGATGGTCGACGTTGCGCCGTCGTTCTGGCCCTCACCGAGCAGTCGCCCGACATAAGCCAGGGCGTTGATGAAGGACGAGGGCAGGATCTCGGGCAAGGGGCAGGGGATCAGGGCATCATGTTTGGATTCGCATGCAACGAGACGGATACATTGATGCCCCTGCCGATCCAACTCGCTCACCATTTGACGAAAAGACAGGCCGAGGTCCGGAAAGCGGGACAGCTTGGCTGGCTGCGTCCGGACGTGAAATCTCAAGTGTCGGTACGCTACGAAGGGCTCCGCCCGGTGGCGCTGGATACCATAGTCCTGTCAACGCAGCATGACGAAGCGGTCTCACAAGCCACGGTCCGCGAAGGCGTCATTGAGGAGATCATAAAACCGGTCCTGCCGGCCCACCTGGATACTTCGGGGATCAGATTTCTGGTCAACCCAACAGGGCGGTTCGTGGTCGGTGGGCCTGCCGGCGACTGCGGCCTCACAGGACGGAAGATCATCGTCGATTCCTACGGTGGGACCGGGCGTCACGGCGGCGGTGCCTTTTCGGGCAAGGACCCATCCAAGGTTGACCGCTCGGCGGCCTATGCCGCCCGGTATGTCGCGAAGAACATCGTTGCCAGCGGCCTTGCGGAGGTCTGCGAGGTTCAGCTTGCCTACGCGATCGGCGTGGCCAGTCCGGTTTCTGTCATGGTCAATACCTTCGGAACCGCAAGGATCGAGGAAAAAAGGATCGAGCGCCTTGTTCTCGAGGTTTTCAATCTCCGACCGAAAGGCATCATCAAGATGCTTGATCTCTTACGGCCGATATACCGCAAGACGGCGACATACGGACACTTCGGGCGTGAAGAGCCTGAGTTCACTTGGGAGAAGACGGACAAAGCTGACGATTTGCTGCGTGAAGCCGGACCGGCAGCTGCGTGAGGGCGGCTGGATCAAGCGCATGCGGCAACCCATTTCAACTCGCGAGACCACGCCCGGCCGGCGTGGCAAGAAGCCGGCTCGGGTTTTGGCGGAGATTTTGATGCCGGATTATGACGTGCTTTGCATCGGCAATGCCATTGTCGACATCATCGCCCAGTGCGACGAGGAATTCCTCGAGACCAACGGCATCATCAAGGGCGCGATGAACCTCATCGACACACAACGCGCCGAACTGCTCTACAGCCGCATGGGCCCGGCGATCGAAGCGTCCGGCGGCAGCGCCGGCAACACGGCGGCCGGCGTCGCCAGCTTTGGCGGCCGCGCGGCCTTCTTCGGCAAGGTCTCCAACGATGCGCTGGGCGAAATCTACGCCCACGACATCCATGCGCAGGGCGTCGCCTTCGGCACCACGCCGCTCAAGGGTGAGCCGCCGACGGCGCGCTCGATGATCTTCGTCACGCCCGACGGCGAGCGCTCGATGAACACCTATCTCGGCGCCTGCGTCGAGCTTGGCCCTGAGGATGTCGAAGCCGACAAGGCGTCCGGCGCCAAGGTCACCTATTTCGAAGGCTATCTGTGGGACCCGCCGCGCGCCAAGGAGGCAATCCGCCAGACGGCGAAGCTGGCGCACGCGGCAGGCCGAGAAGTGTCGATGACGCTGTCGGATTCGTTCTGCGTCGACCGCTACCGCGACGAATTCCTCGACCTGGTGCGCTCGGGCACGGTCGACATCGTCTTTGCCAACAGCCACGAGATCAAGTCGCTCTACCAGACATCGTCGTTCGACGAGGCGCTGGCCCAGATCCGCAAGGATTGCCGGATCGCCGCCGTCACCCGCTCGGAAAAAGGCTCGGTGATCGTGCGCGGCGACGAGACCGTGGTGATCAAGGCGACCGCCATCAAGGAACTGGTCGACACGACGGGCGCCGGCGATCTCTATGCCGCCGGCTTCCTGCATGGCTACACGCAAGGCCGCGACCTGCAGACTTGCGGCGACCTTGGCTCACTGGCAGCCGGATTGGTGATCCAGCAGATCGGCCCCAGGCCCCGTCAGAATTTGCGCCGCGAGGCTGAGCAGGCGGGGCTGACCATTCCGGACGTTCAAACGAGTTAGTGGCCTACCTTCCCGTTGTGCAGGCTATCTCGCCAGAAGCGCAATCACGGAATAGGGAAATCCTGATGTCGAACATGATGAAGGCGCTTGTGAAGGCCAAGGCCGAACCGGGCATCTGGATGGAAGAGGTGCCGGTGCCGGAAATCGGCCCCAACGACGTGCTGATCAAGATCAAGAAGACGGCGATCTGCGGCACCGACGTGCACATCTACAATTGGGACCAGTGGGCGCAGAAGACGGTGCCGGTGCCGATGGTGACGGGCCATGAATTCGTCGGCACCGTTGCCGATTTCGGCGCAGCGGTCACCGAATACAAGGTCGGCCAGCGTGTATCGGGCGAAGGCCACATCGTCTGCGGCCATTGCCGCAACTGTCGCGCCGGGCGAGGGCATCTGTGCCGCAACACGCTCGGCGTCGGCGTCAACCGTCCAGGCGCCTTCGGCGAGTATCTGGCGATCCCGCAGCACAATGTCGTGCCGATCCCCGACGATGTGCCCGATGAGATTGCCGCGATCTTCGATCCCTTGGGCAATGCCGTCCACACCGCATTGTCCTTCGATCTGGTCGGCGAGGACGTGCTGGTGACTGGCGCCGGGCCGATCGGCATCATGGGCGCGCTCGTCGCCCAATGCGTCGGCGCGCGCAAAGTGGTCATCACTGACATCAACCCGGTGCGGCTGGCGCTAGCCAAGAAACTCGGCGTCCAGCATGTCGTCGACGCCTCGAAGGAGAAGCTGCGCGACGTCATGCCGGTGCTCGGCATGACCGAGGGGTTCGACGTCGGCCTCGAAATGTCAGGCGCCGCCCCCGCTTTCCGCGACATGATCGACACCATGAACAATGGCGGCAAGATCGCCATTCTGGGCATCGCGCCGACCGGCTTCGAGATCGACTGGAACAAGGTCATCTTCAAGATGCTGCATCTCAAAGGCATCTACGGCCGCGAGATGTTCGAAACCTGGTACAAGATGATCGCGCTTGTGCAGGGTCCGCTGGATGTCTCCGGCCTGATCACCCACCGCATCGGCATCGACGATTTTCAGATCGGTTTCGATGCGATGAAGAGCGGCAGTTCCGGCAAGGTGGTGATGGACTGGTAGGGATTGCCTTGGCCGCTATTCAGGAAAAGCTGACGACAGCACCTCTGGTCCGCCGGACATTTTCCAACTAGGGGAACATGGCTGGGTGGAGAGCTATGGCTCCGCTACGTGCGCTCGCTAATCATATACGGCGACGTATCGCGGCCCACCCGGTGACGGTCGATGGGGCAATTCGCTTCAGTCGATGACGGAAACCCGGTGAACCGATGCTGAGGCCCCGACGCGATCGTCTATTTCCTATGATCTGCGATTGAGGTCGAGGTGTTGCCGCTTTCAGCGGGTAAGATGCGATAGACGACTTCCGGTACCCTTCCGGTCAGCGAAAAGGAAGGCAACGAGCCGCATTGCCTCAAGCAAAATGTTACCAATAGTGTCCTGTTCCAAAGGGGATGGACAGGTCGTGCCATTCCGGTTCGGGGGAAGGATGGCGCGGCTCAGCATGGCGACACGGTGAAGCGGCGATCGTGGAGCTTTATTGCGGCGTTGACAAGCGGCGCATTCTGGATGAGTTCGAGGCGGTAACCGGCTATTATTCGCAAGCGCGCGATCCGTCTTATGAACCGTCGTGAGCAGAGGCCGTCTGCGGGCAAGAGCCGCAGCCGCTGTTACGGCAGCGATGTCCGCGACGCGCTCATCGTGTTGTGGGAGGATTCGGAGCGGCTGGGTCCGCATCGACGCTCGCGGCGGCCAGCGCCGCCGGGCAGGAATGAGTTCGCAGTTCGCCGCTCGGTGCCAGCCCGCACCTTCGGCGATTGGAAAGATCCGCCGCCCGGCTTTGTTGAGCGCATTCGGGCACGTCTTCGTCAGGGAGCTTCGTGCAGACGATGGTGCTGACCGGATTGCCGCCGGCTGGACCGATTGCATTCCGCTCCGCACGCGCGACAGCGGCAATGTGATCATGGCGATCAAGCAGGCCCGCTCCCGGTTTCGCTGACCCTGTGCTGCTGTTTGCCGGCATCCGCCCGCACAGGAAGAGCTTGTAAAAGTGCGGAAATCGAGGAGCCGTTGGTCGTCGATCTTCAGCCTGAACGCGGTCGTTTGCTGGTGCCGCAAATCGGCTGTTGCATGTACATCCCTGTCAGACGTCAGTTTTCCTCGCCTATTTTGGTGTCGAGCGCGAAGTGCTCCAACCAGATTGCAAGGCTTTTTGGAAATGAGAGCGGCTTTGCGCAGGGCGCTCCGTTGTTGAGCATTCAAGCTACCAAGCCAATGACGCGCAGGTTCCACCAGGCTCGCCAGCCTTGAAGGACAGCGAAAAAAGCAGAGCACGACAGACACAACAGTGCATCAGGACGCCGCAGTCGTTGAAGATGGTGCGCTGCATCCATACCGTGGATGCATTCGATCCAAATAATCGATTTGTTCAATCAGTTTCTCGAAAGCTAACCCTACCCTCTGTGGGAATCGGGCTCTGAGCCGCGACGCTGCCTTGCGAGCGCAGGGGCTGCACGTAGGAGAGATGATGCAACGAGAAATCGCACGCGGGTTGCTGGCCTCGTGGGTTCGCCGACCGGCGTATTTGAGCCCGTCAGTTGGTCCTCACCCGCGCCTATTGCCACCGAGCGACTTGCATGTCCCTCCGACTCGGACCAGTTCCGAGAGCTGCGACGAGTTGCGCGCCGTGTGCTCCGATCAGATGGCCGCCGGTGACGCGTTCGATGGGCCGTCCCTCTTCGAGAGGAGATGAAATGCGAACGCTGCTCGTGGATCATCATGCGGATCTTGCGCGCGCCATGCGACTTGCGCTCGGGGATGGCGGCTTCGTCGTTGATGTCGTTGGTACTCTGGAACTGGCTTCGAGTGCATTTTCTTGCGCCAGCTATGAAATTCTCCTGCTGGAATTGGCTCTGCCAGATGGCGATGGCTTGGGTTGGCTGAGGCAGTTGAGGACCCACGGGCATTCAGTTCCTGCCGTCATTATGAGCAGCCTTAACGATCTCGATAAGCGAATTGCGATCTTCAACGGTGGTGCGGACGACTTTCTGCTCAAACCCATCTCTACCGATGAGCTTATTGCCAGAATGAGAGCCATTCTGCGCCGGGCGACACAGATGACCGACCTGAGGCTCGTATTTGGCAATCTCGACTTTGATCCGGTCGCCCGCCAGGTTTTCGTTGATGGGCACCCAATGATGATCGCACGTCGCGAACTCTGTGTTCTAGAGCACCTGCTTAACCGGGCAGGCCGCATCGTGCCCCGTGCGCAATTGGAAGATCACCTCTATTCATTCAACGACGACGTGTCTGCCAACGCGCTTGAAGTCGGAATTTATCGTTTACGGGGACATCTGACCAGATCAGGTGCAACGCCACGGATCAAGACCATCCGAGGCATTGGTTACATCCTAGAATTGACTGACGCCTCGTCCGCATAGTTTGTCGAATCGAAAGAAGATCTATTTTGCTGATCCTTCAACATCCTTGCGCTGCGCTCAATTGGCGGGCGATCGCCAACAAGGTTACAAGACCTGCAGTGCCCCGTTACCTGGGCCATCTCCTCTGCGCGCTTATTGTGACTTTCCCACTTGGTGTCGCGGCGCAAAACAAGCAGGACAAAGGCCCGCCGCATGCGGCTTCGAATAGCATCAACGCCACGCTGACCCTTTCCTCTTCGCTCGGGGAGACCGTTCATCTGCCCGGGCCAGCCACGACCATCTTTGTTGCTGACCCCACGATCGCGGATTTTCAGGCGCCATCGAGCAAAACAATCTTCGTCTTTGGCAAGAAATCGGGGCGGACCAGCCTATTCGCCTTGGATGGCAATGGCGAGCCTCTCGCCGAATTGCGTATCGTTGTCACGCAACCGATCGGGGATTTACGCGCCATGTTGCGGGAGCAGGTCGGCGACTATCCCATCCGCGTCAACTATACGCCGCGCGGCGCAATCCTTAGCGGGACGGCGCCCGACGCAGAGGTCGCCGACACCGCAAAAAGAGTCACTGAGCAATATCTGGGCGACGGAGCGCAAGTCGTCAACAACATCAAGGTCGCTGGATCCCTGCAAGTTAACCTCAGCGTGCGCGTAGCCGAAGTCTCACGCAGCGCCATGAAGTCACTCGGCGTCAACTTGTCCGCCTTCGGTCAAATCGGCAATTTCAAAGTGGGCGTTCTAAGCGGAAGCGCTGCAAGCGCTGGGTCTGGTTCAACCCAGGGTGGCGGTACAGCAGAAATCGGATTCGACAACGGTGCCGTCAACGTCAGCGCGGTTCTCGACGCGCTCGCCAAGGAGCATATAGCTTCCGTCCTGGCTGAGCCGAACCTCACCGCTATGTCGGGTGAAAAGGCCAGCTTTCTCGCGGGCGGCGAATTTCCCATTCCTGTCCTGCAGGAAAACAGGCAGGTATCGGTTGAATTCCGTCACTTCGGCGTCAGTCTGGAATTTGTGCCGACAGTTCTCAGCAACAATCAAATCAACATTCACGTAACGCCCGAAGTCAGTGAACTGTCGACGCAAGGTGCCGTGCAAATCAACGGAATTTCCGTGCCGGCAGTTTCCACGCGCCGAGCCGATACGGTCGTCGAACTCGCCAGCGGCCAGAGCTTCGCAATCGGCGGTCTAATCAGGCGGAACGTCAACAATGATGTCAGGGCCTTTCCCTGGCTCGGAGAACTGGCGATCCTGGGACCGCTTTTTCGCTCGACCTCGTTTCAAAAAGAGGAGTCAGAACTGGTCATTCTAGTTACGCCTTACATTGTAAGACCAGGCTCCAACCCAAACCAGATGAGCGCACCGACCGAGCGGGCGGCACCGGCTTTGAACGGAGGGGGCGCTCCGACGAATTCCGTGACAAGTCCCCCGCGAGACCGCGCTGCTATCCGTGCGGGCGCGCCAAGCGCCCAGGGCGGTCTCGGCTTCATCATCGAATAGTGTCATCCAAAGATGTTGCGTTTTATAATCCTCTTTGTCGCTCTGGCACCAAGCGTAAGTGGCTGCACAAGCACTACGCCAGTTGATGTCGAACCATCGGCACCAATGCTTGTCCGAGAGGAGACCACCGTCCTGACGTTGCAAAGCCTGCGCGCTTCCGAACGGCAGCGTTTGCGTGTTTTCCTAGACAAGGCCAGTCGCGGCCGGTTCGATGCCATCCACCTCCTCATCAGCGGTTCGCCCCAGCTCAGCGCAGGGGTAGCCCATCAGGCCAGGCAGTTGGCAATCGAAGAAGACAACATTCAATTGCGCGATCAACACGACGCCGGCTCAGTGCGAATTGAGGCGATTGTCTATCACGCCCGTCCGCCGGTCTGTCCCTCATATGGTGCCTTACCCAATGAAGAATCCTTCAAACAGCCGCTTGGTTGTTCGACAGGACATAACCTGGCCGTGATGGTCAACGATCCGCGCGATCTGCTCGACAATCAGGCCGTCAAGGCCGGCGATGGCGATCGTGCTTCTGTACCAGTTGCAACTTACAGAACATTCGGGACGGATAAAGGTGGCTGATACCGCCCTTATCTCGGCAGCACTCCTACCGGAGATTGAAAGCTTCCAATCGCGTCCTGATCTAAAATAAAAGGAACCGCTGGATGCAATATAGGCGCTATATCGAGGGCCTTAGGGCCGTTGCTGTACTTCCGGTCGTACTCTTTCATTTCGGAATTTCGGCGATCCCGGGTGGCTTTAGCGGGGTCGATATCTTCTTCGTCATCTCCGGCTACCTAACCAGCGGAAGCCTCCTGGATGACCTTGAACGCGGCCAATTTTCCATCGTCAACTTCTACTGGCGCCGTGCCCGGCGCATTCTGCCGGCGCTCGTCTTTGTGATGCTTCTCACCTGCATTGCGGCATTGTTCATTCTTCTGCCACCGGATCTGCGCGGATTCAGTCTTAGCATCATAGCTACCTCGACCTTCTGGTCGAACGTTTTCTTCTGGAAAACGTCAAGTTACTTCTCTATCGATGCCGCGCTTCTACCACTGTTGCACACTTGGCCGCTTTCCGTAGCGGAGCAGTACTACATCTTCGCACCAATCCTGATGTTCCTAATCTATCGCTACATCGGGAAGCGCTGGCTGACGACACTTCTTCCGATAATTCTCTGCAGCTTCGTAGTGGCGGTGATGGCGACATCGCTGGCACCCACCGCCGGATTCTATCTGCTGCCGACCCGAATCTGGGAACTCATGTTGGGCGCCCTGCTCATGCTCAAATGCCCCTCGCCGCTGGGCAACCGACTCCTGATGGAGTCGGTGGGGGTGGCCGGATTTGGCCTTCTCGCCATCGGGTTCTTCGCGATTTCGGCGAGTGATCCGTTCCCAGGCTACAACGCCTTGTATCCATGCATCGGAACGGCCCTTCTGATCTATGTTGGCCAAAATACCCCCTCGACGGTCGCCACCCGCATGCTCGAAGTCAGGCCGCTGGTCTGGATTGGGCTCATCTCGTATTCGTTGTATCTTGTTCACTGGCCTCTCAATGCGTTCGCGCACTATCTTTCGTTCCAAAAACTCGATCCGTTGATGACCGGTGCGATGTTGGTGGCAAGCCTCGCATTGGCTGCATTCTCCTGGAAGTTTGTAGAGCAGCCGTTTCGACAGAAGAGGGCCTTCACCTCCCCGGGGCCTATCTTCGCCTTTTCAGCGCTCGCGATCGTTGTCCTTTGTGCCGGCGGAGCGGCGGGGGCGCTCGGCAACGGCTTTCCGCAACGGTTTCCGGACTATGTCCAGCGGCGCATTTCCGTCGGGGACTGGAGGAATGGCATCTGTTTCAACGAGGGCACCAGCCGGATCGAAAGCTGGAATATGGAGGATTGCACGCGCACCAGCGGTTTTCCAACAACGGTTTTTTTGTGGGGCGACTCCTTCGCCGCGCACTATGTTTCCGGCTTGGGTGCTAACATAAATCGATTGCAGGCGAACATCGTTGAATATACGTACGCCAGCTGCGCGCCGATACTCTATTACTACCCGTACGATCGTCTTGATTGTGTCCGGTTCAATCGCAAGGCCTTGGACGTCATCTTGGAAGCGGACATCAAGACGGTTATCCTCAGCGGTAGATGGAGTGACTATGAGGTCAGAGGTTTCGACGGTCTTCAGCAAACAATCGCTACGCTTCGTGCCCTGGGCGTGCGCGTGTTTGTCATCGGCCAGTCTCCGCAGTTCCCAACTGACGTCCGGAAAATTGCGTTCTTCGCCAAGCGCCAAAATCTGGACGATACGTCCTGGCCGATCGCGATGGACCCCGACGTCAACGAACGTGTGCGCTCATTTACCAAAGGCGCCACATTCATCGATCCGCTGAAATTCCTGTGCAGCGCAGGACGCTGCGCCTATTTCGATAGAGGAGAGTTTTTATATTTCGACTATGGTCATTTCTCTTCAGCCGGCGCCACACTGGCAATCTCGAAATACTGGCCGGCTTTTGGCAAGGACAATGCTCTTCCTAAGACGAAGTAGCGGCTCAGCGGCTGACAAGCACCAGTACGGGTCCCAGTGATAGCTCCTGCTTCCGCAGCAGCCGCGACGATGGAGCTGTTCAGGTTTAAGGCCCCCCGATAGTGACCTAGGTGTGGAGCTTCAACAGGTTGTCCTCGATCAGGGCGAGGCGACTGATAGGCGTTTTTGACTTTAGGCTGCCATGTGGACGATGCCAATTGTATCTGTGCAGCCAGACAGGCAGTTCGGCGGCACGATG
>NZ_RZRV01000042.1:0-55200 GCF_004023085.1 Mesorhizobium sp. M7A.F.Ca.US.010.02.1.1 | reverse complement strand
CCTGTCATAACCACCTTCGCGGCGGTCAAGCGGGCCGCGGCACAACGCGAAGAAATGGTCCCGAAACATGCAACGACGTTCGACCGGACGGATCGGTGCCCTGACAGGCATTTCGCTCGCCATGCTGGCGGTCGCACAATCGGGTGCGGACGCAGCGGTCACCCGGAGCGAATATTGCAGCCAGCTCGGCCTTCAACTCGACGGGGCCATCCAAACGAAAGTCGCCCCAGGCACCAGCGCAAGCCAGATCGCCGAGGCAACCGCGCTCCAGGACAAGGCGAACCGGTTTTGTGCCGAGCGCAAGCAGGCGCAAGGCATCCGGAGCTATGCCAATGCCCTGAAACTTCTTGGCGTGACACCGGTCGACCTGAACCAGTGACAGCAACCATCAATTCTTGAAGAAAAGGCCGCCTCTCTCGCAGAGCGAAGGCGGTTTTTCCAGCGCATCGCACCGCGGAAGCTCCTGTCGACTACTTCTCGCCCAGATATTGGAAAACGGCCTGCTTCCACCAATCGCTTTCGATGGTCTGGAGGGCGACATCGAGAGACTTGCGCAACGGGCTGCCGAGCGGCAGCGCAATGGCATATTGCTGCTGGTCGAAGGTCGCATCGAGAACCTGCAGGCTTGTCGCGTAATTCTGCCCGACCAGCCAGCCAAGCAGCGGCTTGTCGTGCACCAGCGCATCGATCTTGCCGGCGCGAAGCGCGTTGAGGCCTTGCTGGATCGAGGCAAAGTCCTGATGACGGATCTGGGTCGAATCCAGATAGGACGCCGTCGACGAGCTCTGCACCGCGCCGACCGTGACCTGGGCGAGATCGCTTTCGCCCTGCACCATTCCTTCCATCTGCGTCACCGTCAGCACCGATGTGACGCCCGCGGTGAACACCGCGATGGCAATGATCGATCCCATCATCCAGAGCGCGGCCAGCACGCGCCCCGGCACGGTTCGCGGACCGAAGTCGCCGGTGCTGGCTTGCGTCGCGGCGATGGTCGACCACCACATGCTGGAAAACAGTCCCTTGGCGACGCCGCCGCCGAAATCGTCATTGTGCCGACGTTCGAACATCCAGATCAGGACGCCGACCACCACCGATATGATGACCAGCCCCAGCACCGCCTGCAGGAAGCCGAACGACGTCAGGGCATGCAGCACCGGCCGCCATGACGGCTGGTTGTTGAGCGGTGTCGCAATGCCGAGCCCGGTCGTGAAGAAGGGCTGCGTGAAGTCGACGGCCTTTTCGCGGTCGGCCGTGACCGTGATCGCGGCCATCGCCGCATCGAACCTGCCGTTGACGACGCCATCGATCTGGTCCTGCACGGCAGGCACTTCGACATAGCGGAAGCGAAGGTTGAGCCGCCCGGCGATTTTCTGCCAGAGGTCGATGCTCAATCCCGACCAGCTGCCGTCCTGCAGCTTGAACGCAAAAGGCGGCGCCTCCTTGATCCCGACCGAGATCTCTTTTGCCGGCGAGGCCGAGGGAGAAGCCAGGTCGGGAGACGTCTGGTCGGGCGAGGTCTGGGCAAGCGTGGCGCCGGCTCCCACACACGCGACGATGACAATGAGACCCAGCGCCATCGTCCACGAAGCAACTCTTCTCAACGGCAACGACTCCCAGCGTCCGCCGCTCGATCGTCGCGGCTTTCGAAGGGTAGCCGCCGTGCCGTCCTTCGTCCACCGGCGATGTCGTTGCTGAAGCAGCCGCGCGACGCGCCGACCATCGAATTGCGCAAAAACAAGCAGTTGGAACAATTTCACGATTCAGATCCTGAAGCGCTTCGCGCAACGCCGGATCCCGTGCGGACAGGCTTGCCGTGCCGAAGACGAACTCGCGCCCAAACCAGCCCACCCCAAACCTTACTTCCTGCCTTGCGGGTAGATCGTCTCGCCGCGCTTCAGCATTGCCACAAACGTCTCGATCTTCTTCTTGCGCCCGGCCTCGGTCTTCATGTTGTGGGTGCGGAAGGCGAGCGCGAAACGGTTCTGGGCACTGAGCTTTGCCAGCATCACCTTCGCAGCGGGTTCGGCGTCTATGGCAGCCTGCAGGTCGTCGGGGATTTTCATCTCCTTGCCGCTGCCATAGGCGCGCGCCCAGCGCCCGTCCGCCTTGGCCGCCTCGACCTGTTTGAGCCCATGCTCGGTCATGCGGCCCTCCTCGACCAGCCGCGCGACATTGTCGATGTTGATCAGGCTCCAGATGCTCTTCCGGCTGCGCGGCGTGTAGCGCTGCAGGAAACTCTTGTCGTCCAACCCCTTGCGCACCGCATCGATCCAGCCGAAGCACAGCACCACGTCGATGGCTTGTTTGGGGGTGATCGACTTCAGTCCCGACCCCACCTTGTGAACCTTGATCCACACTTCGGTTTCCGTGGCGTGGTGCTTGCCGAGCCATGCGTAGAAGCTGCCCGGATCCGGGAATTCATGGACCTTGTCGGGATCAACCTTGACCGGCGCCATTAGCCGGCCTGTCCTTTCGGTGTCGCTCGCGCCATCAGTTCCCTCTCTGTCGTCCCTGGCATTGCCCGTCATCGACCAGAATGGCACGAGTCGCTGTCAGTTTCCGGCAGCAAACTTGGCGGGCGCCTACGGCGTTCCTTCGCGCCCCTCGACCTGAACATTTTTCTCCCGGCCCCGCTGTATGAAATTTCGGAATACCTGCCATGCTCGTGCTCGGGCACGCCATCTCGCTCCCGGGGGAATATGCCATGAAATCTCTGTTGCTCGCCTTTGTGTTGTCTCTCCCCACGGCCGCCCTCGCCGAGCCAATCGAAACCCGGAAGATCATCACAGCGGTGACCGGGGACTTCAACGGCGACGGCGCCGTCGATCTCGCCATGGTGGTGGAGACCGAGCCCGGCCACCCGATGGATGTCCACTTCTTCCTCAGGGACAAGGAGCACAATTACCTCAAGCCCGTCGAAACCGTGCACGAGCAGATCCACGGGGAATGGAACGGCTACGACCGGCCGGGTTACGAGAACTCCGACACCGAGCCGGAACTGACGATGCTGCCCAACGGTTCGATCAAATTCTACCTGCCGGCGATGCCGGTCGGCAGCGAACGGACCGACATGACGCTGACCATCGCCTGGCGCGACGCTGCCTTCATCGTCGCCGGCTTCGCCTATGACCATGATGACTATTTGAAGGAGAATGCCGAAAGCGCCTGCGAGTACAATGTCCTGACCGGCAAAGGCACCGGCAGCGAAAAGCAGCCGGACGGCAGCACCAAGCACAAGACCGTCTCGGTCGAAGGCCAGACCATCGCCTTCAAAGACTGGAACCCGGGCACCGCCTTCACCGCTTGCGGCAACTGATCGCCCTGCATCATCGGCGCTTCCGATAGCGCTATCGGTTTCTTCCGTTTTCACTTGCCGTACCGAACTGCCAATTCCCTGCCCTTCTCCATCCAAGCAAAGGCAGAGCGAATGAGCATTTCAAATGAGAAAATCCTGATCGTCGGTGGCGGCTCTGGCATGGGTCTGGCGCTGGCCCGGCGCTGCGTCGAGGCTGGGGCCAGTGTGATCACCGCCGGGCGCGGCGAGGATCGGCTGCAACGGGCGCGTGAGGCGCTGGGCAATCCCGCCGGGCTGGAAACGGCCGTCGTCGACGTCACCCGCGAAGACCAGGTCGCGGCTCTGTTCGCGGGGATCGGCGACGTCAATCACATCGTCAGCACCGCCGCCGACATCGAAGGCTCCTACCAGCTGCTGCCGGCGCTTGACTTGAAGGCGGCGCAAAAGGTTGTCGAGAGCAAGCTCTATGGCCCGCTGCTGCTCGCCAAGCACGGTGCGCCACGGCTGGTAGCAACCGGCTCCATGACCTTCGTTTCCGGCATCGCCGCCTACCGGCCAGCCGCGCGCGGCTCCGTCGTTGCCGCTGTCAACGCAGCGCCCGAAGGCCTCGTACGAGCGCTGGCGGTCGAGTTGGCTCCGATCCGCGTCAATGCCGTGTCACTCGGTTGGGTCGACACCACGATCTGGACGCAGGGGGCCGGCGATCGCAAGGACGAGACCCTGGCCGCGATGGCCGAGCGGCTGCCGGTCGGGCGGATCGGCCAACCCGACGACATCGCCGACGCCATCGACGCGTCTACTGCAGTTGCGGCTTTTTCATAAAACTGCCGCGGTCGGCCGATTTGACGCGCAGCCAGGTTTCGCGGCCGTCGCGCAGCACCCGCATTGGAATCTCGGCCCCCGCCGAGCCGCTCTCCCACAGCTTGCGGTAGAAATCGGCCAGCCCGTCGACCGCGCCGTCCCGGATGTCGGAGATGATGTCGCCCTGGCGCAAGCCGGCCTTGGCCGCCGGGCCGCCCTCGGTCACGCTCATCACCACCACTCTGCCGTCGCTTTCGGCCGACAGGGCGCCGAGCCACGGGCGCGGCGGCTTGGCCACCTGGCCGCGCGTCAGGAGGTCGTCGAGTATGGGCGGCAACAGATCGATCGGCACCACCATGTTGATGTCGGCGACCTCGCCGTTGCGGCTCATCTGCAGGCGCAGGGAACCGATGCCGAGCAGCGAGCCGTCAGCGCCGAACAGCCCGGCACCGCCCCAGGAGGGGTGCGCCGGCGCAATGAAGATCGCCTCGTCAAGCAGATACTCCCAATAGCCGGCGAATTCCTGCTTGGTGACGATCCTGGCCTGCACCGACTGGCCGATGCCGTCGGCCAGCACGACCGCGTCGCCGATCCTGGCCTTGCCGGCATCGCCCAGCGCCACCGCCGGCAGGCCGAGCGGCGCCAGCGCCTGCACCAGGCCGAAGCCCGATTCCTGGTCATAGGCCAGCGCGTGCGCGGGGATGACGCGGCCGTCATGGCTGGTCAGCCAGACCTCTTCCGCTTCGGTGATGAGATAGCCGATGGTCAGCACCAGCCCATCGTTGCGAATGACGACGCCGCTGCCTTCCCTGAGCGTGCCGAGCGCCCCGGCCGTAAAGGCATCTTCGGGGACAGTGGCCCGCACGGCGACGACCGAGCGCGGATTGGGATTGATGGTCATGCTTTTGTCCTGGATGGGCTTTGGTGACATCTTCTATAGGTATGCCACGCAGGAGAAGGCGCAAGGGTGAGGAAGTGCCCAATTGCCGATGTTGGCTCCGAGGGCATCGATAATAGTTCAACGCAAGTTGAACTTACACATCCGCAGCCCTAGTTTATGGCGACCTGCCATCCTTCCCCGACACGAGGCCACGAAATGACCGACTACACACCGCCGAAAGTATGGACCTGGAACAAGCCGAGCGGCGGAGCCTTTGCCAGCATCAACCGGCCGATCGCCGGGCCGACGCATGACAAGGAACTGCCCGTCGGCAAGCATCCGTTGCAGCTCTATTCGCTGGCGACGCCGAACGGCGTCAAGGTCACGGTCATGCTGGAAGAGCTTCTGGCGCGCGGCCACAAGGGTGCCGAATACGACGCCTGGCTGATCCGGATCAACGATGGCGACCAGTTCGGCAGCGGCTTCGTCGAGGTTAATCCAAACTCCAAGATCCCGGCCCTGATGGACCGCAGCGGCAAGACGCCGGTGCGCATCTTCGAATCCGGTTCGATCCTGGTCTATCTCGCCGAAAAGTTCGGCGAATTCCTGCCTACCGAACAGCCGGCGCGCGCCGAAGTGCTGTCCTGGCTGTTCTGGCAGATGAGCTCGGCGCCGTATCTGGGCGGCGGCTTCGGCCATTTCTACGCCTATGCGCCGGAAAAGTTCGAATATGCCATCGACCGCTTCTCGATGGAGGTGAAACGCCAGATGGATGTGCTCGACCGCCGGCTGGCCGAGACTGAATATCTCGGCGGCAAGGACTATTCCATCGCCGATATGGCCGTGTGGCCCTGGTATGGCGGGCTGGCGCTCGGACGCATGTACAATGAGTCCGCCGAGTTCCTATCCGTGCAGGAATACGCACATGTGCAACGCTGGGCCAAGGCGATCGACGCCCGACCGGCGGTCAAGCGCGGCCGCATGGTCAACCGCGCTTTCGGCGAGCCTGCCATGCAACTGCATGAGCGCCACGACGCCAGCGATTTCGAGACCAAGACGCAGGATAGACTGGCCGCCGAATAGGCCATCGCGGATCGCGACAAAAGGAACCCCGCCACCGACGCGACGTCGGGGCGGGTTTTTCCCAAGGTCCAGTGCTGCGGGAACCCCTTAGGGCAGCACTTCAACGATCTGGCGGGTCTCCGGGTCGACGAGGACCGTCTGGTCATTGATCACCGCGACGCGGTATTTGACGTCGGGCACTTCACGCAGTTCGACAGTGTCCGGTACCGACGAGCCGAGCTTGAGTTCGACCCCCAGAAGGTTCACCGAGGCAAGCGGTTCCCTCTTGATGTATTCGCGAACGACCGTCTCCTGCTGCGGCTGGACGACGACGACGCTCTCCGCCAGCGCCGCACCCATGCCGCCCGTCAGGACGATGGCAGCCGCCGCGCTTGTAAGATAAAGTTTCATGACCGTCTCCTAGTGACAATTGAATTCCGCCCTCCATAAAAACTCCACCGCTGCCATGTGGTTCCATCCAACTTCAGAATTGAAGATGTTATGTTTGCAGCCCGGATATTAATTTGTTGCTGATCAAGCATGCGGCAGACAGCGCGGAAATGCTTGAAAACTTGCACAAATGTGTACGGACATTAGAAGACGAAAAATCCCTTCTGCAGCCGAATTGGCGAAGCACCTGTTGTCGCCGCGTCAAATCAGCCTCGCGTCCCTCTATCTCGACGATGGGAGCACGAAAAAGACTCGCCCCGCCGGGAGCAGAGCGAGCCATGGCAGTGCCGATAGAGGTGGCAACCTCACCGGTACTGCTAGAGGACGCGAAGCATGATCACTTGTTCCACCTGACGGCCTGAGCCATGCGAAGCCGGTCGCGCATGCATCATGTTCCCACGACGACGCCGAAATGTTCCCACGATACGCTGTGCCGAAACCTCCAGCGGGGCTATGCCCAGACAACGCTGTCTCTCAGTGACCAAACACCGTGATCGCGCTGTGGGCGAGGTTCCCCGAATTTGCCCGGGCGCACACGCGCGAGTGATCCTGGCCAGCCGGTCTCAAAGCTGGACACCGTCGCGATGCAATGGCGGGAAGGCGTCTACCGGATCCTGGCTCGGCACGATATCGTGCGAGCGCCTGAAGATCAGCCTCACGATGAGCACGAAGTAGCCGACCTGCAGGACAAGCAGCGTCGCTATCGTCCAGGCAAATGCCTCCCAGAAAGAGCCGGTGACCATATAGGTCCACACCGCGACAATGAGAGCCGTGGCTGACATTCCTACGAGAAACTGCCCAAAATACATGGTTTCCCCAAACCGCCGAAACCGCGCCGGTTCCAACCAGTCCCTGCTCATCCCATTTCCCGCGAACAACATTTCATTATTTTAGCAACTTCGCAAGTAAGCGGCCGATCGCCACTGCGCGCTTTCCATTGCGCGGCGACTTGGCAACGGTGGCGATCCGGCGCGCGGCGGCGGTGCCGGCGGGGCTGGGCTGACGCGCCAGCCGTCGAAAATCCAGAAGCACGCCCGCTCTTTGCACTTCGAGCAGGGGAACAAATGCCGGCACGCCGAGTTTCGCCTCCAGTTTTTTCAAGGAAGGAGGCCGGCATGGCACCGCGCAACAAACCAAGCGCCGACATCGAAGATGACGCACCGCAGGCGGATGGGCCTACCATCGAGCAGCAGGATTGGGATGCGATCAAGGGCGGCGAGATCCTGCCAGAGTCCGTGCCGGAAAACGGCGACATGCGTTACGGCGTCGAAAAAGACGGCGATCTGCCCGACGAGGACGACGATAACGCGTACCAGGACAGCGACGATGCCCTTCCCGATGATGAGGAAGAAGCCGCGATCACGCGCGATCAGACCCGCGAGGGCCGATTCGACGAGACGTGAGCCATTCGTCGCCCGAGACATGACTGCCTGTTGTTGAACTTGCCAAAGCCACATTTTCCATGCCCGGTTCGCGGGAAAATGTGCTTGGCCGGCTAAGTTTTCCGCCTAGGCATTATATCAGATTTACCTAAAATAGCGGAACATCCAAGGGACATTATCGGAACTGAACAAGGCCCCTTGGACTTTTGCGCACGACGGATAAGACCTTGGTCCTACAGGAAAAAGCAAAAGCCCGACGTGACCGATTGAAGCTTCCAACGAGGGAACATCGGGGCCGTGTTCGTCGTTTGTCGAAAGCGGCCCCGCCGGGTGCCATGCCTGGAGAACAGCGCGATGCCCCACCGATCCACCATCATCAAGACGGGCCATGGCCCAGGAACGGCGATCGCCGTGCTCATGGTTGGATTAACGGCGGTGGGCATCGTGTTCCTTCTACTCGGCAGTTCACTTTACTTCAGTGAGCAGCCTGCGGATCAACGTGCCCTGTCTTCCCCGCCCGCTCGATCGATACACGCGGCCGATAGCAAAGCGGCAAACTGAACGAGCTACTGCTGAGCCATAGCGAGATTGCCGCCGCGCAAGTCCTCCAGACTTAGGCCAGGAAGATCCGCCATTGCCGCTGTCTGCAGTGCGGCGGCCGTGCTGGTGATCATGCAGCGAAACGGACAGCTTCGGACGGTGTTTTGTCCATCGGAGAAGTTTTGGGTTGCTTGCATTAACATTAGATATATCTAATGTAGCGATGGCCGACGACCGCCAGAAGTCGGCTGGCCCGGCGTCCTCCCTTTGCACCTGGCTGCCGGGCCATTTCTTGTCCTCGCCTTGCCGTCTTCGCCTTTGTGTGGCGCGGATTCATCTTCGCGCCGTTTCGCCACGTATAGCTTCAGCCTCGACAAACAGCCTCCGGCTCGGCAGCCGCAGGAAAGATGCGGACGCCGAGCCCATCGCACTGATCAAATCGCTAGGACGTGCAGGCTAGCTGCTAAAATCGAAGGACGACCGAAGGGCCACGTCTGCGATAGCACCGGACGCGACGGCGACCATGCCGCCAGTAACTGCGGCAGACCCGTCTCCAACGCCGCCCGTGCCGGCGCCGGCGCCAGCCCCGATCCCGATCCCAGTCCCGATCCCAGCCCCGATCCCAGCGTCGATGGTCGACCGGCTGCACCTCCGCATGTGCACCTTCGTCGTCGAGGGCCTCTGCCTCAATTTCATCGAGAATGCCGTTTCCAGCGCTTGGAACACCGGCCGCTGCCTCGATCGGGCGAATTGCCCCTGCAAGGGCCGCGGCCCCGGCAATGCCAAACATCGCCGTCAAGAAGGATCGCCGATCCATAGTAACCTCCCAACGTTGCATAAGCTGAACGAAGCGCTCGGCTGCCGAATGAGCAGGCCGGCGCATGGTGAAAATAGAGGATTCGCCAGCCGCCGAAGCGGCTTGCGAATCCTATCAGCGCAGGAAGGGACGTTGCTGCGCCGATCGACGACATGTCAGCCAAGGACTATCCCCATCACCAGAAAGGTGACAGCTGTCGCGAAAATCGGTGCGAGCAACCAGCGCGCTTGGCCAACACTTTTGTCCATCTGTCTCTCCGAATTCCGGGAGACAAACAGCCATGAACAGAGAGCCGTTCCCGTCGGTAAGACCAATGCGCTCGCAGACCAGACTTAAGTCGCACGTCTCACCCGACCGAAGCCCCAGCGGAGGAACATTTTCATTTGGCTCAAGTTCAGTTGCCGTCAGCGTTGAACGATCCTGTCATGCTGACTCGCAAGGAGAAACGGTATGAAAATGCACCTAACGGGCGCCGCAGCGGCGCTATTGCTGTTGGCTGGTGTCGGCGCCGTTGCCGCTCAGGACGTTGTCATTCAGCCTGAACAGGACACGGTCATCCGCGAGTATGTGAAGAAGCAGCCTCTCGCTTCGGTCAAGGTTCCCGGTGTGGAACTGAATATTGGTAGCGCGTTGCCGGACACGGTCGAACTTCATGAGATCCCCGATGTCAAATACCGCTACGTGGTGGTCGACAACCGCACCGTCCTGGTGGATCCGGGCACCCGCAAGATCATCAAGGTCTACGATTGAATTTCGAACTGTCCAACCCGCCGCCAGCCATGGCGGCGGGTTGCCCAGCTTCCAATCAGGACGAGTGAAGATGACAAGCAAAGCTGTGACATCCCCTGCTTTGGGCGTTCGCCTGGCCGATCTCCAAGCCAGGATGCGTGATGCGCGGGTGACGGATGCCGAAATGAAAACCTTTCAAAAGGTCGCGGCCATCATGGAAGATCGTCATGGTCGGATCGATGCCGACGACCTGATTGCGGCATCGTTCCTCGCCGATCCGGTGCAGGACCCGGCAAACGCCCTGAGCGACATCCCGACAAGCCAGCAGACTTTTTGACTCCCTGACCGGGAAAGCGCGCCGAAAGTCTCAGCCGAATCCGCACTTTTGCTCCGGCCTATTCCGCTTTCGCGGAAGTTTCGAGCGGCCCGCAATGTGCAATGTTGCTAATGCGGCGGTACGAGCCGCCCTGGTTGACGCGGGCGCCCGAGCCATCCCAACAATGCGCCCCCCCGTCCGCGTCGACCACGGCAGCCGCCTGTCTTCTCTCGCGAAGTCCTCAAGCCGGCCCGCCTGATAATGCGCGCTGCGGCGACGGTCGGGCTTCAGCCGCCGACAAGCGCCTTTGTGGTCACCAGATTGACGCCGGCCTCGGCGAATTCGCCATTGTGCCTGAGGATGACCTGCTCGGCACTCTCGCTGGCATTGTCCAGCGTGCTGTGCACATCGGAGACCACGGTCACGCCGAGCCCTCTGGCGATGGCGCCCTTGACCGTCGCGGCCACGCAAAAATCGGTCTGTGCGCCCAAGAGCACGACAGCACTCGCACCCTGACCGGCAAGCCAGTCGCCGAAGGCAGGATTGCTGAAAGCATCGCGAACGGATTTGGCAAAGGTCGGCTCGTCCGCCGCTTGGCCGAGCGCGGGCCAAACCGGCCAGCCCAGCTCATCCGGTGCCAACGGGTCGCCATCGGGTCCGTCATGCCTGATAAAAGCGACCTTGCGCCCGCCGCGCCGCGCCCAATCGATCACCGCCTTGGTGCGCTCGACAATATCAGGCGCATCATGGATCGGCTGCTCGTGCACACCGTCGAACATGCCGGTCTGGAGATCGATGACGATGAGCGGCGCATTGTCTGGGAGGCTGGGTGCTGGCATGGGTTTTACATAGCACGGCGGACAGGGTGATCAAGATTTCGCTCATTCCGGCGCGCCGGCAAACAGCACCACGCCGTCGCCGCCGGTGGCCGGCAGTCGCGGATGGTGCGGTCGTTGCCGCCGGTCAGCACCGCGCCGTCGGCGGCGAAGGCCACCGCATAAATCGGGCCGGTCTGGCTGTCCAACATTGCGATCCGGTTGCCGCTATTGGAGGGCGGGCGCCTTGCCGCGCCTCCTTGGATTTATTGCAGTTTGCCGATTTCAGCCCGCATGGTTGACAGATGGCCGCAGTCTGGCATCATCGGATCGGGATTTTAGGAGAGTCTGATATGAAAAAAATCTATGTGAAGCCATCGTTCTTGAAAAAAGGCCGGTTGTCGGCGGTCACTGCGGCCAACGGCTCCTCGTTGCCGACACCGCAATAATTTCAGCGCCACCTGCTCCTGGCGCGTCCAAACCTCAACGCACCAGGATCAGGTCGTCCAACACCATTTGCCAATAGTGCTTCGTCGACAGGCGAACACGCGTTACAGCTTTGAGCATTGGAGCGTAGTGCAGCGGCGTTAGCGCCGACAGCGTGACCTCGTCGCTTGCAATCAGCTGCTCGCCAAGCCAGCTTTCGATCAGCGCCACCTCCCCTTCCGACGCCAGCCAGGCGGCGCTCAGCATGACCGAGTGAAAGCCGAACGGCCGTTCGCAGCTGAATTCGGCCGGCAGCCCGCTGCTGGTGTAGAGCACATGGTCGCCGGAAACATTACCATTGACATAGCCCTGGCTGTCCTTGGTGAAGTCGCGGGCCATCGCATTCAGGTTGCGCCACGCCAATCCGGCATGGCCAGCCGGAATTTTCCTGAGGCTGCGCGACGTCACATCGTCGAAATCGATCGTTTCGAGGGCGGCATCAGTGTCGATGCCGGCGCGTTGCGGCGACAGCAGGCCGAGATCCGCCGAGTAGGGCGATAGCGTCAGCCGCCGCGCCAAGCCGCCGCCGCTGACGCTGACCGTGTCGGCTTCTTCAGCCAGGTCGAAGCTGAAGACGGCACCCGGCGCCAGTGCCCGCGTCTCCAGGACGTACCCATTCCCCGACACGGAGAGGGTCGCTGGTCCATCGCCGGCGACGCGCCCGCTGACGCGGCGCGGCGGTGCCAGACCGACAGGCAGCAGCATCTCCTGCGATACCATCCCGGCCGGCGAACCCGGCAGCGGCAGGAAGTGTCGGGACTGAATGTCATTTTCGCTTTTCGCCTGCCAGCCGGGCGGCACCGAAACCACAAAGCGCCAGTTGCCCGGCTTGCGGATCACTGCCTTTCTGCTTTTCACCGACATGGGAAAGTTGGCAAAGCCGGCATTGTTGGTGCGCGCGGACGCGGCGAGCTTGCCGGCTTCGTCATACAGCCGCACCATGATCCCGGCCATCGGCCGGTCTCCGGCGCCGTATTTGCCGTCGCGATCGACATCGAAATAGACGAAGGACGAGTAATTGAGCATACCCCCGCGGGCGTTCCAATCGGTACGGACGGCATAGTCGGCAGCCGGATTGGTTAGCCGCCGTCCCTTGCGACGGCTGCGCTTCCGCCACAGCAGCCAGGACGCGACAGCAGCCGCAAGCACCACAATGGCGGCGGCCAGTATCTGGACAGCGCCCAAGTCAGGCATGGAGCCTCGCTTCACAAATCTCATGGGGGATTGCGTTCACGGGCGATCCGGCTGCGTTGGGCTACTTGCCGACAGGTTATTGCATGTCGGCCAAAAGCGAACCCGGATTTGGGACAGCGACATGCATCGAGACAAAGACTTAAAGCGCGTTGCAGGAATCCGTTCAAGCGCGACGCATGAAAGCAGTCGCCTTACTTCAATTCCACCCACACCGGCGCATGGTCGCTGGCGCCGTCCTCGCCGCGCACGTCGCGGTCGATGCCGGCAACGGTCAGGCGGCGTGCCAGTTTCTTCGACAGCAGGATGTGATCGAGCCGGAGGCCCGCATCGCGCGGCCAGCGGTTGCGGCGATAGTCCCAGAATGTGTAGAGCGTTTCCTTCGGATGCTTCTTGCGCAGGGCATCAAGCCAACCCTGGTCGAGCAGGCGCTGGAACGACGCCCGGCTTTCCGGCTGCACCAGCGCGTTGTCCTCATAGGAGCGGGTGGGGTAGATATCGCGCGGCTCGGGCACGATGTTGTAGTCGCCGGCCAGCACCACCGGCAGGCCGGTGTCGAGCAACTGTTCGGCATGCACCTCCAGCCGCGCGTGCCAGGCGAGTTTGTAGGCGAATTTCGGGCCGGGCTGAGGATTGCCGTTCGGCGCATAGAGACAAGCGACGATGATGCCGTTCACCGCCGCCTCGATATAGCGGCTCTGCCTGTCGGCATCGTCGCCGGGCAAGGCATCGCGGGTCAGCACTGGCTCGGCACCCCGCGCCAGGATGGCAACACCGTTCCACGTCGGCTCGCCCTTCCACACCGCGCCATAGCCCGCCGCCGCCAATGCCGAGCGCGGAAACTGCATGTCGCGCGCCTTCAGCTCCTGCAGGCAGACGACATCGGGTTTTGCCGCAGCCAGCCATCCCAGCAGGTTTTCAAGCCGGCTGTTGATGTTGTTGATGTTGAAGGAGGCGATCTTCATCGCTTCAGGAAGCGACCCGACCCGACCACGCCTTCACCGTCTCGGCCAGCGTCTTCAGATGGTCGGCGGTCGAAAACCCCGAAACACTCTTGCGAGGCTTGAGATCGTGGTCGCCGTCCTCCAGCCAGATCACCTCGATGCGGTCGGAAAGGCCATAAGTCGCGACTTCGTCCCTGGTGCCGAACTCGTCGCGGGTGCCCTGGAAGATCAGCGTTGGCGTCTTTAGATCGGCGAGGTGTTTTGTCCGCAATTGCTCGGGCTTGGCCGGCGGATGGAAGGGATAGCCGAGGCACAGCAGGCCTGAAATCTCGCCCTTGGCAAACATCTCGTCGGCGACCATGGAGGCGACGCGCCCGCCCATCGACTTGCCGCCGATGATCAGCGGTCCCGTCACGCCCTTTGCCCTGAGGTCGGCTATCGCCTTGATATATTCCGGGTTGACCGTCTCGGCCCGCGGCGGTGGCTTGCGGTGGCCGTAGCGGCGCGCGGCCATGTAGTGGAATTCAAAGCGCGCAACCTGAAAGCTGGCCGCGGCCAGCGCCTTGGCGGTGGCGGTCATCGAAGGCGAATCCATCGATGCACCGGCGCCGTGGGCGAGCAGGATGGTGACGGGAGCATTATCGTCGCCGTCGAAGAGGAAGGTGGTCATGGGGCGGTCTCGCTGGAGAGGTCGAGTTCCGTCACACCCCCCTCTGTCCTGCCGGACATCTCCCCCGCAAGGGGGGAGATTGCGCGCTCAACCGCTTTCGCCAATCTCCCACTTTGCAAGAAGGAGCGGGACGCCCAAGCTTCCGATCTCCCCCCTTGCGGGGGAGATGGCCGGTAGGCCAGAGGGGGGTGTTCAAGCGCCAGCATCCCTCACCCCGCCGTCCGCGCCAACTGCAAATCCACGAACTGCACGCCCTTGGCTGCAACCCGTGCCCATTCGGACTCCGCGTCGAGTTCGAGATAACGCACCCACAGGCCCCGCGCCTCCGGCAGATTGCCGGCGTCGAATTCCAGTCGGGCGAGGTTGAACACCGGATCGGCATAGGTCTTGTCGAGCGCGATCGCTTTCTGCAGGTGCCTTCGCGCCGAGGCTTCGCGACCTTGCTCGCTCATCAGTCCGGCCAGGTTGAACCACGCCTCGACGAAGGCCGGGTCGAGTTTTATCGCATTGATATAGTCGTGCGCGGCGTCCGCCGCGTGGCCGCCGGCGCGCAGGCAGTTAGCGCGGTTGAAGGCGGCAATCGCATCGCTCGGATCGATGGCCAGGCAGCGCTGGTAGAGCGCGGCGGCCCTATCATGGTCGCCCTGCTCCTCCGCCGCTTCCGCCTCGGCGAACAACTCCTCCAGCGTGTCGTCACCCTCTGCCCCGGCTGTTCCGAGATCGAACAGCAACTGCCCGTCGAGTTCGCTCTGGCCGCCTTCGAGATAGATGGCATCGGCGCGTCCATGCTGCGAGCCGACATTGAGCGACTTGGCGGTCAGCGACGCCACCGGGCCGGAGCGGTGGACGGAGCGCGCGATCGCCCCCCATGTCGCGCCGCCGGCGATGAGCCCGGCATATTTGCGCGCCAGGATCAGGTCGCGGAAGGAATAAGGTTCTGAGTCATGCTCGAACGCATCGAACAGCGACAAAAAATCGAGGTCGGAGCCTGATAGCCGCGACTGATCGATCAGCGATTGCCGCGACAGCGAAGACGCTTCCGGTGTCTTCATCAGTCCGAGAAGGCGCAGAAATCCGTTCTCGCTGATCAGCGTTCGTCCGGCCGCGCGCTCGGCGGCGACACGGCGTTCGATCTCGGCATCGCCGTTTTTGACGAGGCCTGCCCTGGCGAGAAGTGTCCGGCCGAAGACGACATGCGTGGTGCGCCTGGTGATACCGCGCCGCAGCTGGCCGTGTCGGCGTTCCACTTCCCGCGCAGCCAGCCTGAGCGGAAAAGCCGCCAGCGCGCCTATCGTGCCAAAAACAGCGCCGGTCGGTGCCGTCATTTCTTGCTCTTGCCGACCGCCTTCAGCAGATTGGCCTTCAACGGATTTTCAGCAGCACCACCCGCTGCCGCCTTCTTCGCGGCGGGCTTGGCAACCTCGTCGGCCTTGCTTTTCGACTTGGCCGGCGGCTTCGATTGCGACAGGCTCGCTTTGAGCGCATCCATCAGATTGATGACATTACCGCGCTCGGGTGCCGCCGCGATGATCGGCTTGTGGCCTTTCAGCTTCTCGCGGATCATCGTCATGAGTGCCGCCTCGTAGCGGTCCTCATAGTTCTTCGGATCGAAGGTGGTTTCCTTCTGCTTGATCAGTGCTTCGGCGAGCTGCAGCATTTCGGGATCGGGCTTGCCGGCTGGGATGTTGCCGAAATATTCAGCTGTGCCACGCACTTCGTTCGGATTCCTCAAGGTGCACACGAACATGCCGTTCTCGCGCGCGCCGATCGTCACCACCCGCTCGCGGCTCGACAGCACCAGGCGTGCGATCGCCAGCTTGCCGGATTTGCGCATGGCTTCGCGCAGCACGGCGAAGGTCTCCTCCGCCATCGCGCCGTCAGGCGCCATGTAGTAGGGCGCGTCCTGATAGATGACGTCGACCTCGTCCTCGTCGACGAAGGCCTCGATGTTCATCGTGTGATTGGATTCGATGCGCACCGCATCGAGGTCGGCATCATCTATGATGATGTACTGCTTGTCCTCGTATTCATAGCCCTTGACCAGATCAGCACGCTCGACGAGCCCCAATTCGGGGTCGACCGGTTTCATGTTGATGCGGTTGTGGGTCTTCTTATGCAACTGGTTGAACGAGATGCGCTCGCTGGCGCTGGTGGCGGGATATAACCGCACCGGACAGCTGACCAGACTGAGTTTAAGGTAACCTTTCCAACTTGCCCTGGGCGCCATGAAACACTCCTACGCGGCCATGCACTGACATTCACTGCAGCGCTTTTCGTCCGAAGGACGAACGAGGCTGCGCAAATCCTACACCGACCCCGCACAATACAGGCAAATCCCTGACGAAATCTTCCGCCACGTCTTTGAGGTCGTGGCGGAGAGAATAATTCAAATTGTCGGAAGCGTCGATGGCGTTGGGTTCCTCGCCCCGCAACGCTCTCCCCCATTTCATGGGGGCCGAGGAACCTAGTTCTTCAAGGTCGGCAAATCCCGCGCGAACTCGTCGATCTCGGCCCACGGATCGCCCGACGTCGCCAGCAGCCCCGGCAGGGAGGAATAGTTCAGATCCTGCGGCGCATCGATGGATTCGAGGTCGCTCCAACTGACCGGCGTCGAGGCCGGCAGATTGGTGCGGGCGCGCAGCGAGTAAGGTGCTGCCGAGGTGTGGCCGCGCGCATTGCGGTGATAATCGATGAAGATGCGCTTCTTGCGGTTGTCCTTGCCCATGGTGGTGGTGAAGGTGTCAGGCGCCGTTGCCGCCAGATGCGTGGCGATCGCGCTGGTCGCCTGGTGGAGCTTCTTCCAGTTCTGCGCGCCCGTCACCGGCACCGTGATGTGGATGCCGCTGCCGCCGGAGGTCTTGGCGAACGGTACCAGCCCCAGGCGCTCCAATTCGCCCTTGATGTGCACGGCGGCCTCGACCACCTCGCGCCATGAAATCCCCTCGCCCGGATCGAGGTCGAGGACGATCTGGTCGGGCCTGTCGAGGCTGGTGCGGTGGGTGCCCCAGGTGTGGAACTCGACGACGCCGAACTGCGCCAGCGCCAGATACCCTTTCGCGCCTTCGACCGAGAGATAGGATTTGGTCTCGCCCTCGGAATTCGTCGCGTCGAATGTCACCACTGAGGGCGGCATGCCGGTGAAGGCGTGGCGCTGGAAGAAGCAATCCTTCGGCAGGCCGGTCGGGCAGCGCACCAGCGACACCGGCCGGCCGAGGATGTGCGGCAGCATGAAGTCGCCGACCAGCGCGTAATAGACCGCGATGTCGAGCTTGGTCGGGCCGGTCTTGCCGAACAGCCGGCGCGTCGGGTTGGTCACCCAGATTGTGGCAAGGTCGGCCTCGGCGATCAGCCGCTTGCGTTTGGACGAGACCGGCGTCGACAGGTCGACATCCCTCAAACCACGGAAGACGCCGTGGCGCAGCGCATTGTCTGAGGTGCGGTTGGCGTAATGAATGCGCGCCGACAGCAGCGGCCGCACCCAGTTCATCTCGCGCATGATTTCGCGCGGGACACCCTCGGGCGGGGTGGCGCCTTCCCGCAGCGGCTCCAGCCTGGCGAGCAACTCACCGGCGGTGGCGGCATCGAAACCGGTGCCGACCTTGCCGCGATAATGCAATTCACCACCCTCGAACTCTGCCATGCCGAGCGCAGCCAGCCCTTCGGCCGCATCGGAGATGGTGAAGCCGGCGATGACGAAGTCGTCCGACAGCAGTGCCTTGGTCTTGGTCCAGCTTTTGGTTCGGCCGCTCTGATAGATGGCCGTGGCGCGCTTTGAGACGACACCCTCCAGCCCAAGTTCCGACACCTGGTCGTAGAGCCCCTGCCCTGAACCTTCGACATGGTCGGAGAACTGGATGGCGGAATTGGCGCCGAGGCCCGACAGCATCTGCGCCAGCAGCGCCTTGCGCCGGACCAGCGGCGCCTTGGTCAGGTCCCAGCCGTCGAGGTGGAGAAGATCGAAGGCGTAAAAATGGAGATTGCTGCCGGCGCCCTCGGCCAGCGCATCCTGCAGCAGCGCGAAGCGGCTGATGCCCCGGGCGTCGAGCACCACGATCTCGCCGTCGATGATGGCATCGCGGCAGGGCAGCTTGGCGAACGCATGCGGCAGGTCGCCATAGCGCTTCGTCCAGTCGATGCCGCCACGGGTGATCAGCTTGACGACGCCGCCAGTGAGATGCGCCATGGTGCGGTAGCCGTCGAATTTGATCTCGTGCAGCCAGACTTGTTGGGTGTCGTCGCCATCGGGTGGTTTTGGCACCTGCGTCGCCAGTTGCGGCTCGATACGGGCAAGCATGGGAGCCTTGAACACGCCCGGCAGCGTGCCGGGCTTCAGCGATCCCTGTCTGGGCGCGGGTTTGGTGGCGGGCTTCGCCGGCGCCGCCAGTTCCTCGATGCGCAATCCGGATTTGACGCTTTCCGGCCGGGCCGTGAGGATGTCAAGCGCGGTGTCGGCGGCGAGGTCGCGTTCCTTGAACAGCAGCCAGTTCTTCTTGTTCTCATCTTCGCCGGGTTTCGGCTTCAGCCGGGTCAGCATCCAGCCGCCATTGAGCTTGTCGCCGGCCAGCCGGAACTTGAAGGCGCCGGTTCGCAAGCTCTTTTCGACGTCGTCCATCGGCGCCCATGTGCCGGTATCCCAGACGATCATCGGCCCGCCGCCATACTCGCCCTCGGGAATGACACCCTCAAAGTCGATATATTCGAGCGGATGATCCTCGGTCTCGACCGCCAGCCTCTTGTCGGCCGGATTGAGCGAAGGCCCGCGCGGCACCGCCCAGCTCTTCAAGACATCGCCGACCTGCAGGCGCAGATCATAATGGTCAGCGGTGGCGTGGTGCTTGTGGACGACGAAGCGGTTGCCGTCGCTGCTGACGAGCCCGCCAACCGGTTCCGGCGTCTTGGCGAATTCGCGTTTGGCGCGATAGGCTTTGAGCTTTGGTGGGGTCGTCATCGCCAGGATCGAAGCACGGCGGCCAGGAACAAGCCAGTCACGCTCTCAATCGTCAGCGGCCGGCGTCAACTCGAGCTCCGCCGGCGACAGTCCTTGCTGCAGCTGGCTCAGCCGGAATTCGTCGACCCAATAGGCCTCGCCGTCGACCAGAACCCGGGCCTGGTAGGTGCCTGCCGAAAAACGCTGCGCGGTGATGTAGACCTTGTGACGATCGAGCGCCTTGCGCACCGCGGCGCGCTTGGAATTCTGACCTGTGACGGGACTGAACATGACACTGCCCTCGGTCGCCCCAGACACAAAACGCGGCCGCTGCCGGCAGCCTGACGACTGGGGTCAAGGATGGCGGAGACGCGCCGTCCTGTCAATTTCGCGGACAGCGCAGGATGCGGCCCGGTTAAATTTACCAATCTTTTGAATATGCTTGGGCCTTGGCCTGAATCAAGACGTGAAGCACACGAAGATGAACTGTGCACCACCACGCCGCCAAAACTAGCGTCCGTCGCTGCCGCTCTGCTACGCGGCCGGCGTGCCCGAATGAGCAGATTTTTGAACTTCCGTGCCGATGAGATCGAGTGTCGCCGCCGCAACATCGGCAACCTGGAGCCGCTGGACGCAATAGACCCCACCGGCGTTGTTTTCTTTACACAAACCTGGAGCGATGCATGGGCAAGGCATGGGCGGCTGGAGCGTCCGGTTGGGGACACCGAATGGGCCCCATTGCTCAGGCGACGTCAGACCGTACAGCCCCACCGCTGGAGTTCCGACAGAGGCCGCGATGTGCATCGGGCCGCTCTCATTGCCAAGAAAGATCGACGCTTCGGCCAACAATGCTGTCAAGACCTCAAGCGAGGCTTTTCCGACGACACTTGCGACCGGCGATGCTGCCACTTCAAGGATCCTTTGCGCGGCAAGCCCTTCATCCGGCCCACCAACGAGCAGGGATCGCAGCCCGGTTTTGGCGTATACCTCATCGATGACCGCAGCAAAATGTTGCGGCGGCCAGCAACGGCCTTCAAACCTCGCGCCGGCATGCACGGCCACATAGGACTTCTTCGCCAAAGCGTTTTCCGCAAGAAGCCTGGCACACTCTTCCTGGGCAGTCCTGGTCGGCTGCAGCCGAGGCGTTGGATCCTGATAATCCAACCCGAGGGCGCTGAGTGGAGACAGGTTCCTGTAGAGATAATGCGGTCCGCCATGTCCGAAGGTCGCGGCGAGCACGTTTGCAAGCTGGATTTCCCAGAACTTCATCGGATGCTCGGAAGGATCGAAGCCGACGCGAAGTGGAGCCCCGATCAAGCGATGCATGATCCGCGAGGTTTTTGAATCGGTAAGGTCGATGCTAAGATCGAATTTCCGACGCCGCAGATCAGAGATGACGCCACGATGGTCGCTCAAACGCTTGAGCAGAGTCCTTCCTCTGCCACGGGATTCAAAGCCAACGGCAACATCGGCGATCCCTTGCGCGACGATGAACTGCTTGAGACCCGGCGCACAAAGCATGGTCACCGATGCTTGCGGATAAGAAAGACGCAGATTGCGAACCAAAGCAGATGTCAGAACGACATCTCCAATGTACTTCGTTTGAATAATGAGGATGGAACGAATCCCATCTCCTAAACTTGCATCCATCGATATGATCTGCCGAAAACGCCAACTTAAAAAATCTGCCGAGGACACTCATTTCTGAACGGCAAGCGGCGCTTTCAGATATAGAGCCAACCAACCCAGTCAACAAGCTTGCCGGCCTTGGTGCCTCCTTGCATCGGTCGTCGGCAAACGCTCGTACTCAGTCCTTCAATCGCCGCAAGCGGCGCGTCAGGCCCTGGACGGCCTTGAGCAGCCGGGGACGCGACCGCGTCATGCCTTCGACCCGGCTGCGCAGCAAAATGGCTGCGTTCGCAGCTCTGCCCCGCACCGTCACCGGTTCGCAGATCTCGGCCAGTACCGAGCTCGAGGCACCGATATGTCGCTTGTAGCCCTGGCCGCCGACCGACAGGTCGAAATAGTCGAAGCCCCGCTCGCATCCCCACATCATCAGCTTGCCCATCGTCGTCAGGCCGGGTGAGACATTGGCGACCGCATTCTGGTCGATGCCGAGCAGGAGGGCGTGAAGTGTGCCTTTTCTCACCAGCACATAGATGGAGGCAAGCCAGGCTTCACCGACGCGTAGTCCGAAGAGCCGCACCGATCCGTTGGACAGGCCTTGCAGCGCCGCGGCGCGGTAGAAATCGACGACCGGCGCCTGCGTCAGAAGGTCGAAACGTCCGAGCTCACGAAAACGCTTGAGCCGCAGTTCCAGCAGTGCATCCAGGAGCTCCTCGGTCAGGTCAGGCGTATCGGCCTCGACCAAAGCGAGGCCACCAAGCTGTTCGAAGCCGCGGCAATGCTTGCGGAAGGCCTTGGCGAAGGACGGCTTGCAGATTCGCTTGATGAGCGTCTCCGGATCGCCATGCAGGACGAGGCCGGAGGTGACCTGGATGGAGTCGCGCGCCACCGAAAGCAATGCCAGCGGATTGGCCACGCCGTGGACCTGCTGCGGAATTCCCGCGATATGGATGCGATCCGCCGATGGCAGCACGGCACGGACCGCTGCCCACATGGCGTCGGCACTCTGCCTGGTCCACGCTCTCCCATCCGCCAGCAGCGGCACCGCGTAGTCGCACACGCGGCAGCTCAGCCATTCGATCACGTGGTGGCCGAGAGCCCGGCGCCGCATCAGCGGCAGCAGCATGGCCGGCGCGCCGGTCACGTCGTCACTCACCTCGACGAGGACCAGATCCGCGTCTTTGGGCATCAGCCGTGCGGCGATTCCTTCGACCCAGGCATAATGCTGGTGGGCAGTGCAGACGCCGTGAGCTTCAAGGAGCAGCCATAGCAGCCTTACGGTGTCGAAGCTGGTGTGCAGCCGAGCCGTGAAGTGCGCGGTTGCATCAACGTTGGCGACAGTCGGGGAAAATGGCCCACCGGGCAAATCCCTTATCGGAGTCGTTCCCGCCGCGTAGCTTGCCACATGCTTCTCCCGTCATTCTGATCCCCCACGCAGGCGCCGCAAACCCCGCATCAGTCCCTGGAGCCTCTTCAGCAGCCGAGGTTTGGAGCGCACGAACACCTCGGCCCGGTTGCGGATCTCGATGGCTGCGCTCACGGCGCTGCCTCGCACCGTAATCCCGTGGCAAAGCTCGCGCAGGCCCGAACCCAAGGCACCCATATGTTCCTTATAACTCTGGTTGCCTACCGACAGGTCGAAATAATTGAAATCGCGCCCGCGCGCCCAGCTCATCAACTTGCCCATGATCAGAAGTCCCGGCGAGACATTGGGCACCGCGCCCTGATCGATTGAGATCAGCAGAGCATGAACGGTGACTTGATGGATCAGCAGGTATTGGACCGCGATCAGAGCTTCACCAACACGCAACCCGAAGAGCCGCACCGACCCATCAGACAGGCCCTCGAGAGCGGCGTTTCGATAGAAGTCGACAACCGTCGCCTGCGTCAGCAGGTCGAAGCGGCCCAGTTCGCGAAAGCGGCTGAGCCGCATCCGGACGAGGCCGCCGAAGATGACCTCCACCAGGGCCGGTGTGTCGGCTTCGACCAGTTCCACGTCGCCAAGCCGTTCGAGGCGGCGCCAGTCCTTGTTGAAGGCCTTGACGAAGGATGGCCGGCATAGGCGCTTGAGGACGGTTTCCGGGTCGCCGTCGATGGCGAGACCGAAGCTGGTATGCAGGGAATCGCGCGTGGCCGCGAGCAAGGCCAGCGGATTGGCGACGCCGCTGATCGATTGCGGAATTCCCGTGATCTGGATGCGGTCCGCCGGCGGCAGCACGGAACGCACCGCGGCCCACGCGGCCTGCGCCGATTGCGTCGTCCACGGGCTGGCATCGGCCAGCAGCGGTGCCGAATAGTCGCAAACGCCACAGCTCAGCCATTCGATCACCCGATGGCGGAAGGCCGGTCGCCGTATCAGCGGCACCAGCATTCGCGGCGCACCCGTGACGGCATCGTTTACCTCCACGATGAGCAGTTCCGCACCTTGCGGCATCAGCCGCGCAACGATCCCCTCGGCCCAGGCATAATTCTGGTGGGCGGTGCACACACCGTCCGTCTGGAGGCGCAGCCAGAGCGGCCTCACCGCTTCCAGGCTGGTGTGGAGCCGCGCCGTGTAGGCATCGATGGCGACGACGGTGGCCGGATGGGAGGACTGGCCATCGGGCGAGCCGGCCACCGCAGCAATTTGCACCGCCTGGACTGCCATGTTTTTTCCTATCGCTTTGCCGTAGCGAACGGCAGCGTGCGCCGCCACGCGCCCAACCGGCTGTCGCGCGCCTCATCGGGATGCTCGATATTCCACATGCGGTGATGCGCGAAATACCACGATGCCACGAGCACGAACATCTCCGAGACGGCGGAACCCAACAACGCCCACGGCGGAGACGCGATTGCCAGCAGGGCCGCGATCAGCGCCAGGCCGACGACCGCGCCGCCCGTGGTGATGAACGCGACGATCCGAAAATCGCCGAGTATTTCAAGCACGATGCGGGGCATGATATAGAGCATGATAGGGACAAAATTTGCGATCACGAAAAGTCCGATGAACCAGGTCGAAGCGTCTTGGAGAGCCTGGGATTTTATCATCGGCAGGACGAACATGATCGCACATCCATAAGCAAGGCCGCCGAGCCCCATGACGAGCGCCCAGATCTTGGCCTGCGTCCAGACACGGCCTGTTTCATTGTTCCGTATCAGCCTGGCGAGATCCGGCTGCGTCATGTTGACGAACGCAAGGCTGATGATGCGCAGCGGAGCAAACAGCACCAGAACCGCCGCCAGAGGTGCGTAGGCGGCAGGACCGGCAATGCCGGCGACCAGCAGCGCCAGACATTGACCCTGGATGTTGGTGGTGGTCGCGCTGAATGCCGACCAGCGCAGCTGGGGCCAGAGTCTGACATAGCGTCGCCGCGTCGGCATGCGGAAGCTGATGCGAAGCGAGCGCCGAGCCAGCCGGACCAGGACGAAAATGCCGAACACATTTGCCGCGGCTAGTGCATAGAACACGGTCTGCAGCGGGTCTTGGACCAACCATATCGACAGCCCGGTCAGGACACAGCCGGCGACTGTAAAAGCGCCATCGCTGACGGAGACGACAACTTGCTGGCGCCGTGCGAAGAAAGCCGTGCGCATATGGCTGCGCAACGACCAGGCACCGACGAAGCAGCCGGCGGCAATTCCGCTTGGATCGCCAAGAACATGCATCAGGACTGCCGTGCCGACGGCCATCAGCAAAGCCACGATCAGCGCCGCCGTTCCGAACGCCACGTCATAGGTGTCGACGCCGGCGCTGTTGGTGCTCTTGCTCATCCAGATGCTGGCGGGAACGGCGGTGAGCGACCTGATATAGGACAGGCCGACACCGCCCATCACCATGCCGATGGCGAAGAGGCCGTAGCCCTGCGCCGACAGCATGTGCAACAGCATGATGTTGAGGGCAAAATGAAAGCCGCTCTGCATCGCCTCACCGCCGATCATCAGCACGAGGCGTCGAACCAGATGGCTCGGAAACGCTAACTTCACGGCCGCGTCTCCGCTTCGCGGGCAGCAGGCACCCTGCCCGGCCGCGCGATGGTCGTCTTCAGCTTGTCGGCGGCGATCGCGGTGATCGCCGCAGCCGCGACCGGCTCGCTGAAGATTGCCTCGTAGCGCGCGCGCCCGGCAGCGACAAACCCGCGCCAGGCCTCAGGGGCGAGGATGATCTCCTGCAATTTCGCGCCAAGAGCTGCTGCGTCGCCGGGCGGAACATGCCAGCCGGTCTCCCCGTCGCTGACCACTTCCACCAGCCCGCCGATCGCCGACACAAGTGGCGGCCGGCCGTAAGCCATCGCCTCTATGGCGACGCGGCCCAGCGATTCCGGACGCCGCGACGGCACGGTGACGATATCGGCCCATCGATAATGCTCAGAGGGGTCGGGAATGAAAGGCAGGACTCTGACGCGCCCAGTAAGCCCCATGGTTTCGACCAGTTCGGCAAGCGCATGCTCGCGCTCAGTGCTTTCGAAGGCGCCGCCGACCAGCCGCACCTCGATCCTCGCCTGGAGTTCCGCCGGCATCGAGGCGATCGCCTCCAGCAGGATTTCCTGCCCCTTGATCCGGTTGATACGGCCAAGCAGCAGCACCCGCAATGGACGCTTGCCGTCATATGTCATCGGTTCGACCGCCGCCGGCCCGGCAACACCGTTGTAGACGACATACGCACGCGCCGCCTTGGGATCACCAAACGCGGCGCGTGTCGCGTGTGAATTGAAGATCAGATCCGCGTGGCTCCAGCGCATCAGGCCGACAAGTACCCTGCGCATGGCGCCTTCGGGGATTTCGTGGATGTGCAGGACGGCCTTATGGGGAAGAAGGCGTGCGGCCAGCGCGTAGTCGGCCACGATCGAGGTGTTGACATAGACGAGGTCGCAATGCTTGAGGCGCCGCCACGCCCTGAACACGGCAACCGGCAATCGCGCCATCTCGACGGTCGCAAGGCGCGCAATGGCCTGGCGCCTCAGCACCCAGAGCGGTTCGAAGACGATCCGGCTGGCATGCGCTTCCAGAATCCGCACGATCGGCCCGCTACGCGGCAAAACCACTTCGATGTCGGCCGACGGAAACGCGGCGCGCAACGCGGCAACGCTCTCCGCGAAGCTGCGGTCAGAACCATAGAGTTCATAACCCTGATGAACGCAGGCAATCCGCATCTTTATATCCCGCCGGGTGCTACAACCATCGCGCTGGGCGATTGTGGCAGAAGCCCGTCCGCAAGAATCATGCCTGGTTCGAAACGTCCGACTATCGGTTGATATATCCGACTATCGGTTCGATACGCCCGACTGCCGGCCGTACGCCCCAGGCATTGCTTCGTTTCGATACAGCTACGCACAGAAGGGTTGACCGAGAATGAAACAACCATCGGCTTCAACACCGTTTTTTTACAACCCCGCGCGATGATCCCTCGCAAGATACTGAAATCGGGAGGTGGCACGGAAGTTGCCATCTGCTCATTATAAATTAAGCAATATCTAATATATGAGACATGTGAAAGTGCCGCCGGCCATGAAACCAGAAACGCCCGCCATTCTGATCCTGGGGACCCGCGGCATACCCGCGGCCCATGGCGGCTTTGAAACCTTTGCCGAAAAACTGGCGCTGTTTCTTGTCGGGCGCGGTTGGAAAGTTGGCGTCTATTGCCAAGATGAGGTCGAGCGGATCGACCAGAGGGTGCGCAGCGAAACCTGGCGCGGCATCGAGCTCATTCACATCCAGGTCGCCTCCAAGGGACCGCGCGCGACGCTGGAATTCGACTGGCAATGCGCCCGCAACGCCGCCCGGCAACCGGGTGTTTGCCTGGTGCTCGGCTACAATGGCGCGGTCTTCCTGACCTGGCTCAGGCTGAAACGACGCAAGATCTTCACCAACATGGACGGCATCGAGTGGCGCCGCCCAAAATGGGGAATGGCGGCGCGAACCTGGTTCTGGCTCAACGAATGGATCGGCGCATGGGCCTCGCATCGGCTGGTCGCCGATCATCCCGCCATCGCAGATCACCTGGCGACACGCCGGCCGCGCAGCGCCATCGCCACCATCGCCTATGGCGCCGATCCGGTGACATCAGCGCCCGAGGCGCCGGTCCGGGCGCTCGGCCTCGAGCCCGGGCGCTATCTGGTCTCGATCGCCCGCATCGAACCCGACAACAACATCCTGCCGATCGTCGAAGCTTTTTGCTCCGCCAAGCGCGACATGAAGCTGGTGGTGCTGGGAACGCTGTCCGACGACATCCCCTATCATGCCGCCATCCGCAAGGCGGCGAATGGCTCGGTGGTCCTGCCGGGCGCCATCTACGACCAGGCGACGGTCAAGGCGCTCAGATACCACGCCCGCGCCTATCTGCATGGCCACACGGTCGGCGGCACCAACCCCTCGCTGGTCGAGGCGCTGGCGGCCGGCAACATGGTGATCGCCCACGACAATCCCTACAACAGATGGACCGCCGGGGCTGCGGCGATCTACTTCACCGACAAGGACAGTTGCGCCAAGCGGATGCAGCAGGCGCTGGACGATGATGCCCTGGTCAAGGCCTGCGGCGTTGCCGCCAGGGCGCGCGCCCGCGAAGCCTTTCGCTGGGACGATGTCCTGCTTGCCTATGAAAATGAGGCCTATCATTTGCTCGGCATGACCGCCGCCAAGACCACCGCGATGGATCACGCATCGCCAGGAACCGTATGACAGGCTGGTCGCGCCGGCGGGTGCTGCGGACGGCGCTGTCCACCGCGGCGGCTCTCGGCTCGCTCCCGGTCGCACCAATCGCTCGCGCAGCCGCCGGGCCGCGATTTCGGCGCGGCGTCAACGCCTGGCCCTGGTTCTCGCTGACGCGCGAATTTCCCGCTCCGCGCACCGACTATGACTGGCCGCCCTTCCAGTCGCAACGGCCGGTGCCGACCCCGGACGACCTGCGTCGGCTGCGCAGGACCGGGCTCGATTTCATCCGTCTGCCTGTTGATCCCGGCCCTTTCCTGGCCGCCGACGCCGCCACGCGCGGCAAGTTGCTGGACATACTGGACGCGGCTGTCACGGCCACCCTCCACGCCGGTCTCGGCATCATCGTCAACATCCAGGCCAATGCCGCCACCCATTATTGGAACCCCGACCGCATGGTCTCCAGCACCGCGGCGCCCGCCTTCGATCTCTACCGCGGGCTGGTCGGCGAGCTTGCCGGCAGGCTGGCGCGGTTCCAGCCCGGCAGGGTGGCGCTCGAGCCGGTCAACGAGCCGGCGCAGGCCTGCGCGTCGAACGTCTGGTCGCAGATCCAGCTTTCACTTCTGACGGCGGCAAGAGCCTCGGCCGCGACCCTGCCGCTGGTCGTCACCGGCGGCTGCGGCTCGATGGTGAGCGGACTGAACGCGCTCGATCCGGCACCGCTGTCCCCGTTCGAGCCGATCCTGTTCACCTTCCACTTCTATGAGCCCTATCTGTTCAGCCATCAGGGCGCGCCCTGGATGCGCGAGCCCGTCTACCGGTCGCTCAACAATGTGCCGTGGCCGGCATCCGCCGGCTCGCTGGAGCAGACGCTGGCATCGGTCAGGGCGCGCATGGCGCAGGACACCGAAACCCCTGAAGACGCCAAGCAGGCAGCCTATGCCGAGACCGAGCGTGTGCTGAAAGTCTATTTCGACGCCCGGCCCGACCGCTGGTTTGTCGACAAATATCTTCGCCAGGTTCGCGACTGGGCCGACGGCCACGGCCTTGCGCCGGAACGCATCATCATGGGCGAGTTCGGCGCGCTGCGCACCGACGCCCGCTATGTCGCCGCGCCCAACCCGGATCGCGGGCGCTACATCGCCGATGTCAGGCGGAGCGCCGAGGAACTCGGCTTCGCCTGGGCACTGTGGGATCTCTTCGACGGCATGGGCATGATGGACGATACCACCCGGGCGGTGGACCCTGATATCATCGCGGCGCTTGGCCTGACCATGCCGGTGGACTGACCGGTCTGAAAGCTGCCCGCGCCGGCCGGTAAAGCACCAATGCCAGCACCACGAACTTGGTCAGCAGCGTCGTCTTCGACGCGACGCTTTCCGAAGTGTTGATCAGGATGACCCAGCCCAGCATCGGCAGCCAGATGCCGGCATGGCAGCGGCGCGCCACCTCGAACAGGAACAGCACGAAGCCGAACGTCAGCAAAAGGGTGAAGAAGGCGCCCTGATAGAGGACCGTGCGGATGATCGGGTTCTCGATGCCCTGTTCGAGACCGTTGATGCGGCGCAGGCTGTCGATCAGCTCGACATCCGGCCCCACGATCAGATCGCGCAATTCCAGGTGCTTGAAAAGCTCGAACATCTCGACGCGGGCATTGGCGCTTCCGCTGTCCGACACGAAGCGCTCCAGCAGCGCGTCGAAAAAGCCATAATATGCCGCCACGATGATGACGACCGGCAGCAGCGCGGCAAGCATGAAGCCGAGTGCCGCACCCAAGAGATTGACGCGTCCCTGGCGCAATTTGGTGGTGCCCTGAAAAAGCAGGTAGCAGCCGCCCAGCACAACCGTCATCACCATCGCCGAACGGCCGCCGAACGCGACAAGTGCCGCGCATTGCAGACCGATCAACCCTATCCGCACAGGCGTCGACAGGGATCTGGCACCGGAGAGCAGCGCAAGCACGTAGATCGACGTCACCATGGCATTGGCGAGCGGATGCCCCTGCAGAGCGCTCGAGCGCAGATCGGTGGTAAACGCCACGCCGTCGAGGCGATAGGGAAAGATAAGCGTCTTGGTGGCGAACTCGAAAAGGGCAAGCAGCGCATTCGCCGTCATGACAACGTGAACGACGGTCTGCAGCCCGGCGAATGTCCGTTCGTCGTCCTCGCTGAGCATCAGCACCAGAAGTGCCGCGGCCACGAACGTATCGATCATGCCAGCCATGCCGGGCCGCTGCCTGGCGATGACGACGAACAAAAGCACGATTGATATGGCGGCCATCAGTGCGCTGGCCGGCCGCCTGTCGGCGAGATGGACGATATGGCCCACCGGATTGCCTGATGCGCAGGAACGCCAGGCAAACAGGAGGACGATGAGATAGGTGGACGGGTGGATCTTGGTCGCCGGGTTGCCGAACAGGCCATCATAATTGTAGCCGACCAGCCACAGCATGCCGCCCGAGATGCTGAACAGCACCGCTACCGCCGCGATCAGTCCGAAGCGCGTCAGCGCATCGAGCGACGTGCCGGCGCGGGGTGCGGCAACACCATGGTTCGAAGCGCTTGCGCTCCAACTGGCAGCCATATCAGGCGGCCTCGTCGACCAGCAAGGCGGCCGTTGGCAACCGCCCCATGACGGAAACCGCCTGCGCGGTCGTCGTGACGTCGCGCATCGGGGTGGCGTTCAGCGTGGCGACGAGCACGATCTCGTCGGCCATGGCGACCAGCGGCGAGGCATTGAGATTGTCGGCCAGCGCGCCGCCGTCGATGACGACGAGTTCGAAGCTCCGGCTGGCCCGCGCCAGCATCTGCTGCGCAAAATAGATGCCATGCGCTTCCTGGAAGACCGCCTTTGAGCGGCCCCTGCCCAGCACGGCAACGTTGCTGCCGGCTGCGTAATGGCTGACGGCCTCGAAGGCGTACTCGCCGCGCAGCACATCGAGGACTCCCGGCTGCGGATCCTTCTGGTCGCCGCCGGCATTGGCATCGATGAACAGCACACGGCTGCCCCTGGATGCCGCGGCATCGGCCAGCAGCCGCGCCACCCGGCTGCGCTGCGCGCCCTCGCCCGGCGACGATGTCACCAGGATGGAAGGCACCAGCGGCCAGTCCGCCGGACGCTGGCCCGAACTGAACATGCGCCTCAGTGCAAGGCCGACGACGGCGTCGGTCTTCTGGCTGGAGGCGACGGCGCGCGCCCCGCCGAAAGGCCACCAGCGCCGGCCAGTGCCCGACTTTGCCGGCACCACGCCCAGCACCGGCGCGTCGATGGCCGACTGCATCTGCGCGCTGGAAAGCACCGTCGGCGAGGAATATTCGGCGATCAACGCCAGACCGGTGCCGAGCCCGAGGCCGCCGAATATCGCGCCCAGCAACAGCAGCGGCAAAGGCGGCCAGCTCTTCTTCAAGGCGGGCATGGCGTTGGAGATGATGCGCGCATTGGTGCTGTCGACATTGATCTGCTCGCGCGTCTCCTGGGCACGCTGGAGATAGTTCGAGTAGACGGAACGCAGCGCCTCGAGATCGCGCTGCAATTCGCGCAGCCGCACCGAGGCCTGGTCGGTGTCGAGCGACTTGCTCTTCATGCCGGCGACCTTGGCTTCCAGCGCCTGCTGGTTGGCCAGCGCCCGTTCGTAGTCCGTCTCGGTGGCGGTGGCGATGCGGCCGAGTTCGCGCGCGATCAGCTGGCGCGTGTCGCGCAGCTGCTGCTGGGCGGCGATCAGCGAAGGATGACGAGGCCCCAGCTCCGTGCCGAGCTGCGAGACCTGGTCGACCAGCGTCGCCTCTTGCGCCCGCAGGCTCGAGATCACCGCCGAGCGCATCGCTTCCGAGGTTGCGTCCGCCGTGCCGCTCTGGCGGCGCATCTGGTCGACCTGCGCCTTCAGCGCCGCGGTGCGGCTCTGCGCCGCCGCAAGCTGCGTGTTGATCTCGGTCAGTTCCTGGTCGCTGACCAGATTGCCTGCCGCCATCACCATGTTGTTGGCGGACTTGTAGGCCTCGACGGCATTCTCGGCCTGCTGGACACGCTTGCGCTGCTCGTCCAGCCGGGCGGTGATCGACTCGGAGGCGTCCCTGGCCATTTTCGCGCGCGCGCTCGCCTGGTCGACCAGGTAGGCCTGCGCGATGGCGTTGGCCAGGAGGGCGGCCTTGTCGGCGCTCTTGGCGGTGACGATGACGTCGAGGACCAGGACCTTGTCGGCCCGCTTCACCGCCAGGCGCCGGCGCAACGCGTCGAGTGTCTGCACCGACCTGTCGCCTTCGGCCGATGCCGAACCGAGCAGGCGCGACAGCAAGCCCTGCCCGTTGAATTCCGGATCCTGCGTCAGGTTTGTCGCCGCGATCGCCCGCATCAGCACGCCTGTCGACTGGACCACGCTGACCTGGCTCTCGACCTGCGTGATGCCGCCATCGGGTGAGATACGGCTGGGATTGACGTCGTTGGTGACCACCTGCAGATCCTGCGGATCGATCAGGATTTCCGCCGCCGAGCTGTAGAGCGCAGGTGTGAAAAGGCCGTAGAGCAGGGCGACCAGCGTCAGCAGTGCAACGGTACCGAAGATCCAGAACCGGCGGCGCACCAGGATGCGCTTCAGGTCGCCCAGTTCGACAGTCGAAGCTGCGTATGATCCCGCGCGTGCCGCATCCGGAGAGTGTTGCTGAGGAACCATGGGCAGGGATGATTGCATGGCTGCCTCCGACAATACTCCATATGCCGGCAAGATCAGTTTGCGGCGATAACCTAGCTATTCCTCCAACTGTTAAAACATTGTTAATTATGTTGAGAGGTGACGTGAATTTTGGCACGCGGTTTGCTTAAAAATATACATATCGAGGTGTTGGCTACGCAGCGTAGCGGAGACGGATGCAGATGGGGTTACAATTTGACCGGACCGGCCTGGCCGGCAAGGCCGGGCACCGCCTTTTCGGACCTCCACCATGCAGATAAGTCTACGCCTGGACGGCGACTGCGTCCGCGCCTTTCATCTCACGCTGCTGGAGCGCCTTGCCGCGCTCGGCGACGTCGAACTGTCCGTCGATGTCAGGCCCGCGGGCGGCGGCATTCCGCGCAGCGCCGCGGCCCTGTTTCAACTCGAAACGGCGATACACGGACTGGCCCATGATGGACTAGCCAAGCGTGTGCCGCTTTCGGCGCTCGCGCCCTATCGGCGGTCCCCCGCTTCGCCCGACCTGGTCGTCGATCTCTGCGGCGATGTCAGGCTGGAAAGCACACGGGTCTGGCGCGTCACCTATGACGGCGCCAGCGGGGAAGCGGCCTTGCTGGCCCTGATCCTCGCCGGCCGCACGCCGCTTGCCCGCATCGAGGAGAACGGCGTTGCGATCGCCGCCGGGCGTCTGGGCACAGAATATGGCGGCATCGCGCTGGCGTCCTTCCAGGATATGCTGGCGCGCACAGCAAGCCTGATCGTCGCTGCCATGTCAGGCGCGGCAAAGTCGGTGCCCGATCTGCCAGAGCCGGCGCAGGCAGGCAGCCCGCCGCCAATGCCCTCGGCCGGCAAGCTTGGGGTCAGAGCCGGCAAGACGCTGGCGCGGCGGATCGTCCAGAAGATCTATCACCTTTGCTACAACGCGCCGCATTGGAAGGTCGGCTGGCGGCAAACCGGGGGCCGCGATCTTTTCGACCTGCGTGCGCATCCGGCGTCGGGATGGCAAGAGCTGCCGGACGATGGCAGCCGCTTCTACGCCGATCCGTTTCCCATCCTCTACCAGGGCCAGCTGACCCTGTTCGTCGAGGACTATATTCACCGGCTCGGCAAGGCCATCATCTCCGCCGTGCCCTTCGGCCCGGCAGGCCCGCTCGGACGACCTGAACCGGTGCTGGATCTGCCCTACCATCTCTCCTACCCCTTCGTCTTCGAGCGCGACGGCGAGGTCTGGATGGTGCCGGAAAGCTGCGCCAACGGCACCGTCGATCTCTACCGGGCCACCGCCTTCCCCGGTGGATGGGTCAAGGAGGCGACGCTTCTGTCCGGTGTCGTGGCCAGCGACGCCACGCTTGTCGAGCATGGCGGCGCCTGGTGGCTGTTCGCCACCGTCCGCGACGGCGGCGGCGCCTTCTCCGACGCGCTGCATCTGTGGTCGGCGCCGGATTTTCGCGGCCCCTGGACGCCGCACCCCAAAAATCCCGTGCTGATCGACATCGCCTCGGCGCGGCCGGCCGGCCGCATGGTCAGGCGCGGCAACGACCTGCTGCGCCCGGTTCAGGACTGCCGCAGGAGCTATGGCGCGGCGCTTGGCATCGCACGCATTTCTCACCTTGATTTGATCGGCATGGAGCAGGTCGTTGAAACCATCTTGCATCCAGGTGCGCTATGGAGTGGGCGTAAACTTCACACGCTCAACGAGGCTGGCGGCTTTGAGTTCATCGATGGCTCGGCGATCGCACCGCGCTGGAAGCAGCGGGCCCGCGATTAACCTAAACATTGGTTACTACCAGGCACGCGCTCCGGTTGCTTGCGGTTGATTCAGGTCCGGAAGATATTTTCTACCGGAGATTGTGAACGTGCAGTTGCCACCAGAAAGGGCAGCAGAATGAGTATCTCAGAGGCCTGCCCGGCCGAAGTCGATGTGGCGATCGTCGGTGCCGGAATGGCTGGGACCACCTTAGCCATGCTGTTGGGAAAAGCCGGGCGCAAGGTGGCGCTGATCGATCCGCACCGCGTCCACCACGAGGAGTTCCGGGCCGAGAAGATCGGCATGGATCAGATGCTGCTGTTCGAAAAGCTCGGCCTCGATGCGACACTCAAGCGTCTCGTCACCTCGACGACCGACACGCATGTCTTTCGCCTCGGCCAGTTTTTCGCGCATGAGAAGAAGGCTGAATTCACATTCTCCTACGGCGCGCTGATCAATGGCCTGCGCGATGCCTTGCCTGCGCAAGTGCCGCTGACGGTCGGCAAGGTAACCGAAGTCTCGACTGGACCGGACCGGCAGCGGCTTGTGCTGGCCGACGGCGCCGTCATCGATGCCCGCCTGCTGGTGGTGGCAACCGGCCACGGCGAGGCGGTGCGGCGCGCCGTCGGGGTCGAGCGTATCGAGCAATCGAAGGCGCATTCACTGTCCATGGGATTCGACCTCGCCATCTCGCCGCGTAATTTCGGTCATCAGTCCGTCACCTGCTACAGCAGGCGGGCTGCCGACCGTATCGCCTACATCAGCATCTTTCCCCTCGGCGACAAGATGCGGGCGAACATGTTCCTCTATCGCAATGTGGCCGAAGCGTGGACGCGGGCGTTTCGCCAGGAGCCGCAAAAGATGCTCTGCGAACTGATGCCCGAAATAGCAGCGCGATGCGGAAATTTTGAAATCGCAAGTCCTGTCGAGGTCAGACAGATCAGTCTGAGCACCACGCAAGGCCATCGCCGCGACGGGGTCATCTTCATCGGCGATGCCTTCTGCACGACGTGTCCAACACCGGGCGTCGGCATCGGCCGGGTGATGACCGACGTCGATCAGCTCCATTCGGTTCACATTCCACGATGGCTCGAAACACCAGGCATGGCGGCTGACAAGATCAACGCTTTCTATGACGACCCGGTCAAGGTGGCTGCCGATGAGGATGGTATGCGGGTGAGTTACTATGCCAAGTCGATCACCGCCGGCACCGGACTGGAATGGCGCGCAAGGCGCCTGCGCAACAACACCGCGCGCCAGCTGATGATCATCGGCCGCAAGGTCCGGCATCTGGGACAGCGGCGGGCGCCCAGCATGGCGTAAGCCCGCGCTCTCTCGGCAGAAAGGCGCGGGCCGATCTGAGGCCCCGATCTTCGGCAGGCGATGGAGGGCACCACATGCCGCAAGCATCAACTTTTAGAGACGGCTAGTGTTCCGTCTGGCCCCGCTTGGTCCTGCCCAAGGGCTGTGCTGAACGCGCTGGCAACAGCGCCCCGTCTCGCCTCCCCGCGCGATGTTGTAAATCGTTTCATCCAAGGTATTTTGGCCATCGGAACAGAGGGAATAGTCATGTCCAACAGCGCCTTGCCGCTGGTTATCAGTGCGCCGGAACCACGCACGCTCGACCTGATCTTCACAGCCCGGCAGCTGGCGCGGCTCAAGGCGCATTATCGCATTGTCGAGACGACCGCTGACGGCGTCGCGAAACTGCCGGCCGACGTGCTGGCCGAGGCGCGCTATATCATCGGCCAGCCGCCCATATCGCCCGAAACGCTCGACCGGATGAAGGCGCTGCGCTGCGTCTTCAATGTCGAGACCAACCTCATCAACAACATGCCCTACGAGACCTTGTTCGCGCGCGGCATCCATGTCGTCACCACCGGCCTGGTGTTCGCCGAGCCGGTCGCGGAGCTTGGCCTTGCCATGGCGCTCAACCTTGCCCGCGACATCGTCGATGCCGACCTCGCCTTCCGCCAGGGACAGGAACTGTGGGGCGGCGACGGCAACCAGACGGCGCGGCTCCTGTCCGGCGCCGATGTCGGCATCATCGGTTTCGGCGATCTCGGCCGGGCGCTCAACCGGCTGCTGTCGGGCTTCCGCACCCGCACCAAAGTCTTCGATCCCTGGCTGCCGCCATCCATCCTCATCGACAATGGCGTCGAGCCGGCCTCTCTCGACGAGGTGCTGTCGACCAGCGACTTCATCTTCGTCGTTGCGTCGGTGACCAGCGAGAACCAGGGTTTTCTCGGTGCCGACGCCTTTGCCGGCATGCGCAAGGGCGCCGCCTTCATCCTGCTCAGCCGCGCCGGCGTGGTCGACTTCCCGGCGCTGATGGCGGCGGTGAAGAGCGGCCACATCGTCGCCGCCAGCGACGTTTTCCCCGAAGAACCGCTGGCGCGGGACCATCCGGTGCGCACCCTGCCCGGCTTCCTGCGCTCGGCTCACCGTGCCGGCGCGCTCGACATCGCCTTCAAGCGCATGGGCGATATGGTGCTGGAGGACATGGACCTGATCGACCGCGGCCTGCCGCCGCTGCGCTCCAAGCGCGCCGAGCGCGAGACGGTTTCGCGCATGCGTTCCAAGCCGGCCGACAGGAATTGAAGCGTGGATTTTCGTCCCGGTCGGCCGACCCTCGACAAGGTCGGCTTGACAAGAGCGCGGCCGGCGACGACGCTCCCGCAATCGAATTTTGCGGAGGGAAGCCATGAACATGAAGAATATCTATGAAAAACCGATGCTGCTCAAACGGCAGAAACTCTCTGCCGTGACGGCGCAGCAAGCCGCTTCAGGAGTGACAGGTCCGACAGGGCCGACAGGCTGACGCCTCGCGGCGTCCAATAAAGGCAGCATTGGACGCGCCTGCGGGTCGGCGGCGAAACGGCAGTCGCTCGCAACTTCAGTGTTCATGGCTGCTCTTCGCTCTGCGGGCAACCGCTTCCATAAAAGAGCGCGCGGCAGCGTCACAAGCCGTTCTGGACGGTCCGTTCGCGGACAGCACGACCTCCGCGGCCTTCCGCGACATGCCGTATTTCCGGGCGAAGATCGCAGCGTCGTAAGGTTCGTTTTTGGCTGCCGGTGTCGCGGACGTGATCCTGGCCTTGGTCATTGGCGGGTCCGCCTGAAACTTTCGAGCAACTCGCCTTCATTGCGGCAGCCATTCTGAAACAGCGAAAACACCGTGGCTGCCAGCCGCTGTACGTCCGACTGCCCTGACATGCGGTCAAGTTTGCGCTCCAGGCAGACCCGATCGAAGACGCGCTGGCACAGCTGCAGATCGGAAGGATGGAAACCGGGATTGCGCTTATGAAGGCTCGACATAAGAAGCCCCTTTCGGAGCAGCGACCACTTCCTTTGACGCTGTGGATCAAAAAATGAAATCGGACTGAGCAAGAGTCAACATCGGCCTCATCACAGTAAGTATCGTACAATTCTCCCGCCGGTCTGCCCTTCTTTTTTCGAACGGTTCTCAGGCCCAGCGCGACATGGCGCTTTGTCATTAGCCGGCGGATTTTATCGGCCCTCACCGTGATCCGACGCTCTCAAGATATATGTCGGTTTTGTACCAAGTGGCGCTTGGTACGTTTCCGACACTAACATTCAGGCCGATCTTTTCATATGCGAACGGGCGTTGGGGGGCGCCGTGCTTCGAATTTCACATCGCATTCATAGCTTTATTCGTTCTGCGCCCCTATACATAGGCGATCGTCCGCACGTTTTTACGGGCACGGACGGCTGGGAGATTGGATGGCTCTTGCCCTGCATTGGGCCACGCCATGTCTGATCCCAACAAAAATCATCAATACCGAAACCAACTGCTGCGACGCATGCCTGCGGATGATCTGGCGTTGCTCGAGCCGCACATGCAGCGCTGCGACTTGCCGCTACGCATGATGCTTGTGACCCCGAATATTCCGATCGAGGCCGTCTACTTCATCGAACAGGGCATCGGTTCGGTGGTCGCCAGCACGGCGAGCGGCCAAGAGGCCGAAGTGGGCTTCATCGGCTTAGAAGGCATGACGGGATACTCCCTGGTGATGGGCGACGACCGTGCGCCGCATGCCTGTTATGTACAACTGGAAGGCGAGGCGATCCGCATCGAAGCCGGCGCATTCAAGGCAGCATTGGCGGCAAGTGCGACCATGCGCATGTTCCTGCTGCGCTTCATCAACGTGCTACAAACCCAGGCCGGCTGCACCGCGCTCGTCAACGCGCGGCTGAAGCTCGAGGAGCGGCTGGCGCGATGGCTGCTCATGTGCGACGACCGCGTGCCGGGCGAACATCTCGCCATCACGCACGAATTCCTGGCCATCATGCTTGGTGTCAGGCGGCCGGGCGTCACCGTTGCCCTTCAATTGCTCGAAGGCCGCGCGCTGATCCGCTCGCGTCGGGGCGAGATCGTCATTCGTGACCGCGCCGGGCTGCTGGAACTTGCCAATGGCAGTTACGGCGAAGCCGAGGCCGAATATGCAAGGCTGATCGGCGAGATCGGCGCGCCCTGATCAGGAGCGGTCGCCGCCGGCATCCGGCTTGCCCGATGTCGCTTTGCCGGGCAGCGCCGCACCGCCTTCAAATGCGCCTCGGCCAATCGGCCCATCCCTGCCGACCGGCAAGCCGGCATGCTCCAGACTTGCAAGCTTGCACTTCGTCTGCTCGGCCGCCGCTCCGACAAGGCAGTCGATGGTGAACATGGCACCGGCGTGCTCGCTTGCCGCGACCGCCTGGCGGATCTTCGTCAATTGCGCTTGTGTGTAGTCCAGAAGCTCGACCAGGCCGGTATGATCCAAACCGCCCTCCATTGCAGGATGTCGAGAGGCCGATCTGAGGTCGCTCTTGCCACCGAAATACGCCCATTTGCGGGGCTTGCATAGCCGGACTGTCAAAATCGTACAGTCTACGCGCCACGGGATCCTCGCCCTATTGGACAAAGGTCCATCTTCGCACCCTCGCTACGTCATGCAAGTGTATATAAGCTATCGCTTTAATACTGGTCCGTACGTCTGTCGGGGAGATGTCGTGCCAATCCGCGAGAATCTCGCCGCCAATCTCAGGCGGCTGGTCCAACGCCACGCTTCCGTCAGCGCGGTGTGCCGTGAGCTTGGCATCAACCGCACCCAGTTCGAGCGCTATCTGCAAGGCAAGGCGGTTCCCAACAAAGCCACCGCCAGGCTGATCTGCGACTATTTCAAGATCGACGAGGATGAGTTGTATCGTGAGCCGGCCGCCGCGGCAGCCAAGGGCGACAGCAATGCAACGTTGCGCGAGGCACTGTACGAGAACATGGTGCGGCCGCCGTCGCCCGCCATCGCCGGAGGCACCTATTTCACCTATTTTTCGATCCCCGGCCGACCCGATTTTTTGATGCGCTCGGTCACCTTCGTGCGGCGTGAGGCCGATCTCGTCACCTTCAGGCGGGTAACGCGCTGGGCTCCGGGCGATGGCCAGGGTGGTTCGAGAATGCCCGGCAACCATTACGGCGTGGCGATCTCGCGCCTGAACTGGATCTATTTCACAGGCATCAACCGCCGCCAGACAAGCGAGCCCTCGATCATGACCGTACAGTGGGCGCCCATCTCCGAACCAGTTCTGGTCGGCAGGGCGATCGTCCTCACCGGATCGGGGCCGGCCTTTGTGTCGGTCATCATGCGGCAGGACGTCACCAGGATCAGCATGAGGCGAGCGATGCTGATGGCCCATATCGTCAGTCTCGACGACCCCAGCGTCGATCGGCTGGTGGTCAGTCTTGCACGCGAGACCCGCTAAACTCGCTTTCTACGGGAAAAATCGGGGAAAGTTTCAAGTTTTTCGACTATATTTTTCTTCGTTTCGGGATTTTTGCGCAAAAAATGCCGGAACTTTCACCCAAACCTGTCGTTTTCCAACTGATCGTTGCTTCGACGATCCCAAGCAACAGGAGGAGTACACCATGAACATCAAGATGATCTGTTTCGGCGCGATGACGCTCTCGATGGTTGCCGGCTCCGCGCTTGCGGCAGGCGACACCGGCACGTCGGCTCTCGACGATCCGGCCAAGATGCAGCCCTTCTACACCGATAGCGGCATGAAGACGATGGTCAGCAACGACGACTTCGTGAAGGCCTGGAAGGCCCTTACGCCGGACGACCAGACCGCGATGATGAAGGCCTGCGAGGACGAGGCGAAGGACGCCACTGCGGCCAACAGCCATCCGGAATTCTGCAGCAGCGTGAAAGCGAACGGCGGCAGCAAGTAGCAATCCAGCGAACCGATGAGAAACAGCCCCTTCGCGGGGCTGTTTTGCGTCTGCCGCAGGGCGCGCGGCCAAGCCCGCCACGCAACGATCAAGCCCGGCCGGCGCGCCGGCCCATTTCCATTCCTGCTATGTTGCACTGCGACAAAATTGTTTTATGTTGCACTGCGATAAATTTGTTGCATTGCGATATCAGCCTGCCCGGCCGACGTTGCGCAGGGGCTGGGCCTTGCACGAAGGAGCCGTCGTGGCAGCATCGTTCCGGTCGGACATACAAGGATTGCGCGCGCTCGCTGTCGGCGGTGTCGTCGCCTACCATTTCGGCCTCACCGCGCTCCCCGGCGGCTTTGCCGGCGTCGACATCTTCTTCGTCATCTCGGGCTGGCTGATAACAACCCACCTCATGCAGGAGATCGGCGAGACCGGCCGGCTCGACCTTTGGCGCTTCTATGCCAGGCGCGCGCGGCGGCTTCTGCCGGCAGCTTTGTTCGTCATCCTGGTTACGCTGGCCGCCGGCTACTTCATCCTGGCGCCGCAGGAGCAGGCGCTCTATTCGCGCGGCGCCATGTTCGCCTCCGCCTATGCCATCAATCTGTGGCTGCTGCGCTGGTCGTTCGACTATTTCGCCGCCGACGCCACCAGCAATCCCTTCATCCACTTCTGGTCGTTGTCGGTGGAGGAGCAGTTCTATCTGGCCTGGCCGGCGCTGCTTCTGCTGGCCGCTTGGCTGCGGCCGGGCCGGCGAACGGCCGCAGCCGTGATAGGCGTTGCCGGCCTTGCCTCCTTCGCCGCCTGCCTGTGGCTGACCAGCGCCGCTCCGGCCTGGGCCTTCTATTTCTCGCCGCTGCGCGCCTGGGAGTTCGCCGCCGGCGGCCTGGCGACGCTGGTCCCCATGGCCTTGCTGCAGCACCGCATCTGGCTGCGGGCCGCACTTGGCTGGCTCGGCCTGGCGCTGATCGCGGCCGCCTATCTCTGCCTCAGCGAAGACCTGCCCTTCCCCGGCTGGTACGCGCTGCTGCCGGTTGCCGGCACCGTGCTGGTGCTGCTGAGCGGCGTCGGCGGGGAGCAGACCAACGGACGGACCGGCTGGCACGCCCTTGGACCGACCGCCGCTTTGTCGCTGCCGCCTTTGCAATGGATCGGTACGCTCTCCTATTCGCTCTATCTCTGGCACTGGCCGGTCATCGTCTACGCCGGGATGCTGGCGCCCGATCTTACCGTGCCGCAGCGCCTTGGCTGCGGCGTGCTGGCGCTAGCGCTGTCGGTGCTCACCTATCACCTCATCGAGAACCCGGCGCGGCGCGGCGCCTGGCTGACGGTGGGCGCTCGCGCGCTCGCTCCGGCGCTCGCCCTGACCTGTGCCGGCGTGGCGGTCGCCTATGCCAATGCGCATCTGGCCACGCGCAACATCGGCCCCGAGCAGCGCGGCATCGAGCAGGCGGTCGAAAGACCTTCCATCGCGCGGGCCGTCGACAAGAACTGCCTGGCCGACTTCCAAACGGTGACGCCGAAACCCTGCATGTTCGGCCCGGCCGATGCCACCCGCACCATCGTGCTGTTCGGCGATTCGCACGCCGACCAGTGGTCGACGCCGCTGATCGAGGCGGCCAAGCGCAACGACACAAAGGTCATCACCTATCTTAAATCATCGTGCCGCGCCTCGCGGCTCTCCACCTTCAACACCGTGCTGAAGCGCGACTACACCGAATGCGACGCCTGGCGCGAGCAGGCCATATCAGAGATCATCCGCCGCAAGCCGCGCCTGGTGGTGATCTCCGAATTCTCCATCGGCAATCTGACCCGCGACCTGCCCGCCGCCGAACGCACCGCCGAAGTAGCGCGCTGGCAGGCCGGCCTGCGCTCGACCTTGCAGGCCTTCAGCCGGGCCGGTGTCGAGACGGCTGTTATCCGCGACACGCCGATTAACGCCAGCTTCGCCGGCTCCTGCGTGGCGCGCACCCTGTGGTGGCGCGAAGCCCCCTCGCCGCACTGCGATACGCCAAGGGCGGACGCCGCCAACGACAGCACCGCCGCCGCCGAGCGCGCCGTGGTGACCAGCGTACCCGACACCCGCTACATCGACCTCACCAACCAATTCTGCGGCCCGACCACCTGCCACGTCGTCATATCAGGCAAGCTGGCGTTTCGTGACAGGCACCATTTGGCGACGGGCTTTGCCGAGACACTGGCGGGGCCATTGGAGAGGGCCTTGTTTTAGAGGTTCCCTTCTCCCCGTCTATACGAGGAGAAGGTGCCGGCAGGCGGATGAGGGGCGGCGCGGCGCGGCAAATCAATGCGCCCCCGCGAACAGCTCGCGATGATGAGCCAGAAACGCCGGATGTGGCATCAACCGCGCATCCTTGGGCCAATGCAAACCCTGGGATTCCGGACGGAAGAGATTTCTCAATTCGCTCGGCACCCGGTTGTGCGCGACCAGCAGTCGATGGTTTTCGTCTATCGAAATCAGATGCCGATCGAACAGCCAATGCACGGTGGCCGATAGCGCGATGCCGTTCCGGACAACATCCGGCCCGCCGACCGCGACAGGTTTGATATGAGCGGCCTGAACCTCGGCCCTGCCGCCACCATTGATAATGCGCAAGCCGGTGACTGCGCATTTATCCTCATAAGCACGGCAGACTTCCAACCGGAAGGTGGCGTCGCGGATTTTGCGGTTCAGCAAGATCTGTTCGACCCGACGATCGACCGTCTCGGCAAAACCGGGCTGTCCGGCAAAACCAGGCTGGATCGGCCATGGAACATCCAGCGGCAGCATGTCGGGGCTGAGCCTTCTGGCGTTGGCAGGGTCAAGTGTCTCATTCAAACCAGCCAGCACGATGTTGTCGAAATCCTCACTCAGGATCGGGCGCATCGACTTGCCCTGCACGGCTTGGCCGACGTGGCTGGGGTCGAGAACCTCGCGCAACAGCGCCTCCGCGTAGCGGCCATCCTTAACGAAAGGCACCGGTGTAGGAAATTCGAGATAGTCCGTCACATGGGCATAGTAACGGTCGGATCGGTCAGGATCCGGCAAGACATCTGTTACACGCGCATAGGCGATATACGCACGACGGCCGCCATTGCGCTGCGGTTCGCGAAACAGCACCCAGTCGCCAATGGCGTTCCGGGCAGCGTCCAGATAATTGCTGCGAGCGGGGAATTGATAGCGGCGGGTGATGTCATCGTCGTAGCCAGAACCCGGCTTCACATCGAAAACGGCTTTCACGATTCTATTCCTGGGAATGCAAACGCCTAGGCTAGCGATGTTTTACGCATCGTGCGAGCCATCCGTTGCACCATCTCACCATCTCACCACCTCACCACCTCACCTCCTCATCATCATCCCGTAATGCACCGCCAGCAGATCCAGCCCCACCTTCAGCAGCTTTGTCACCACATTCCGGCCCTCGCCGGTCTGCTCGGACAGGCGCTTGAGGGAACCGTCAGCGCAGCAGACTTGTCGCACCACGGCGGCCACCTCCCAATGGCCTAGCGCTCTTGTGGCGGCGGCATAGGCCCTGCCGGCGTCGAGAACGCTGTCGGCGATGCCGCCGCCCTCGCGGCCGCCGTCGACGCGCTCGGTCCAGCGCATCGGCTTGACATCAGCCTGCTGGCTGCAGCGGAAATCCTCGCGGTAGCGCAGGCCTGCCTCGCGCTGCTGGCGCGACAGCGAGGTGATGCCGATAAGCGCATCGATGGCGCGCACCCGCACGATGCCGCCGGCGGCGGCGTGGCCGTCATTCGACACCTCGTAGACACGAGCAGCCTCCAGCGTTCCCGCCGCCAGCCGCTTGCGGCCGAAGGCGTCATCCCTGAGCGCGAAATCATGGCCGATCTGGCGGCGTATGCGCACCTGCTCGGCCTCACCCTTCGGCAATTTCGGCGCCTGCGGTTTTGCGGATTTGGTCTTTTTGCTCATGGAAGGCTCCTGGTTGGCTTGGGATGATGGAGGACGGCAAGGCGGCGATCCTTCGCGCTGTTGGGCATCTCCCCACATGGTCGGCAGGGCGGAGAGGGCCGCCGTTCGGTTGGCCTTCGTTGAACCGGAGGTCGTCGCCTCTTCGCCGCTGCGCCACCATCCTTGCCGCCCGGCATCCAGGCTGATGGAACCGGCGCGAGCTTTCGACGTTATGTCGCGTCCACGCCAAGGGGAGGTTCGCCGATGACAGCCTTCATGCCGGTTACCGTGCGCTTTTGCGACAACAAAACCATGCTGGTCAGTTCGGTGGCCGGCGCAGCCGAGGCACTGCGCCACCAATGGCCCGACAAGACAGCACCTGGTTATCTCGAGGCGACGCGGCTGGTTACGCTCGCCGTCGACGGCACCTGCTGCCAGCGCATCGCATTCGACGCCTTCACCAGGGCGGCCAAGCAACAGAACATACTGGTGGCCAGGCCCAAAAGCCGCGCCCATGACTGGCTGGACGCGGTGGCTAGTCCATGAGGATCGCCAGCCAGCCGAAAAATTGATGCAACCGCCCGCCAGCGGGGCGCGTTTAAGGATGCGGTAGACAGAGCCGCGCGCAAAGCGAAGGTGAACGCGGTGGGTACGATGAAAACCGGAGTGCCGCTCAAAGTGCGGGTGGAGGATGAGGTCGAAGAGATCGACAGCGTCAGCGAAGCCGCCGATTTTCTGCAGCGCTGGCCGCTGGAGCGACGCGGCCATGTCTACCGCAGCGCGCTTAACGCCTGCAGCGCGGCGATCGCCGCGCAGATTTCCGAAGCCGACGCCATGAAGGTGTTTACCGGCTTTGCCCGGGTGACCGGCATATTGATCGCCGAAGGCAACCCGGCGATGGCGATGGACGCAAGGAGCATGCAGAGCCGCACGCCCAAGCAGGGCCGGCAAATGCCGAAGTAAGGTTCTGGCGATTTTGCTCCGGGCTTGATTCATCTCAGATCCTCCACCTTTGTGCGGCGAGGCAGCCCCCTCACCCAGCCTCCGCTTCGCTCGGCTGACCATTTTGGGGCGAGCCACGTGTCTCGTCCGTCCTTCGGACCCCCGAGGGGAGAGGAGACTTGCACCGTCGGGTGCCCTCTCTTCTCCCCCACGGGGAGAAGGTGGCCGCGAAGCGGCCGGATGAGGCTGGCGCAGCAATGGGAGAGCGTGCTCATCCCGCCACAAATACGCGGCGCTGGAAGCGCGCCTGATGGTAGGTGCAATAGCTTTTCAGCGGCGTGGTGCGCATGCCGCAGCACAGCATGTCGGCGCCCGGCCGGCTGCCGGGCGCATCGTTTTCAGAATCCTCCTCCACCGTCAGATCCAGCGGCGCGCGGCAGCGTGAAAACAGGCAATCGATGAAGCGCATCGCCACGCCATGCGGCTGCCGGCCGATGGCCGCGCGCGGCGGCGCCGGCACCTCCAGGCGATAGGCTACGCCGTCGGCGATCAGCACGCCCGCCTCGCGCACGAACGAATGGGCGCGCCTGGGCCGGGCCACTTCACGCGCATGGATATCCTTGGCGGCAAGTACGCCATGCATCTTGCCGACGGCAGGCGTCGCATTCGCCGACATGCCATCGGCCCGCTTGCTTCCAGCGCGCTTGCCCCCGGCCTGTCTGGCTCGCGGCGGCGGCCCCTTGCCATTGGCAAAGCCGATCGCGCCCAGCATGGCGTTACGATGCACGATGCCGATGATGGCGTCGCGCGACACCGGACTGCCACGCAGCGCGGTGAACGCGACTGCAATCCTGGAGGCTGAAAGCCCGTCCTTCAGCCAGCGGCCGATCTCGTGCAATTCCGCGTCGCTATAGCTTGCCATATACCAGCTCCATCCAAAGTTCGGCCGCGCGCCGTCGGGCAGCGTCAAGGTTCGACCCGGTGGCCGGGCCGCAGTCAGGTTGTTTTTCAAGAGCCGGCTGTCAGCCGGCCAGCCTCAGCCGGATTGGGCCGATTTCCCGCCGGCAAGGTGCAAAAGCCGCGCCTCGGCCGTGTTTCTGTCCAGGGCGGAAACCGCCCTGCCCGTTAGCCTGTCCAACAGGATGACGGTGCCGTCCTCGGTGCGGATGCAGGATCGGCCAGCCGCCGGCGCCATGCCGGCCGAATTGGGGACCGGAGCCGCTGGGAGCGGCGGCTCCGGCCGTTCCGGTCGCCGGAAACAGGCGGACCGGACCCGAGGCTGGTGCAGTCAAGCACTGAGCCTCGGGCTTCACCCCGGCCGGGGAGGAGGACGGCCGGGGCGGAAGGGAATGGGCGGCGGTTATGACCGCCGGATGCGCCTCGCGTGAGGCCGGCGACTCGGCGCCATCAAAGCTGGACAGGTTTTGCATGACCGGATATAAGCATAACTCGAAAATATATGCAAGCCATTCTTTCATAGACGAGAGCCGCTTTCATCGCTCACATGGGCGCCATGGCAAAAACGGAACTGTCGATCAAGGTCGGGGCGGCGATCCGCAAGGCGCGCAAGCAGCGCGGCCTGGTCATGCGCCACATTGCGGAGCACAACGACACCGATGTCGCCGCCGTCGGCAACTGGGAAACCGGCCGCAATCTGCCCAAGACCGAGAACCTCCTGAAGACCGCCGCCTTCCTGCGCGTCGACCCGGTGGCGCTGGGCCAAGGGCAGGTCGTGTTTCTCGACGATGCCGGACCGGTCGCCGACGCGGAGATCGTCACCGATGCCGGTCCGCTGCCCGCCGGTTCGATGGATATCGAGGTGCTAGGCGCGGCCGTCGGCGGCGACGATGGCGATTTCACCTTCAACGGCGAGCCGGCAGGCTACGTCCAGCGCCCGCCGGGCGTGCGCAACCTGCCGAAGGTGTTCGCCCTGCACGTGCTCTCGGATTCCATGGTGCCGCGTTACGAGCCCGGCGACCTGATCTATTGCGGCGGCCGCGACGCGGTGCCCGGCGACCACGTGGTGATCGAGACCTTCCCCGAAGAAAACGAGCGCAACGGCAAGGCCTTCATCAAGAAGCTGGTCAAACGCACGGCGGGCGAGTTGGTGGTCGAGCAATACAATCCGCCGAAGACGCTGACCTTCAACCGCTACGCCATCAAACATGTCTGGCGCGTGATTTCGCTGAAGGAATTGCTGGGGTATTGAGGAGCGCTTCTTGCCTTCTCCCCTTGCGGGGGTGAAAGGCGGTCCGCACAGCGGACGAAAAGCCAATTGCTTGGCTTTTCGAGCCTTGAACGCCCTGAGCTTGCGAAGGGCCGGGTAGCGCAGGATCCACCTGCCGGGTCCCCGCTGCTTCGCAGCGCCCCGGCGTTCGCTGGCCTTTGATCGTGCCACTGGCACGATCAATTCGCTTACGCGAACCGGCCGTTCACCCTTTCGACAAGACTCAAGCCCGCCGCGCTCCCTCCAGCGGCACCTCGCGATCGCTCAGCATCTGCGCTTCGCTACGCACGCGCTGGCGCTCGTCGATGAAGGCCGCCTGGATCGTAACGGTCGCCCCCGGCAGTCCGTCGGCACGGCAGGCCGAGCAGACGATGCGGCCCGACAGAGCGGCAAGCGGCGTGTTCCTCGTCACGCCGAACCGCTTCAACTGATCGGGCCGCCACCAACGGTTGCGGCCGCAATCCGCGCACTCGACCGAGATCGAGGCGACATGCGCCATTGTTGGTTCCCTGCCCGGCAATGCCATCGCCCCTGCCTCGTCTTTGTTCCTGATTTGTTCGCATATTCCTGTGTTTTGCGCCCGGAGTCGAGTCGCAGTTTTCAAACTTTCCCAGAAGTTTTTCTTCTAAGGTAATTTGAGTTATGCTTTCACGCTGGATATGCAAATGTGAGTCGGAGCACGAACCCGCCCATTGCATCAAACCCGGGAGCGATAATGGACGCCCTTGCCGCCGATTTTGCCCGTTCCTGCGGTTACGCCGGCGACAGCCTGGCCCTGCTTGAAGCCTTCGAAGCCATCCGCCGCAACGGCATCGCCCACGCCCGTCAGGATCACGTCAGGCGCAAGGCGGTGATCGACGCGTTGAAACCGTCGGAGGCGCTGTTCCTGGCCGCGATTGGCCCGGCCCTCTCGGCGGAGGAGGCCATCGAGGACGCCGTCCGCTTCATAGCCTGCTGGCGCAACATACCGCGCTGGCGCCAGGAGCGGCGCCTGCCCGACCTGATCAGGGCCAAGCAACAGCGGCTGGTGGCGCGGTATTTTCGTCGCCATGGCCATCTTCTATGGGCGCGCGAAGCAGCGTGAGGCTGGACCAGCCATTTGCGGGTTCCATCAGCAATTTTTTCTTTCTAGACTGCGCAGGGGTGGCTGATCGTCGACGTGCATAGTTTGGAATGTTCAAGACTGCCCGCTTAAAATTTCAAACCTGGATAACGGCCGGCGCGGGAACCATCGCCGCCCTGTTCGTCGCCGGCCTGATGGGCGCGTTCGGCGCCCTGCCCCCCCACGCCCCGCCGCAATTGCCGCCCGATGCCGGCATCGATGCCGGGCGTTGGCATCTCAAGCCGGTGCGTGCATATGTCAGCCGCGCCAAGGTCTATGGCGTGCCGCTGAAACCAGGCCAGAAGGCGCTGGTGCTGGAGGTCGACCTGACCAATCGCACGGCGCAATCCGACAAGGCCTATTTCAATGTCTTCACGCCGGACGGACTCGCTCTGCTCGACGGCCTGCCGATGATCGCGCTGACCCGTGATTCGACTCTGACGCCGGAACTGCATCCCGGCATGACCGAACGCATGGCCTATGTCTGGCCGCTTGCCGGCGACGCCATCGTGCCGGCAAATCTCAGCTTCGGCATCATCGCCGAGATCTTCAAGCCGCGCGACAACCTTTACGGGACGCCCGGCTGGTTCAATCCCACTCGGCTCGGCACCGTCACCTTGCCCGTCGTCGACCTGCCCGTGGCAGACTCACGGAAAGGCGGCTCATGAATATCCGGGCCATCGGCAATCTCCTGATCCTCGCCACCACCGTGGCGCTGAGCTACGGCATGCAGGTGTCGAAGCCGCATTATGCCGAGCTCACCGCACCGATCCCGGTCGACGGCGCCGTCCACGACACGGTGCGGGCGCGCAGCTTCGCTGTCCGCCTCGACAGAGTGGTCTTTGCCCGCACGCTGAAGAGCGACCAGTTCGGCCAGGAGAAGCTTTTGACGACCAGCGGCCTGTGGGCGGTGGTGACGACCAGTCTCACCGCCACCAGCACCTCCACCACGGTCGCCGACGGCACCTGGCAAGGCCCGACCGGCCTGCGCTACCACCAGAGCGAACGGCTGGGCTACCGCCAGGACATGCCGCCGCATTCCATTGATCCGGGGTTGGAAAGACGCGGCCTGTTCATCTTCGAGGTGCCGCCCGACCAGATCCCCGGCGCCAGCCTGCTGGTCGCCGCGCGCCGGTTCGGCCCGCTCGACGCCCAGGCCCGCATCAGCCTCGACGCGGTGCCGACCGGCGCCGATGGCCAGCCAGCGGATGTCTTGCCGCAATACGATCTTGATGCGCGACTGTAGGAAGGGGCGCGCAAGCCTAACTGCCCATGACCTGGCGCAGCAATGCAATCACTTCCGCAACAGAAGGACCTTCGACAGGGGGTGGATCGGCCCGCTCACAAAATTCCCTCCAAATAAACAGCGTGAGTTCCGCGCCATCGGTGCCCGGTTCGCTTGACGCATCAGTGAACTGTTCAAGGGATCGATATCGATGGTCGGACCAGAAGAGCCGTTCGACCCAGTCATAGACAGGTATCAGGTGAAAATGGAACGAATGACCCGGAGAATGGCCGTAGCGACTGATGTAGAGCCGGTTAGGCCGCAGCCGCGACGTCAATGCCTTCTGAGCTTCCGCAAGCAATGGGCCCAATTCGGCCAGAGCCGCTTGCGGCAGTTCCAAGAGGTTGTTGGTCGGCAGCTTGGAACCAAGCACCAGGTACCCGGGCAGAGCAGAGTCAGTCCGGTGGCTCAGGAGCCAGAAATCCGTCGCGGAAATCTGAAACGGTTCGGGACTCTGCAAATTTTGTTCTCCGATGCAGGGAGCTCAATCGTTTCAGAGTAACCCAGCTTGAACCCAAAGCAATTCCGCAGCGCAGTTTGCGCTCGAAACTCTCAACACTGAGCAAGACCAAGGCAAAGGCATGACCGCAGTTTCGACCGATCTCGAACCAGCCGCCGACGAAGGCCGAGAGACCGAGAAAAAATGGCGCCGGCGCGGTCTTGCCGCGCTCGCTATCCTGCTGCCGCTGACGCTGGCCGAGACCAGCTATGACAGCGTCCGTGAATGGCTGCACGGCGACGACCTCATCGCCAGGGATGTCGAGTTCGGCCAGTCCGTGCCATTCGGCGGCAGCGAGTGGCGGCTGGCCGATCTGCGCGGCGGCAAGGCCGGCCGCTTGCCCGACCACGCCTTCGCCGTCATCGCCACCTTTGCGGTAACGGTTGGCGACCCCGATCTGCAAAAACAGTGGCTGGGCTGCAAGGTGATACTGACCGACGCCGCCGGGCGCCGCTGGCTGTCCGACTTCATCTCCGGCGTCGGCCTGCCGGACGGCGTGATGAACTGCACCTCGGCGATCTTCTCCGGCGCCAAGAAGGGCGAAATCATCACCGTGGGCGAAACCTTCATCGTGCCCGAGGACGCCATCAAGACCATCCGCCCGGCTGTCGGATTGGGCAGCGAGCGGCCGTGGTTCCTGCGCTTTCAGAGGCCGCCGAAGTGAGCGTCCTTCTCCCCGTAAACGGAGAGAATTCACTTCCCCGCCCGCTTCGCCATCGAAAACGCTGTCTCCAGCACGGCGGCGAGAAAGCATATGCGCAGCGGCTCGATCAGGATGCCGGTGGAGGAATCCTGGAACGGGCTGCCGAACAGCAGCGTCACGCCATGCGAAAAAATCTGCCAGACGTCGAGCTCGTGCGGACCGATCAGCCGCGTCGTGCCCAGCCATAGCCAGGCAGCGCCCCAGTCGAGCAAGCGGTAGCCGACGACCAGCGTGCACAAAAGCACCAGACTGGAGCTGACTGTCAGCCGAACCCCGTTGGCGATCGGCAGATAGCGCGAGCGGTAACCGGCGATGAAATGCTCGACGAAATCACGCAGGAATTTCGGCAGGCCGACATAGCGCCGGCCGGCGCGCTCCAGCCGGCCGTGCACGCGCATCAGGGCGGCATCGTCGCGCACGTCATAGCCATAGATCAGCGCCGCCATCACCAGCCAGATCAGCGGCAGCAACATGAAGAAGAACAGGTTGACGGCAACCGTCGATGGCGCGATCGACTCGACCGGCACCATGGGGGCGGCCGAGGCCATCGGCACCGGGTTCGCCAGCCCGTCCACTGAGGCCTGCAGGGCCGACCAGAAATTGCGGCTCATCAGCCATTGCAGCGCCGAGTCCTTCCAGCGGCTGATCACATAGAGGCCAACGAAGATCCAGTTGGTCTCGCAGATCACCACGACGATCTGCCAGAACGAGGCGGCTTTCGTTTTCGTCTGCATGAATTTGGCCAGCCGGTGGATCAGCCAGGACACCGCCACCGAGACCAGCAGCCAGCGCGAATCGAGCACGTCGAGCACATTGGCGCTCTGGCCGAAATCGGCCTGGTCGAGCGTGGCGCGCGAATATTGGCGAACGATGTCGCCCAGAAATCCCCAGGCCGCGTAATAGGCGAAGAACGGCAGCAGCGCGATGGTGATCATCCGCACCAGCCGCGAGCCGCGCCGGTCCACAGCACCCGGCTCCTTGACGGCTTGCGCCTCGGTGGTTGCGGCCTTGTCCGCGCTGCGCTGCGCGGCCAGCACATGCGGCAGGCCGGGGCGCAACACATGGAACATCGCCACCGTCACCACCAGCTGCGCCAGCGCCACCAGCGTCAGCATCGCCAGCCCGGCGAAGTGATTGGCCAGCGCCACCTTCGCCGCGAGCTGCATGAGGAGATCGCCGACCAGCACGCCGGCCAGCACGAGTGCCACGAGTTGCGGCCAGAACCGCCGCAGCAGCGAAAAACTCAAGGTGATCGGTCTGATGATATCGGCAAACATGAGGTTCTCTCACGATGCCACCCGCCCCAGGTCTTTCTAGCAAAGCATGCTTGTTTTGCAAGAATGGGGGTCCCTAGCAAGCGCAGGTGCGAGGCACCCCCCTCTGTCCTACCGGACATCTCCCCCGCAAGGGGGGAGATTGGACGTCATGACTGCTTTCGCCAATTTTCAACGTTGAAGAGAAAGCGGCGAGGACGAAGCTGCCAATCTCCCCCCTTGCGGGGGAGATGTCCGGCAGGACAGAGGGGGGTGCCTGGGCGCCAACCGCTCCTCCCCCTTTGCTCCTCACCTTCTCACCCGCGATTTCAGCCACCGGTCGAACGCCACCGCCAGGATCAGGATGAGCCCGATGACGATGCTTTGCGTGTAGGACGAGACGTTGTTGAACTGCAGCCCGTTTTGCAGCACGCCGATGAGCGCGGCGCCCACCACCGTGCCGCCGACAGAGCCGATGCCGCCGAACAGCGAGGTGCCGCCGATGACGACGGCCGAGATGACCGTCAGCTCGTAGCCAATACCGGCGACTGCTTCGGAGGAGTTCAGCCGCGCCGACAGCACGAAGGCGGCAAGCCCGGCAAAAAAGCCGACGATGACATAGACCGAGATCAGGATGCGGTCGACGCGCAGGCCCGACAGCCTTGCCGCCTCGGCATTGCCGCCGACGGCATAGACGGCTCGGCCGTAGCGCGTGTAGCGCAGCACGATGTGGCACAGGATGGCGGCCGCGGCGAAGATCAGCGCCGGCACCGGCACGGGGCCGATCAGCCCGGTTCCGAACCAGCGCATCGAGGCGTCGAAGCCCGAGATCGGGCCGCCGTTTGAGATGGTCAGCGTCAGCCCGCGAAACACCGTCAGCCCGCCCAGCGTGACGACGAAGGGCGGCACTTTTAGCCGGGTGATGACAAGCCCTTGCACCCCGCCGGCAGCAGCGCCCACAACGACGGCGGCCAAGAGTGCTGCGAACCAGCCGAACCCTTGCGTGCCGCTCGTCGACAGCGACAGCGTGTTGGCGGAGCCGCCCTTGGCGACCACGGCGGCGACCATACCGCAGAAGGCGAGCAGCGAACCGACCGACAGGTCGATGCCGGCGGTGAGGATGACGAAGGTCATGCCGAGCGCAATCAGCCCGGTGATCGAGATCTGCCTTGTGATGTTGAACAAATTGATCGGGTCCATGAAGCTCGGCTTCAGCACCGTGAAGACGATGATCAGCGCCACCAAGAACAGCAGCGGCCCGAAGCTCATCAAAAGCCGCGCGAAGTTGACACCGCCGCGCTGATCCTGTTCCCCCGCCACGCTCATAGTATCTCCTTGCGGTCGAGTGCCATCAGTTCCATCAGTCTTTCCTCGTTTGCCTCGACGCCCGGCATCTGGCCGGTGATGCGTCCCCGGCGCATGGTGACGATGCGGTCCGACACCGCAAGCACCTCGGGCAGCTCGGACGAAATCATCATCACCGCAATGCCGCGCGCCGCAAGCTGCACCAGGATCTGGTGCACCTCTGTCTTGGCGCCGACATCGACGCCGCGAGTCGGCTCGTCGACGATCAGCACTTTCGGATCGCGCGCCAGCCAGCGCGCCAGGATCACCTTCTGCTGGTTGCCGCCCGACAGGCCTTCGATCGCCTGCTCGGCCGAAGCCATGCGGATCGACAGCATCTTGCGAAACCCGGACAGCGCATCGCGCTCGCGCCGCTCGGCCATGAAGCCGAAACCGTTGCTGAAGCTGCCCAGCGAAGCGATGGAGAAATTCGGCAGGATGCCCAGCGCGGCAAAGATCGCCTGGTGCTTGCGGTCCTCCGGTAGCAGGCCGATGCCGAGCGCAATGGCGTCCGCGGGTGATGCCGGGGCGATCGGCTTCCCGTCGAGCGTGATGGTGCCGGCCGCGATGCGGTCGGCGCCGAAGATGGCGCGCGCCAGTTCCGTGCGGCCGGACCCCACAAGCCCGGCGACGCCGAGGATTTCACCGGCCTTGAGGTCGATGTCGACGCCGTCGAGCACGATGGCGTGGGGCGCCTCGGGGTCGCGAACGGTGCGCAGGCCGCGCACCGACAGCACGATATCGCCGGCCACCGCGCGCTGCGCCGGCCGGGCGTAGAGCTCGGACGCCGCGCGGCCGACCATCTTCTCGATGATTTTGGGCAGCGCGATCGGTCCGCCCTCGCGGTTAAGATGCCCGGCCAGCCGCCCGTCGCGCAGCACCGTCATGCGATCGCATATGGCGGACGCTTCCTCCAGCCGGTGGGTGACGAACATGATGGCGACCTTGTCCTTGCGCAGCCGATCCATGATCGACAGCAGCCGCTGCACCTCGGTCTCGGTCAGCGCCGAGGTCGGCTCGTCCATGATGATCAGCCGGCTTTTCAGCGACAGGGCGCGGGCAATCTCGACCAGTTGCTGTTCGGCCACCGACAGCGCCGACACCGGCGTCATCGGATCGATGGAGAGGCCGACGCGGGCGATGATCGAGCGCGATTCTTGCTCCATGCGCCCCCAACTCACCAGCCCGAGCGGACCGATCGGCGCGCGGCCGATAAAGATATTCTCCGCCACAGTCAGCGTCGGGATCAGGCTCAGTTCCTGGTAGATGGTGACGATGCCGAGCCGCTTGGCATCCTGCGGGCTGGATGGATGATAATCGGCACCGTCGAAAGTGATGCGGCCGCCCGACGGCGGCATGACGCCCGAGAGAATTTTCAAGAGCGTCGACTTGCCGGCGCCGTTTTCGCCCAGCAGGCCGAGGATTTCGCCGGGGCGGATGTCGAGCGAGACATCGCTTAGCGCGGTGACGCCGGCGAAATGCTTGGTGATGCCCTCGACGGCGAGCAGGACGGGTTCGGGCGATGCGGATTCAGCTGGCAAGGGTTGCTCCTCTGATGCAGTTCATGCCGGCACGCTCAGCACTTGAACACCCCCCTCTGGCCTGCCGGCCATCTCCCCCGCAAGGGGGTGTTTGGACCGGAGACATCGCGAACAGGTGTGCGAGGACATCGCGAACAGTTTGGCGTGCTTTGCGCCGGGAGGTTCGCGATGCCATTTGGGAACACCAGCGTGATGGATGGGAAGTTGGAGTTTGT